>NZ_JASIAL010000001.1:0-4867 GCF_030042015.1 Trebonia sp. | reverse complement strand
CGCGGGGGACCCCTCCGAACGTCGTGGAGACGGATCCGGCGACCTGGTTCCTGCTCGCAACCGGGCGGCTGACATGGCCCGAGGCGGTGCAAAGCGGGGCGGTCCGGGCGAGCGGAGCGCGGTCTGACCTGTCCGCGCACCTTCCGGTCGGCGGGACCGTTCCCCCCGGGTGAGCCGAGGAAATAGACTGACCTGGTGGCTAAGCCAGACGGGCGCCTAACGCACGATCTTGATCCAGAAGACCGCCCGCCGCGGGACGCCTGTGGCGTGTTCGGTATCTGGTCCCCGGGTGAGGACGTCGCCAAGCTCGCCTATTACGGACTGCACGCGCTTCAGCACCGCGGTCAGGAGTCGGCCGGCATCGCGGTCAGCGATGGCAGGCGGATCGTCGTGCACAAGGAGATGGGCCTGGTCGCCCAGGTGTTCGACGAGCCTTCGCTGCGGGCGCTGCGCGGCGACATCGCGGTGGCGCATTGCCGGTATTCGACCACCGGCTCTTCGGTGTGGGCGAACGCGCAGCCGACCTTCCGGTCCACGCCGACGGTGTCCATCGCCCTCGGGCACAACGGGAACCTGACCAACACCCGCGAGCTCGCCGCGATGCTCGCCCCGGGCAACGGGCACGGCACGCTCGCGGCCACCTCGGACACCGACGTGCTCACCGAGCTGTTCGTGCAGGGGCCGGCCGGGGCGCCCGGGGGGCCCGCGGGGGACGGCCCGGGCCCCGGTGGCATCGCGGAGGCGGCGGCACGCGTCCTTCCGCTTGTCAAGGGCGCCTACTCGCTGGTGTTCATGGACGAGAAGACCCTGTACGCGGCGCGCGACCCGCAGGGATTCCGGCCGCTCGTGCTCGGCCGGCTGGGGGCCGCGGGCTGGGTCGTGGCGAGCGAGACCGCGGCGCTGGACATCGTGGGCGCCTCCTTCGTGCGCGAGGTCCGGCCTGGCGAGCTGATCTCGCTCGACGAGCGGGGCGTCAGGTCGCGGATCTTCGCGGCGGCCTCGCCGAAGGTCTGCCTGTTCGAGTACGTCTACCTGGCCAGGCCGGACACCACGATCGGCGG
This sequence comes from Trebonia sp., assembly GCF_030042015.1. Classification (GTDB taxonomy): domain Bacteria; phylum Actinomycetota; class Actinomycetes; order Streptosporangiales; family Streptosporangiaceae; genus Trebonia. The sequence goes on along the minus strand of NZ_JASIAL010000001.1, from coordinate 3,806 downwards.
GCGCGGCCTGCACGCCGCCCGGGTGCAGATCGGCCGGACGCTGGCACGCGAGCACCCGGCCGACGCCGACCTGGTGATCCCGGTGCCCGAGTCGGGCACCCCGGCCGCGATCGGGTACGCGGAGGCCAGCGGCATCCCGTACGGGCAGGGCCTGGTGAAGAACTCCTACGTCGGCAGGACCTTCATCCAGCCGAGCCAGACGATCAGGCAGCTCGGCATCAGGCTGAAGCTTAATCCCCTGCGCGACGTGATCGCCGGCCAGCGGATCGTCGTTGTCGATGACTCGATCGTGCGCGGGAACACCCAGCGGGCGATCGTGGCCATGCTGCGCGAGGCGGGGGCGCTCCAGGTGCACGTCCGGATCGCCTCGCCGCCGGTGAAGTGGCCGTGCTTTTACGGGATCGATTTCGCGACGCGGGCCGAGCTCATCGCCGGCAGCTGCTCGGTCCCCGAGATCTGCGCTTCGATCGGCGCCGACTCACTCGGCTATGTCTCGCTTGCCGGGCTCGTGGCGGCCACAGAGCAGCCGCCCGGTTCGCTGTGCCGCGCCTGCTTCGATGGCCAGTACCCGGTCCCTGTCCCGGACAGCGACCGGGGCAAGAGCGTACTTGAAGCGGCGGGAAGCCGCTGACGGCCGCGGCGTGAACTGACGCGGACAGCCTTGAGCCGGTGCGCCGCGATGGCGCACCGCCTTCGGCTACTGACAGCGGCTGCGGTTACCGGCACAACCTAGGGCTTGGACCAGGCGTCCTCGGCGTCTTCGTCGTCCTCGGCGTCCTCGTCCTCGTCGCCGGTGTCCTCGTCGCCGGTGTCCTCGTCGGCAGCATCGTCGTCGTCGTACGCAGCGTACGGGTCGTTCTGGTCCCCGCCCCGCTGGTCTGATCCGACGCCCAGCTCCGCACGCAGCCGGTCAAGGTCCGTGCCGCCGCTGTTGTACTTGAGCTGGCGAGCAACCTTCACCTGCTTGGCCTTGGCTCGGCCGCGCCCCATTGGCTCGACCCCCTCGAACGTCCGGAGCCGTGCGGCCCCACGATGCTTGTGTTGCCGGCTATCCGGGTGCGCGCAGTGCCTGCCGTTCGGCTTGCCTGTGACACACACAGAATCGCCGTAGATCCCCCCTTGGGGAACTCGGCGCTCGCCAGCTTCCGTACACGTATAACCGTACCCGGTTTGCGGCCCGTATGACTACGCCGATCCGCTGCTCGCCGTACTCACGCACCGCGTTCGCGGCGCGGTGGCCCCGGCTGGCCGCCGGTTCTCGTCTCGTGATCACGGTGAACAACGGGAAGTGTGTTGTTATATCACGATTCGATCAGGGTAGATTACCCTAAGTGTCTAGGGGACTACAGAACCAGAGGTCGCGCGCTCCGCCCGGGGAGCGGCGCTGAGCCGTGCACCAGAAAGACTCGCGGGGCAGTATTTCCGAATCTAGCCCGATGCGACGATTAGTATCGCTAGAATCACGGTGAGTGACACCGATCCAAGGAGCAACGGGGCATCCCACTACAGAAACTTCGCGCCGGGTGGTCGACTTGTCACCGCTGGTGATGGCAATATGGTCCCTGTAGGCCATATGAGGACATCAACGACAAGCTCCTTGCGGAGCACCATGGCCAGACAACAACAACACGAGGATCGCTACACCGGTCCAGGAGGAGAGGCCGCACCAATGTCCGCACGTACGCCAGAGGCTGAGCCGCTGTTGACTCCCGCCGAAGTCGCCACGATGTTCCGTGTCGACCCGAAGACGGTCACGCGCTGGGCGAAGGCAGGCAAGTTGACATCGATCCGCACGCTGGGGGGGCACCGGCGTTACCGGGAGACCGAGGTTCGTGCACTGCTGGCGGGGATCCCGCAGCAGCGTTCTGAGTAACACCCCGCGTCAGGAGCGTGCCGGGAGCACGGCGGTTAGCCGCAACGTGCCCCCCCGCCATGCTCACGGCGGAGCTCGTCCGGTGGAAATGGGGGGTCGGCCCCAGCGGGCGGGGCGGTTAGCGCGGCGCTTACGCACCGCGTTCGCCGCTCCCGCCGTGCTGGGGCCGGTCCGGTTTGCTTTCCGGGCATCAAAACTTACAGGGGAGGATGCACGATGCGTGATCCAGAGCAGGTCGCGCGCGCGCAGCATGCAGCTGCGCGCCTGGAATCGGCATGGGAGCGCTGGCGAGCGCTCCAGGGCATGGCGGACACGCCGCCGCAGCCGGTGGTCGGGTATGTGGGCTACGCGCTCAAGGAGCCATGGGGCCAGCCGCGTGCCGTGATCGGGTTCAGCGCCGACGAGGCGGAAAGACTGGCGGAATTCCTCGAGCACGAAAACTCCGATGTGGTGCTGCCATCGCAGCCGCTGGCAGGCAACCCTTATCCGCTGCCGCCGCAGGTGCTGCAGCAGGTGCCACAGCTAGCGGTGCCGCAGCCAGCGGTGATGTCGCAGCCAGCGGTGCTGCAGCCGGTGCCGCAGCTGTCGGTGACAGGCCCGCAGCCGATCTACACACCACAGCCATCGTTTACGCCGCAGCCAGCCACGCAGGTGGCCGCGGTACCGTCGCCACCCGCGCAGCGGCAGCCTGCGCAGCGGCAGGCGCCGTCGTCGTCCCGGCCGTCCCCGCAGCCCCGGGCCGGCCAGCAAGGCCGGGCCAAGCCGGCCAGGTCCGGGGCGAAGCCGGCGGCACGCAGGCGCGTCCCGGCGACGGACGCCGGCGGCGTGCCCGCTCAGGCAGCCGACGCCGACGCGCAGCCGGGTACGGCCGCGCAGGCAGCGCCGGAGTCGGTGGGGGCAGAGAACTCGTGACGAGCCTACGCCCGTATGAACATACGGTTCCCCGAGAAGGCTTCGTTACCAGCCAGTTATCCGGTTCCCAGCATTGCCCCAGCTTCTTATCAGGAACCGGTGCCACACTGATCGTATAGGGGTCAATCCCGCTACCCCTCCCACGAACGTCTGGGCTCGGGACGGCCAGGCCCCGGCCCGAGCCCAGACTCGTCCCGTTCCCGTCGGTGTCAGCTGGACTGCTTGTCCGCGACGACTGACGCGGGGCCAACTTCGGCCGTGCAGTACATGCACCGGGACGCCGCGATCGGGATCGTGCTCAGGCACTCCGGGCAGTTGCGCTCGGTCGCCGCCTGGTTGCGGTTCATCCGTGCCGTGACCTTCGTCATGGGGGCCACGACCAGGAAGTAGATCACGGCCGCCATGATCAAGAACGCCAGCACGGCGTTGATGAACAGGCCGTATGAGAACTTGCTGTGGTTGACCGTGAAATAGAGGCTGCCGAAGTCGGGTTTCCCGCCGATCGCCGCGATCAGCGGCGTGATGAAGTCGGCGACGAGCGCCGTCACCAGGGCGCTGAACGCGGTGCCGATGACGACCGCTATCGCGAGCCCGACGATATTGCCCTGGGCGAGGAAGTCCCTGAAGCCCTTCATGTATTCAACCCCCATGCTGTGGACCGCACTGCCTCCGCTGTAGCGGAGGATACCGATCACACCGCGCTCAGCGTAACCATCCCGCAATCTATTGCGGACAGTGACTATCACATTCCTTAGCGGAGTCTGCGTGGCCGGCGAGGCAGTCGCCGGGGCTCGTTTCTGGTGACGGATATCATGCTCACCATGGGAGGAGGCCGCGCCCGCGGCCGATCGCCGGAATACCGCACCATGCGCTCGAATCAGCAAGCCAGCCAGCCGCGATCCCGCCGCATAGAGTTCGTGTTCCTGCCCGGACTCGGCTTCGTGGTCGAAGCGGAACTGCGCGAGCGGCTTTCGGGCATCCGGGGCGTGCGCATGGTAACCGGGCGCTCCGACGCGATCAG
>NZ_JASIAL010000460.1:0-7599 GCF_030042015.1 Trebonia sp. | reverse complement strand
CCCTCGGCGCGCGCCGGTCCGCGACCGCGCCGGAGGCCCCGGCCCCGGCCCCGGCACCCGAGCCGGCGGCGGACGCACCGTAGCGGTAGCGTCCCCGCCCGCGGCACCTCCGCGACCGGCCCCGATCGCGAGGGGCCGGCGCGGGCGGCGGTTAGGCCGTGATCGATAATTTACCTATGTCCCAGTCTCCGAGGCGGCGCCGGCCCAAGCCGCGGCTCAGCGCGGACCAGCGGCGCGCCGACCTGCTGGAGGCCGCGGTCATCGAGTTCGCGCAGAACGGCTACCACGGCACCCGCACCGCGGACATAGCCGCGAGGGCGGGCGTGTCCCAGCCGTACGTCTACGCGCTGTTCCCGGACAAGCGGGCCCTCTTCCTGGCCTGCCACGACTGGACGACCGAGCGCATCAAGGAGGCGATCGAGGTCGCCAGCGCGGCGGACGGGCCGGGTGCGGGGCAGGACCTGGAACAGACGCTCGCCCGTGCCTACGGTGAGCTGCTCGACGCCCGCCCGTACCAGGTGCTGTTCCAGGTGCAGGCGCACGCCGCGGCGGGCGCGGACCCGGTGATCAGGGAGCCGGTCAGGGAGCGCTTCATCGAGCTCATCGAGCTGAGCGAGCGGCTGCACGACCTGCCCCGCGAGGTCGTCCTGCGGCAGGTTGCCCGCGCTGTGCTCGGCAACGTCGCGCTGGCGCTCGACCTTCCGCCCGAGTACCGCCCCGCGGTCTAAAGGAAAAAACAAATTTTTCCCGAACGATCCGTGGCGTCTCCCCTGCCGTCACGCCGCCTCCGCGAAGAGCATTGACATGCACGGACGCCACCATTAACGTGCGTTTAACCTGATTGGTTGATCAATCTGATCGGAAGGTCCTGCAGCGTCGATGACTTCCGTATTCCGCGCCCAGGGCGTGTCGGTCAGCTTTGGCGGCGTCCGGGCCGTTGTCGGGGTGGACTTGGAAATCGAGCCGGGTGAACTCATGGGCCTCATCGGCCCGAACGGCGCAGGCAAAACCACGTTCATCGACGCGGTCACCGGATTCGTGCGATACGAGGGCACGGTGGAGCTGGACGGCGCGAGCCTCAACGGGCTGCCCCCGCACGCGCGTGCCCGGCGCGGGCTGGCGCGCACCTGGCAGACGGTCGAGCTGTTCGACGACCTGACGGTCAGGGAGAACCTGACCGTCGCCGCCAAGGACGGCGGGCAGGCCTCGGTCGACGGGGAACTCGAACTGCTCGACCTCAAGACGTCGGCCGAAGCGATGCCGTGGGAGCTGACCCAGGCCCAGCGCAAGCGGGCAGGCATCGCCCGGGCGCTGGTGGCACGGCCGCGGCTGCTGCTTCTTGACGAGCCGGGCGCCGGGCTTGACACCAGGCAAAGCGCGGAATTGGGCGAGCTGCTGCAGAACATCGCGACCTCCGGGACCCCGGTGCTGCTCGTCGACCATGACATGGGCCTGGTGCTGAACACCTGCGAGCGGGTCGTGGTGATGGACTCAGGCAGCGTGATCGCGCATGGGACGCCCGCCCAGGTCCGCGGTGACGAGCGGGTCATCGCCGCCTACCTCGGGCATTCCTCGGCGGGAGCGGCGTGATGAGCGATACGGCCGCGAAAGGCGGCGTTCTCGAACTGGACGGCCTGACGTCCGGCTACAACGGCTCGGCGGTGCTGCGCGACGTCAGCCTGACAGTGGGCGAGGGAGAGGTGGTGGCCCTGCTCGGCGCGAACGGCGCAGGCAAGACCACGACGCTGCTGACGATCGCCGGCGTGGTGCGGCCGATGGGCGGCCGGGTGCTCTACGCCGGGGACGACCTCGCCGGCACCTCGCCCGACGCGCGGGCCCGCAAGGGGCTCGCCCACGTGCCAGAAGGCCGGGGCGTCTTCTTCAGCCTCACGGTCGCCGAGCACTTCCGGCTGAAGGCCCGCGGCGAGCGCCTCGACGCCGCCGCCGCGTATCGGTACTTCCCCGCGCTCGAGCCGCTGACCAGCCGCCGGGTCGGCCTGCTCTCCGGGGGCGAGCAGCAGATGCTTGCGGTCGGCCGCGCGCTGGCCAGGCAGCCGAAGCTGCTGCTGATCGACGAGCTCAGCCTGGGGCTTGCGCCGATCATCGTCGAGCGGCTGCTCCCGGTGGTACGCGCGTACGCGCACGACAGCGGCTGCGGCGTGCTCCTCGTCGAACAGCACGTCGATCTCGCCCTCACCGTCGCCGACAGGGGCTACGTGCTGTCGCACGGCGAGATCGCCGCCTCGGGCGACAGCCAGGCCCTGCGCGCCAACCCCGAACTCGTGGAGAGCAGCTACCTCGGCAAGCAGTCGGCGCCGGCCGCGCAGGAACCGGCCCCAGAGTAGGCAAACACCTACCCCGCTGGTGGGTCCTCGCCGATGGTGCGGCCCGCCGCCGCGGGCCACGATGGATGCCATGAGCTACCCGCTGACGTTCGCGTTCCTGGCCGGCACGGTCGCGTGCGCGGCCCTGGCCTGGGCGCTGCTCGCCGTGCGCGACCCCCGGCCGCCCGCGGCGGGTCCCGGCGTGGCCCTGGTCCCGGTGGTCGCGCTGTGGCTGTGGGCCGTTGGCATTACCGCGGTCCGGTACTCTCCGCGAAGCAACGCGAACTTCTCGCTCGTCCCCGAACAGGCCGGCGGCGGCCCGCTGCTGCCCACCCTGACGCAGACCAGCGCGCTGCTGACAGGCCTGCTGATCGTGGCCGCGACAGCGCTGCTCACGCTCCTGCTGCGCCGGACGGCCGCATACCTGGCGGCCGTCGGCCTGCTCGTCTTCGCGGTCTACGGGGCATATGCCTGCATCGTCCTCCAGCCGCGGGTCTACGCCAGCGGCTATTACTGGTACGACTGGATGCTCAGCACGTCACGCTCGCTCGTGTGGGTGCTTGTGTGCGCCAGCGCCGTCGCGAGCTTCGCGCTGCCGAGGAACGCGATCCTCGCCGACCTGAAGGCGCACAAGCTCCTCACCACCCGCGTCGAGCGCCTCACGCGGACCCGCGCCGAGGCCGTCGACTTCGCCGCCGCCGAGCTGCGGCGGCTGGAACGGGACCTGCACGACGGGGCGCAGGCCCGCCTGGTCGCGCTCGGCATCAACCTGCGCGCGGCAGAAAAGCTGGTCAGGACCAGCCCCGGCGCCGCCGAGGCCCTGATCGCCGAGTGCCGTGAGGTCTCGTCCAGGGCCCTGGCCGACCTGCGCGACCTGGTGCGCGGGATCTACCCGCCGGTGCTGGCCGACCGCGGCCTCGGCGCCGCCGTCGAGGCGCTGGCCCTGGACTGCCCGGTCCCCGTGATCACCGAGATCGGCCTGCCGGGACGGCCGCCCGTCCCGGTGGAGTCGGCGGTGTACTTCGCCGTCGCCGAGGCACTGAACAACGTGGCAAAGCACGCCGGCGCCACCTGCGCCCACGTCCGGATGGCGCACGCGGCGGGCCTGCTGCGCGCCGAGATAACCGACGACGGCACCGGCGGCGCCAACACCGAGAACGGCACCGGGCTCGCCGGGATGGAGCGGCGCCTGGCCGCGTTCGACGGCATCCTGGCAGTGCACAGCCCCGCGGGCGGGCCGACCATCATCGTCATCGAGGTGCCATGCGCGTTGTCCTCGCCGAAGATCTCTACCTGCTGAGGACGGGCCTGGAAAGGCTGCTCGCGGCGCACGGCTTCGACGTCATCGAGGCGGTCGGCGACGGCCCCGCGCTGCTGCGCGCGCTCGTCCAGCGGCAGCCGGACGTCGCCGTCGTCGACGTCCGGCTGCCGCCTACGTTTACCGACGAAGGGCTGCGGGCGGCGATCGCCGCCCGCAGCCAGGTGCCCGGCCTGCCCGTCCTCGTGCTGTCCCAGTACGTGGAGCAGCTGTACGCGCGCGAACTGCTCGCCGACCGGGCGGGGGCCGTCGGGTACCTGCTGAAGGACCGGGTGTTCAACGACGACCAGTTCACCGACGCGATCCGCGCCGTGGCCGGCGGCGGCACCGTGATGGACCCCGAGGTCGTCGCCAGGCTCATGGGCAGGCGCGCGCGCGACGCGCCCATCGCCCGGCTGACCGCGCGGGAGCGCGAGGTCCTCGCGCTGATGGCCGAGGGCCGCTCCAACGCCGCGATCGCGCAGCGCCTTTTCGTCACGGAAAAGGCCGTAAGCAAGCACAGCACGTCGATCTTCGCCAAGCTCGGCCTGCCGCCGTCGGAGGACGACAACCGCCGCGTCCTCGCGGTTCTGGCCTACCTCAACGCCTGAGCGCCGGATGCGGCAGGATGGGGGCATAGCCCCTTCCGTGAATGGAGGTTCCAGGTGGCGCAGCTGCCTCCCGAGCCAGGCGCATGGACAATCGACTCGACGCATTCGTTCGTCGCCTTCGCCGTTGAGCACTTCACGATCGCGTTCGCCCGGGGAATAGCGTCCGGGCCGACAGGCGAGATCACGATCGCCGGCGACCCGCTGGCCTCGTCCGTGCGGGCGTCCATCGACGCGACGACCCTGACCACAGGGAACAAGATGCGGGACGAAAAGATCCTCGGGCCGGACGTTCTCGACGTGGCTCAGTACCCGACGATCGACTTCTCCTCCCGCGCCCTGCGAGAGCAGTCGCCTGGGCATTACGCGCTGGACGGCGAGCTGACCATGCACGGCATCACGCAGCCGGTGACCCTCGACCTCACCGTGCACGGCGTGATCACCGACGTGTGGAACAAGACGCGGCTGGGGCTCACTGCGACCACCGAGATCAAGCGGAGCGACTTCGACGTGCTGAAGTGGGGCCACGTGGCGCTGACGGGCGGCGGTTTCATGGTTCCCGACAGCCTCCAGGTGACGATCGAGCTCGAGGCGACGCGCGAAGACGCCTGACCGCTTACGCCTTGATCGTGCCGTCGGCGCTGACCAGCAGGGTGTGCACGGTCCCGCCGATCGCGATCCTGAGCTGGTACCAGCCCGCCCCGTGCGCGACGGCGGACGCGGTGACCCGGGTCCCTGGCGCGGCGGGCACGATCACGGTGAGGATCGCCGCGCTGGCCCCGTACCTGGTCATCGTGACGACGTCGTCCGGGGTGCGCTGGTTCTGCGCACGGGACACCCAGCCCTGGTAGGGGCTGACCTGCCCGCGGACCACCCGCGTCGACCCGGCGGGGATCACCTGCCCGGGCAGCGGCACCTGCCCGATCACCAGCTCGGTGCCCGGCGCCGTGGCGACCGCATACGCGCTGCGCACCGTCGTCACGGTCAGCGCCGGGTCCAGGTGCCATAGCTGCTGGTAGACCCCGCCGCCATAGGCCCGGTCGAACACGACGACGAAGTCCGGCGCCTGGCTGACGTACACGCTGCGGTCGCGGACGTCGCCGCCGAACGCGGTGTCGGTGAACTCGTAGAACTGGGCCGTCGCGCCGACATGGGCGGTCACCAGGCTCGTCGGCGCCGACGGGTCGAACGGCTCGTCGGGCATGACCAGCGTGCTCGCCGCCTCAGGCGACAGCAGGTAGGCCCGGTACGCGTTCTGCTCGTACCCGTCGTGCCCGGCGTCGACGATCAGGTCGCGCCCGCGCGCGTAGTAGGTCAGCCCCATGTGGTCGGCGTGCCCGTGGATCTGCGTCCCTGGCCCGAAGCGCAGGGAGTAGAACGACATGTCCCCGAACGTCTGGCTGGTCCCCCACCCGGACCGGCCGAATATGTACCCGGCGGCGTACACGCCGACCCGCTGGGCCGGCGGCGTTCCCTGCTCGCCCCGCGTCGCCGCGAACTGCAGCGGGGTCCCGGCCCGGTCCCGCGGCGTTATGTTGTAGGTGTCGCCGATCTGGACGAGCCTGCCGTTCGGCTGGGTCGCCAGCGCGAGGAACAGGGCCATCTTGGCGATCGCGTCCCTGTCGGCCGCCGGGAGCGGCGGCTGGCGGCAGGCCGCCAGGTCCGCCTCGGCCTCCGTCCACAGCCCGTAGGTGAAGTTCGCGTACCCGGTGGCCTGCTCGTTGGTCGCGCCCTGCGAATCCACGGCAGGCCCGTAAACGTTCGGCTCGAACGATTCGACCATCTGCTGCCTGGCGATCTGCCGCCAGGTGACCGGCTGCCCGTCCCAGTAGCTCGCCGGGTACGCGCAGCCGGCCCGCAGCAGTTCCAGGTCCTGGGAGAGGCCGTGATTGTAGGCGCCCTGCCAGTTGGCGGCGTAGTAGTTCAGCAGCCCGGGGATCGCGTTCTGGATCCAGGCCTGGCCGGGGAAGGCCTCCGCGGAGCACATGAGCGTCTCCGGGTTCTGGTTGGCGATCGGCACGTCGGCCAGCCAGCCGCGCAGGATGGCCGCGGCGCGGGACCGGTACGCGCCGGCGTGCCTGCCGCCCCTCAGGTAGGCCTCGATCAGCGACTCGATCCAGGTGCCCGTCTGGAAGTCCAGCACCCAGGTCGGGTCGTCGTACGGGTCCATGTACCAGTCGATGTCGCCGTCCCTGCCCGGGTCGATGGTGACGGCGTTGAACGGCGCGATCGTCAGCCGACCGGCCATGATCTGGGCGACGGTGCCCGCGGGGAACGCCGGCATGGACCCGCACGCCCGGGCGTCCGCCGGGTCCGGCTTGATCGCCGTGCTGGCGGCGGCCGCCAGCACGCCCGCGGCCGCGGCGGCTGGGGCGCCGGGAGTGGTGGCCAGGGCGATCCCGGCGCTGTACTTTCCTGTTGGCGCAGACCAGCCGGACTTTCCTGTTGGCGCAGACCAGCCGGCAGGGGCGAACGCGGCGATGATCCCGGCGGGTGCCCCCGGGACGCGCCTGGCCGCGGCGGACGCCGGCCTGGCCCGGACGGGCACGTGGCTGACCGGGGCCGCCCCGGGCCCAGCCGGGGGCACCCCGGAACCAGCCGCGGCCAGCGCGACGAGCAGCGCGACCGCGAGACCGGGCAGCGCCACCCGTGACCAGACGCCACGCACGATGTCATTGTCTCGCTACGCCGGCCCGGCCGCAGCCCACTCCGCACCCGGCCGCGGCTGCGGCCACCCCGGATCCGGATTGGCGGTAGGGCCCCCTGCGCCAAGCCTATTGTCGGCGGGGCCCCCACCGCCAATAGCAGCGCGAACCCGCCGGCCGGACAGGCCCCGGCGCCGGGCTCGCGCCGGGACAGCTGTGGCTGCTGTGGTGCCCGCGGCCACCGATGCGCCGCCGTTTCCGAGTATCGGCTTCCGGTATATCGGCAGCCGATATATAGTGGGCGGCATGCCAGCACGGGACACCGGGCGCGGACGGGACGAGGGCGAGCAGGGCCAGGCCCTGGCCGGGTTCGGCCGGTACGCGGGGCCGGCCACGCTGATCTTGTCCAGCCTCGCCGGCGGGACCAAGCACGGGTACGCGCTCACCAAGGACATCGAGTCGTTCGCGGGGGTGCGCATCGCGCCAGGCACGCTGTATGAGGCACTCGCCCGGCTGGAGTCGCAGGGCCTGATCGAGGCGGTCGAGAGCGACGACCGCCGCCGTCCGTACCGGCTCACCGCCGGCGGGGCCGGCGCGCTCAAGGCGCACCTGGACGCCCAGCGCCGGGTCGCCGACGTCGGCCTGCGCCGGCTGGCGGGCAACTGGGGCACCGCGTGAACCCGGCCGGCGACGACGCGGCCGCCCGCGCCGCCCGCGCCGCCCGG
>NZ_JASIAL010000459.1:0-3691 GCF_030042015.1 Trebonia sp. | reverse complement strand
CGGTCACCGCGCCGATCAGCGGCTGGCGCTCCGCCGCGGGCCAGGTCAGGACACGGGTGAGCGCCCCGGTGAGCGCCTGCGGGCCGTCGGTCGCGGCCAGGTCCGCCGCGAGCGGCTCGAGGTCTGGCACCGCGAGCGCGCGAAGGAGCGCCGCGGCGTCCGCCGCCGGCCGCATGCCCGCCAGCACCTCGAACCGGGTGAGCGCGCAGAGAATCTCCGGCTTCGGCCAGTCGTCGACGTAGTTGCGCGCCTTGTCGCCGGGCGGCAGGCCGCGTTCGTTTTCCGCGCGGAAGCCGGTCTCGGCCTGTTCCCGCGAGGGGTGCACCTGGATGGACAGCGCTTTCTCCGGCGCCAGCACCTTGAGCAGGAACGGCAGCTGCCCGCCGAACCGCCTGGCGCACTCCGCGCCGAGCTCGCGGCCGGGGTCGGCGGCGATCACGGCGTCCAGCGTGGTGCGGTGGCCCGCCCGGTCGACCACCGACGGCGCGGACGGGTGCGCGCCGATCCACAGCTCGGCCTCTGGCCGGACCGTGGGGGCCGGCCGGCCCTGGAGTTCGGCGATCACGGTGCGCGACCCCCACGCGTAGGGCTGCACCACCGGCTCGAGAAGGTCCACCCGCGCATGGTAGTGCAGCGTCAGCCCCGGGGGGACGGCCCGCGGGGATCGCCTGGGCTCGTGTCCGCCGGGTGCTCGACCAAGGCGACCACCCGGCTCGCCATGAACCGCGCGGTCCGCACCGCCGTCCCGTTCCTGGTGACCTCGCTCACCTCGACGACACCGCGGCCTGTGCGCACCTCCACCCGGCGCCCGGCGCGGGTCGCGGCCACCTCATAGGCCCGGGTCCCGTCGCCGGTATCGACCACGATCTCGACGCGGTCACCCTTCACGGCACCCTCCGGGGATCGAACGTACGTTCAGCGGCCGGGTCCTTGACGTCCACAAGCTCCGCGAGGCCGGCCCGGTAGTTCGGGCAGGTCACGATGTCCTCGTGCGGACAGTTCAGCCCGGTCTCGAGGAGATCGAGCGCGGACCGCGGCGCCGCCATCCTGGCCTGCAGCGCGCGGTGGTTGCGGCGCAGCACGTCCTTGCGGGCGGCCGGGTCGCAGGCGGGGCTTGACTTCATGTCGGCATTAAGTCAGACGATTGCTGGCATGTCCAGCCTGCTGTCTGCCCTCGATGCCGGCGACACGCAGCCCGTGGCCGTTCGGCTGCGCGCGCGTTCCTACGAGTTGCCCGGCGACGTCGCCGGCCGAACCGTGGTCGACGCAGGCTGCGGCGGTGGCCGCGCGGTCGCTGAGCTGGCCGAGCACGGAGCCCGCGCGATCGGCGTCGACCTCGACCCCGAGATGATCGCGGTGGCCAGGCAGCGCTGGCCGGCCGGAGACCACCCGCCGGCTGGTCCACGCGAAGGCGGACTCGTTCCCGTCGCCGCGCGTCGCCCGCAGGCTGCTGCACCGGATCACCGGCGAGCAGAGCTGGCTCGCCGAGCAGGCCGAGCGCGCCCGCACCAACCGGATCTTCGCCGCGGTGCCGATGTTCCTCGTCGCGCGCAGGGATAGCGTGCAGGAGCCGGCTCAGTACGACGGGAGGCTCGGGTCCACCTGGCTGACCCAGGCCAGGACGCCGCCGCCCACGTGCACCGCGTCTGAGAAGCCCGCGTTCTTCACGATCGCCAGGCACTCGGCGCTGCGCGCCCCGCTCTTGCAGTGCAGGACGATGCGCCTGTCCTGCGGCAGCTTCTCAAGCGCCGCACCCGACAGGAACTGGCCCTTGGGGATCAGCGTCGCGCCGGGGATCGAGACGATCTCGTACTCGTTCGGCTCGCGCACGTCGATCAGGAAGATGGCCTCGCCCCGGTCGAGCATGCCCGCCAGGTCCGTCGCGGTGATCGTCGAGCCGGCGGCCGCTTCCGCCGCCTCATCGGAGACCGCGCCGCAGAACGCGTCGTAGTCGATCAGCGCGGTGACCGTCGGGTTCTTGCCGCAGACGGCGCACTCGGGGTCCTTGTTGACCCGGACCGTGCGGTACGACATCTCCAGCGCGTCGTAGATCATCAGCCGTCCGGCCAGCGGGTCGCCGATCCCGGTGATCAGCTTGATCGCCTCGTTCACCTGGATCGAGCCGACCGACGCGCACAGCACGCCGAGCACGCCGCCCTCGGCGCAGGACGGGACCATGCCGGGCGGCGGTGGCTCGGGGTACAGGCAGCGGTAGCACGGCCCGTAGTCGGCCCAGAACACGCTCGCCTGACCGTCGAACCGGTAGATCGAGCCCCACACGTAAGGCTTGTGCAGCAGCACGCAGGCGTCGTTGACCAGGTAGCGGGTCGCGAAGTTGTCCGTTCCGTCCACGATCAGGTCATAGCCGCCGAAGATCTCCATCACGTTGGAGGAGTCAAGCCGCTCGGTGTGCAGGACCACCGTCACGTACGGGTTGATCTCCGCGATCGATTCCTTCGCCGACTGCGCCTTCGGCTTGCCTACGTCAGAGACGCCGTGGATGATCTGCCGCTGCAGGTTCGACTCGTCGACCGCGTCAAAGTCCACGATGCCGAGCGTCCCTACGCCGGCCGCGGCGAGATAGAGCAGCGCCGGCGAGCCGAGGCCGCCAGCGCCAACGACAAGCACCTTCGCGTTCTTCAGGCGCTTTTGCCCGGTCATGCCGACGTCGGGGATGATCAGGTGGCGCGAGTAGCGCCGGACCTCGTCGACCGACAGTTCCGCGGCCGGTTCTACCAGCGGTGGCAGCGACACTGTGCAAACTCCAGTCAGGTTGAGTGGACTTCGTTAGGCGTCAACCGGGGCGCGGCACCCGGCATTCCCCGGCCCCGTTCGAGCGCTCGTGCGCGCTCCACGATCTCACGGAAGCGCGCCGCGACGAGCGCCGGATGCTCCAGCTGCGCCACGTGCCCGGTCCGCGGCAGCACGATCACGCGGACGTCCCTGAACGCGCGCGCGGCCCGGCTGGCCATCCGCACGTTCACCAGCTGGTCGTCCCTGCCGTAGATGGCGAGCACGGGAACCTGGACCCGCCCGGCCAGCCGCCACAGCGCGGCCGGCCCGGGACGCAGGTACTCGGTCACGATCGCCCGCGCGGCGCCGATCAGGACGGCTCCGGCGTAGCCCAGCTCGTCCCTGCGCCGCACCTCGGCGACCTCGGCGGCGAACCGGTCCGGATGGACGGACCGGGGATCGTAGAAGCAGGCGGCGATGACGCCGGCCACCCGCTGCTCGGGTGAGGGGTTGCCGTGCCGGATCAGCGCCTCGCCCAGCTTCGGCACCGCGAGCAGCGGAAACTCCAACTGCGTGACGGTCGGGCGCAAGAGCGGGTCGGGCAGCGCCGGCGAGATCAGCGTTAGCGTCCGGACGAGGTCCGGGCGGGTCGCGGCCAGCCTGACCGCCACCGCGCCGCCCATCGAGTTGCCGACCAGGTGGACGGGGCCGCCGTTGTCCTGCTCGATGAGGGCGGCCACGGTCCTGGCCAGGGCGGGGACCGAGTACCCGCGGCGCTCCTTCGGCGCCGGCGAGTGGCCCGACCCCGGCAGGTCGATCGCCTGGCATGCGAACTCAGGCGCGAGCTCGGCCATGAAGTCGGTCCAGTTGGTCGCCGCGCCCGCCATCCCGTGCACGCACAGCACGAGGTCGTTGTCACTATCCCGAACGGGCCCGGGCGTCTGCACGACGTAAACCT
>NZ_JASIAL010000458.1:0-3465 GCF_030042015.1 Trebonia sp. | reverse complement strand
CGAGCCGTAGATCAGCGCGTACTCGTGCGGGTGGGCCAGCGCCCAGCCGCGGATCGCGTGGCACGCCGCGGCCCACCGGCCGCGCGGGTCGGCGCCCGCCGCCGCGCTCACCGCGTCCTCGGCGGCGGACCCGACCGCGTTGTACGCGTCGATGATCAGCGCGGTCAGCAGGTCGTCGCGGCTGGGGTAGTACCTGTACAGCGCCGAGGAGACCATGCCGAGCGAACGCGCCACCGCGCGCAGCGACAGCCCGTCCGCGCCGACGTTGGCGAGCTGCCGCCGCGCCTCCTGCCTGATCTCGCGCGTCAGCTCGGCACGGGCCCGCTCGCGCGCGGTCTGGCTGGCGTTGACCGGACTCATCACCACTCCCAAGAGATCGCTAGACAAAAACGAGAGCACTGCTCTTGACAGGATAGCAGCCCTTCGTGTTCACTGATCTTAGTAGAGATCAATGCTCTCGCAAAGAACCCGCGGGGAGCCGCGGAACTAGGAGCAAACCATGAACACCCGCTACGTCGCCCCCGGCGCTACCACCAAGGTCTTCAACCGCGCCGTCGCCGGCCTCACCCGGCTCGGGGTCAGCGTCTGGGGCTCCCGGGTGCTGTCCGTGCAGGGCCGCACCAGCGGCGAATGGCGCAGCACCCCGGTGAACCTGCTGGCATATGACGGCGGCAGTTACCTCGTCTCCCCGCGCGGCACCACCCAGTGGGTCCGCAACCTGCGCGCCGCCGACGGTCACGGCGAGCTGCGCCTCGGCCGCCGCGCCGAGCCGTTCCTGGCGATCGAACTCGGCGACGACGCCAAGCCGGACGTGCTGCGCGCCTACCTCAAGCGCTGGAAGATCGAGGTCGGCGCGTTCTTCGACGGCGTGGACGCCAACTCACCCGAGGAGACGCTGCGCCGCGTCGCTCCCGGCTACCCCGTGTTCCGGATCGAGCGGGCGAGCTAGGCCGCCGTGCGGCCGGCCGATCCCGCCAGCTTGTCCATCAGCGCGTCCAGCCTCTCGTCGGTGGCCTGCCGCGCCGGGTCCGCGAGGTACCAGGCGGCGATCTCCCGCGCGCCCCGCTCGAACGGGACGACCGCCCGCCACCCCGGCACCACCGAGCGCAGCTTGGAGTTGTCGAAGACCATCGAGTGCGCCTTGTCGCCGAGCAGCGACGCGCCCCATTCCCTGTCGGCCGCCGCGATCGCGTCAGAAGGCACGTGCACGAGGTTGCCGGTGACGCCCAACGCGGCCGCGAGGGCGTGCGCGATCTGGTCCCACGTGAGGACGTCATCGGATGTGATGTGGAACGCCTCCCCCAGCGTCCGCGGGTGCCCGAGCAGCGGCACGAACCCGCGCGCGAAGTCGGTGGCGTGCGTCACCGTCCACAGCGACGTCCCGTCCCCGTGCACGATCACCGGCTTGCCCGCGAGCATCCGCGCCAGCGCCGTCCACCCGCCGGACAGCACGGTCTTGGTCGCGTCGTAGGTGTGCGACGGCCGCACGATCGTCACGGGGAAGTCGTGCTCGCGGTACTGGCTGACGAGCAGGTCCTCGCACGCGATCTTGTCCCGGGAGTACTGCCAGAACGGGTTCTTCAGCGGCGTGGACTCCGTGATGGGCAGCCGGGCCGGCGGTTTCTGATACGCCGAGGCCGTGGAGATGAACACGTACTGCCCGGTGCGGTCGCTGAAGAGGTCGATGTCGGTGCGGACGTGCTCGGTGGTGAACGCCACCCAGTCAACCACTGAGTCAAAGTCAAGGTCTTTAAGCACATCCCGAACGGTCCGGGGTGACCGCACATCGGCCCGCAACTCGCGGACGCCCGGCGAGAGCGGGCGCGTGGTGCTCTGCCCCCGGTTGAGCACGTACAGGTCGACGCCGTCCGCGACGGCCTGGCGGGCGCACGCGGAGGAGATGACGCCGGTGCCCCCGATGAACAGAACCCGCAGCTTGCTCATGCGCTCAAGGGTAAAGGGAACATTAACGATGTTCAGCGCGGCGGGGCGGCACCGGCGGGGGAGAATGACCGCATGTACGGGAACATGGCCTATCAGGGGTATGCGACCCGCGACCGCACTCAGACGCTCTTCGGGCAGACTATGGGGCTGGTCGCGGCCACGGCGGCGTTCTTCGCGCTTGCCGCGTACGCGGGGCGCAACCTCTCGCACGGGGTGGCGTTGGCGGCCTACGTCGTCGCGTTCATCTGCCTGCTGTCGATGAACTTCGCCGCGCGCCGCTCGGCGACCGCCTCGACCGTGCTGCTGTTCGTCTTCGGCGTGCTCATCGGCCTGGCCCTGGCGCCGACGCTCGCCTACTACGCCGCGATGGACCCGCGGATCCTGTGGCAGGCTGGCGGCGCGACCGCGCTGTTCATGGCCGGCTTCGGCGCGGCCGGGTACGCCACGCGGCGGAATCTGGCGTGGCTGTGGCGGATCTGTTTCTTCGCGCTGATCGCGCTCATCATCTTCGGCATCGCGGCGATCTTCGTCAGCATCCCGCACGGCGAGCTGATCTACTCGATCCTGGGCCTGGTGATCTTCGCCGGCCTGACCATGTTCGACTTCCAGCGGCTGCGGCGCAATGCGGACATCAACTCCGCCCCGCTCATCGCCGCGTCGATCTTCGTCGACGCGCTCAACGTGTTCCTGTTCTTCCTGCGGATCTTCAGCCGCGACTGAGCCGAGGCCCGATACGCTCGGGCAGCAAGATTCCCGGGTGAGCGACCAATCCGGCCGGGCGGCGGCACCGAATGGGGCTGCGTGGAGGCACATGGCATGGGTCCGTTCCGTTCGGCTCCGGGTTCGCCTGATCCGGCCCAGCGCAGCGACCCCGATCTCGACAAGCAGCTCACGCTGGTGGCGCGCGGCGACCAGGCAGCGTTCGAGGCGGTCTACGACCGGCTGGCCGGGCCGGTCTACGGCTTAATCCGCAGGGTGCTCCGTGACCCCGCCCAGTCCGAGGAGGTCACCCAGGAGGTCCTGCTCGAGGTCTGGCGGACCGCGTCGCGGTTCGACCCGGGCAAGGGCAGCGCGGCGACGTGGGTGCTGACGATCGCGCACCGGCGCGCCATCGACCGGGTCCGGTCCGAGACCGCCGCGGCCGAGCGGGAGCAGCGGTCCGCGCCGGCCCCGATCGCGGTGGACGAGACCGCGGAGAGCGTGGAGGCCAGCCTCGAAGCCGAACGCGTGCGCCGCTGCCTGGACGGGCTGACCGAGCTGCAGCGGGAGTCGATCACGCTGGCCTACTACGGCGGGTACAGCTACCCGCAGGTCGCCGCGTTGCTCGACACCGCGCTCGGCACGATCAAGACACGGATCCGCGACGGGCTGATCCGGCTGCGTGACTGCCTGGGGGTGAGCTGGTGAGACTACTGAGCCGCCGTAACCTGCACGCCCACTCTCCGGCCGGGCCGTACGCGCTGGACGCGCTCGACGGCGCCGAACGCGACCGGTTCGAGCGGCACCTGCGCCGCTGCCGCG
>NZ_JASIAL010000457.1:0-10339 GCF_030042015.1 Trebonia sp. | reverse complement strand
GCCGATCGAGATCGCGATCGCGCCGAGCAGCGACAGCGTTCTGCGCAGTTGAGTGTTCCTCGAAGACTTTCCCTCGCCCGCTGTGGTCACGAACGTTGCCTTCCGACGCTGGGGCCCGCCGATCACCGACCCTCCCGGAGAGGGCGACTTGTGGTGACCTACAGAAGTGTATTAATCCGATAGTTTTAGTCAACATTTAATCCGGGTATGCCGGAGGATGCCGGGGGCGCCGGTCCGGATGCCGAGGGGATGGCGCCAGGTAATCAGCAACGACGTCATCCCGAGCCGCAACAGGGGGAGGCGCGCGCTCGGCAGGCGGCGCCAGCCGGGCGCTAGCCGCCGATGACCTTGCGGTAAGCCCTGGGGCCGTCGTAGTCGTTAACGGCGTAGTGCCAGGTGGCCTGGTTGTCCCAGATGACGAAGTCTCCCGGCTTCCAGCCAAAGCCGACGGTGTAGTTCGGCGAGGATGCGTGGGCCAGCAGCAAGGGCAGGAGCGCCTTGCTCTCGGCCTCGGTGACGCCCGCGAGCCGGAGGGCGGACGAGCTGATGAGCAGACCCTTCCGGCCCGTGTGGCGGTGGGTGCGCACGACCGGGTACTCGATCGTCTCGGTGACCGGGGGGCGGTTGTGCGTTCCGTCGCCCGGGTAGGCGCTGTAGACGGCGCTGACCGACTCCAGGAGCCGCCGCACCGGCTCGGACAGGCTGTCGTAGGCCGCCTGCAGGTCAGCCCATAGCGTGTGACCGCCGATCTCGGGCACCACCTGGTAGGTGAGCGACTCGATGTTGAACGGCGGGTTCCGCCACGTGCCACCGATGTGCCAGCGGTCCGCGGTGCCCTTCTCCAGGTTGAAGGTGTAGACCAGCCGGCTGTCCTCATGCCGGTTGACCCACAGGGGATGGTCGAAAGGCTCGTCGAAGAGCCGCACTGCCTCCACGTGCTGGAGCGGCGACAGGTTCTGGTTGCGGAAGACCAGGACCTTGTAGGTCCAAAAGGCCTCCCGCAGGGCCTCCGCGGTGACGCCGGCAACGGGCTGTGCCAGGTCGACGCCCTCGACCTCGGCACCGATCAGCGGACTGGCCGGGCGGATTTCGTAGCGGCTAGTCAGGGTGTCGGTCACGGGATCACTCCTTGGAGCAGTCGGCCGGTTATAAAGTCTACTTATCCGATCGTTTTTATTCAAGAATCACGCTGGCCGGCCGGCCGAGCGATGTGGTCGGTTGTCGGCTGGCCCGGGGTACCCGTGCGCCTTCCGGAACCAGGATCCAAGATCTGCCGGATCTCGGACATTAGGTGCATTTTTGCGAAAGCGCGGCCCCCTGGTGCCCCTTCCCTGAATAATCCGGATCGCGGGGTTCGACCTCATTGGGGATAGTTCATTGTCGATAGCGAGGATGCGTCTCAATGATGTTCCGGGGACTAACCGCTACCCTCCTGGCCGTGACCGTGACCGGCCTCTGCACAGCCGTGGCGGTGTCCGCCGCCGATGCCGCCGGGCCGTCAGGCATGGTCATCGCCGCCTCCGCAGCCTCGATGGCGCCCGCTGCCACGGCGGCACTGAGCCTGCACGTGTCGGGCAATAGCCTGGTGAACGCGCAAGGTGCGCGGGTCGTCCTGCACGGCGTGGACCGCTCGGGCGGCGAGTATGCCTGCGTCCAGGGATGGGGCCTTTTCGACGGGCCGGTGGACCAGGCGTCGGTCACCGCCATGAAGACGTGGGACATCAACGCCGTGCGGGTACCGCTGAATGAGGCCTGCTGGAACGGCGAGTCCTACGTGAGCAGCAAGTACCGCGGCGCCAGCTACCGCAAGGCGGTCGAGGCATACGTGAGCCTGCTGAACCGAAACGGCCTGGTCGTGATCCTCGACCTGCACTGGTCCGACGGCAGCTACACGGGCCCGCCGGACTCGTGCACCACGGCGCGCGCGGAGTGCCAGAAGCCCATGCCAGACACCGCCGAGTCGGTGCCGTTCTGGCGGTCGGTGGCGGCAACGTTCAAGGACAACGACTCGGTCATCTTCGACCTGTTCAACGAGCCGTTCCCGGAGTCGGCGGTGGGGGCCACCGAGACCGAGGCCTGGCACTGCTGGCTGTACGGCGGTCATTGCACCGGCATCTCTTACTCCGTGGCCGGCATGCAAACCCTTGTCAACACTGTGCGGGCCACCGGCGCGAAGAACGTGATCATGCTGGGCGGGCTGGGCTACGCGAGCGACCTGAGCGAGTGGCTCACGTACGAGCCCACCGATCCCGATCACGACCTCGCCGCGTCCTGGCACGCCTACAACTTCGCCGGCTGTCACGTGAGCAGCTGCTGGAATAGCCAGCTAGCCCCCGTCCTCAAGAAGGTGCCCCTCATTGTCGGGGAGATGGGCGAGAACGACTGCGCCGACGACTACATCGACCCGCTCATGAAATGGCTCGACGCCCGGTCGGCCAGCTACCTGGCCTGGGCGTGGAATGCCGACTTCAGCTGCGGCGCGGGTCCCAGCCTGATCACGAGCTACAACGGAACCCCGACCGCCTTCGGCAAGGGATATCGCGCCCACCTGCTCTCGCTACGGCAATGATGACGACGCGCTTGGGCTGCGGTCGATCCGGCAGGACTGCTTGCCGAGAACGGCGCGACTAGACAGGCTGTCGCCGGTTGTTCCTCATGAGGCCCTGGCCTTGGCCCTTGCGAGGGTAACGCCGCTGGCGATGATCCCGATATGGCTGAAGGCCTGCGGGTAGTTGCCGATGAACTCGCCGGTGGACGGGTCGATCTGCTCTGACAGCAAGCCGAGCGGGCTGGCCCGGGCGCAGAGCGAGGCGTACAGTTCCCCGGCCTCATCGACGCGGCCCTGCATGGCCAGGTTGTCCGCGAGCCAGAAGCTGCACAGCAGGAAGGCTCCCTCGTCGCCGGCTATGCCGTCGGGTGAGTCATCGTGCCGGTAGCGGTACAGCAGGCCGTCGCCGGCTGACAGGCGCTCGGCCACGGCCGTCGCCGTGGCCACCATGCGCGGGTGATCGGCGGGCAAGACCTGTCGCAGCGGCAGGGCCAGCAGGCTGGCGTCGAGGCTGCCGCCGCCGTCGAGGTGCTCGCTCAGCGTCCGGGCGTCCTCGTCCCACGACTGGTCCACGATGACCTGGCGGAGCTTTTCCGCGGCGGCCTGCCAGGCGGAGGCCGGGCCGGGCAGGCCCAGCCGCTCGGCGATGGCTGCGGCCCGGTCCAGGGCGACCTGACACATCGCCGCCGAGTAGGTGAACACCCGACCCTCGCCGCGCACCTCCCAGATGCCCTGGTCCGGCTGCCGCCAGGCCTGGCCGGCGGTCTCGGCCAGGGAGGCCAGCGCCGTCCACAGCTGCGGCTGAAGCTGGCCGCCGCCGCGGACCCACTGGTAGGCGCAGTCCAGCACCTCGCCGTAGACGTCGTGCTGGCGCTGGCCGGCCGCGCCGTTGCCCCACCGCACCGGGGCCGAGCGGCGGTAGCCTTCCAGCCCGGCGTCCTCCCATTCCGCGGGCACCGGCCCGCCGTCGAGGTCGTACATGATCCGCGGCTGCTGGCTCTGTTCGAAGGCGTCAAGGACCCAGCCCAGGAATGCGTCCGCCTCATCCGCGAACCCGATCCGGCGCATCGCGAACACCGCGAAGGCCGCGTCCCTGATCCAGGTGTAGCGGTAGTCCCAGTTCCGCACCCCGCCGATCGGCGCCGGCATGGACGAGGTCGGGGCGGCGACCAGCGAGCCGTTGACCCAGTGGTCGCAGAGCTTCAAGGTAATCGCGGCCCGTCGCACCAGGGGTTCGGCGGGGCCATCGTAGCTGAAGCGCGTCATCCACCGGCGCCACGCCGCCGCCGTGGCCGCCAGCATCGCCCCGGCGTCGAAGCGATGGTGGCGGTGCGTGCGCCCCCACGACAGCACCAGGTCAAGCGAATCGCCTTGTTCCAGGTCATAGGTGCCATGCAGGCCGCTCAGCGGGCGACTCGAGCGCAGGTGCAGCCGAAGGTCCTGCCGCCGCGCAGGCATGACCAGCAAGCCGCTTGCGGCGGCTCGCGCCTGGGCTCCGCCCCGCGGGTCGAGGTCGACATTGAGCCGGACCTTCCCGTGCAGGACCACCGCCGACCGGACCAGTTCGCCCCGGCCCGCTGGTACGTCATCGGTGAGATCGACGCCCGGGCGCAGCGCCAGCGCGTCGGTGAGCCTGACCACGCCGGCGGCGCCACGCAGTTCGGTGATGAGCACCGCGGTGTCGGGCTCATAGCGCTGGCGGGCCTCCGTCAGGCCCTCTGGGCTGACGCTGAACTGGCCGCCGTGCTCCCGGTCCAGCAAACCGCACAGCAGCGGCTCGGAATCGAAGCGCGGCAGGCACAGCCAGCGGATGCTGCCGTCCAGGCCGGCCAGGGCCACCGTCGATCCGTCTCCGATCAGGCCAAGATCCTCAAGCGGCAGGTAGCCGTCCCGCATCCGGACCGGCCTGAAGGCAGGATCAGGCTCGAGCATGCAGTCCCGCTCCTTCGTTCGCGGTCTTCGGTCTTACTCACGGTAACGAGGGCATCGCGGGCACCACCTCACCCGAGAGGAATGAGGCGGACCGGGCCCATGGCCGGGTAAGACAGCCCTTAGGTTGCCGCGATCGCCCGCGGCCGGAGCGACGCAAGGCAGACGTTCACGCGTGACCATCATTTACGCCCTGCTCGCCGGGCTGTGCAACGCCCTCAACGTCACCGCCCAGCACCTCGGCAGCATCAGCAGCTCGAAGAAGTCAAAGGGCTGGCGTTTTGTCGTCTCCCTCCTCGGGAACCCGCTGTGGCTGGCGGGCTGGGGGGCGCTGGCCGGCGGCTTCGTCTTCCAGGCGCTCGCGCTGCATGCCGGGCAGATGTCGGTGGTCCAGTCACTGCTGGTCACCGAGCTTGTCTTCGCCCTCGGACTGCGGCGAATCTGGCTGCGTCAGTCCATTCGCGGCGTCACCTGGTGGGCGGCGGCGCTGACCTGCGTAGCCCTGAGCGTGTTCTTGGCGACTTCCGAGCCACAGGGCGGCACGCACTACCCCGCCAGCCACGCGTGGGTGACTGGCGCATGGGGCACTGTGGGGGTCGCCGCACTCCTGACGCTGCTGGGCATGCGTGGCAGCACCGTCCGCCGGACCGCGCTGGTGGCGTCGGCCACTGCCATGATGTGGGCGCTGGTCGCGACGTTGGTCAAGACCATGACCGACACCTGGTCGGAGTTCGGCGTGGGGGGCATGTTCCTGCACTGGCCGGTTTACGCGCTCGCCGCCGCCGGTCTTGGTGCCGAGGTTCTTCAGCAGACGACGCTGCGCATCGGGCCGCTCAGCGTTTCCCAGCCGCTCTTGGTCATCATCAACCCGATCGTGAGCATCGCGCTCAGCGTCTGGATCTTTGAGGAGTACTTCACCACGGACGTCCCGAGGCTCGCCCTCGGGTCCGTTGCGTTCGCCGCCATGTGCGCCTCCGCGGCGGTGCTGACCCGGACGGCCCCGACGACCATGTCAGCCTCTGACATTTCCCCCGCGCCGTCCACGAGCGCGCGATAGCAGCAAACCCATGGTTACGGTCAGGCGATCTGATGCGGGGGCGGGCCGAGCCTGAGCGCGAGGGACGGGCAGCGGAGCACCGCCCGGTGTGCCTCGCGCTTCAGCCTGGCAGGGATGGGCGAGTCGGCGATGATCGGGTAGCCGTCGTGGTCGAGCGTGACGAGTTCCGGCGCTACCTTCCCGCACAGGCCGTGACGGTCGCAGCGGGTCCAGTCGACAAGCAGCCGCGGGCCTGTGTCCTCGTCAGCGATGGGCAGGGCGCCCAGCGTGCCCCGGCCGCAGGTGCCGTTGGCCAGGTGCGCCTCGATGTCGTCCGCGAAAACCTCAAGCGCAGAAAGGACGAACCGCGACGTCCCGTCAGGATGCCCGCACGCGCCTCTGCCGCGGACCCATGCGGCGGACTGCCGCATCCGGTCAACGGAAGGCCTGTCGCCCGCGCCGCTGGCTAGCTGGGTGGCGGCCTGCGCGATCTTCGGCAGCCCGCGCCAGCAGGGGCCACACTGGCCGGAGGATTCGCGGGCGAGATACCGCACGACGCGCGCCATTTCGCCGAGCGGGCACGTGGCGGCGGGAATCGCGAGGATCACACCCGCGCCGAGCATGCCGTGCGCCCTGGCCAGGCCTGCCCGGGAGACCTCAAGTGTCCTGGCCACCTCGGGCGACAGCCACGTCCCGTGGTAGCCGCCGACGAGCACGCCGGGCCCCGTCGTGACCGCCCTGGCCGCGCCAAGGATCGTCGTGAGCCGGGTGCCCGCCGGGGCCTCCACCACGAAGGTCCCGGCGGCGCCGCCGACCGTGAGCAGGATCGTTCCGGGTTCGCTGGCCGTTCCCACGGCGCTGTAAGCGTCCAGGCCGAGGCGGGCGAGGACGGCAAGCTGGGCGAACGTCTCGGCGTTGGACAGGAGCGTGGGGCGACCACCGACGCCGCTGTCGGTCGCGTGCCGCTTGCGGCCGGGCGGAAGCGCCGGCTCGCCGTTGACACCGCGGACAAGCGCCCCGCTCTCGCCAGAGACAAAGCGGCGCGGAAGCGATACGACGCGGGTGCGCGGCAGGTGGCGACTGTGGTGACGCTCCTTGATGGCGGCTTCGACGGACCCGATCGCCGCGCCGGAAGATTCGGCGAGTCCGATGACTATCTCGCATGCGCCGAGGGCCGTCGCGGCGAGTTCGGCGCCGTCGAGTACGAGGTGCGGGACGCGAGTGGTGAGCATGCGGTCCTTCTCGCTGCCTGGCTCGCCTTCCATGACGTTGACGAGGATGACCGGGGGCCTGCCTGGCCGGGTACTGGCGAGCACCGCGAGGAGCTTGCGCGCGAACGGGAACGCGGCGCCACCACGGCCGCGCTGGTCCGCGGCCCTCGCCAGGGCGACGAGCGCTCCGGGCGGCAGGCCGGGCAGCGGGCCATGCAGCGCCAGGTGCCGTGGCAGCGCGATCCGGTGGTTCTTGTCAAGGCCGACGGTGAGCCGGGGCTGGCCGACCGCGCGGACACGGGGGGTCGACAGCGGCTTCGCGGGGATCCGGTCTTCCATGCCTCCCGGATTTCTCGTGCCTGTCGGGCTCATCGGGTCGCCCGTCGCGTGTAGGCGCCGGCGGCGAGCCTTGTCAAGAGCGCGACGACCACGGCGATGACGCATATCCCGTAACTCCAGGTGACGTACGGCTTCGGCTGCCGTCCCGCAAGCAGGCCGTGGATGATCGCCAGCGGCCATGCCAGGTAGGCGACGGCATGGATAGCCCGCCAGACCCGCGGCTTCAGCCGACCGTGCGTGAAACGGGCGCGCGCGAACCCCGTCACGGCGATGACGATGATGAAATCCGAGGCAAGCGTGCCGAGCCCTATGTAGAACGTCCTGCCGGGAGCGAGGAACGGGACGACGGAGTCCACCGGGCGCACCCGCCCTGCCGCCGTCTCAAGGGCGATGTGCGTTATCAGGAAGACGATCGTGGCCACGGCAAGCGCTCGGTGGACGGCCTGGGCGGCGAGCCGGAGTTCGGGGCGCATGATCACGCGGTCGCTCGCCACCAGCCCGATGCCGACAGTCGCGGTCGACGCGACCAGCGCGAAGACACCGCCGTAGAAGGTGAGAAAGCTCAGGATGGCGGCGATCGCCGCCCGCAGGCTCTCCACTGCTCTGCTGCCTCACTCCTAGAGCGCATGCTGATATGCCCGAAGGCGCGCATGAACTTCCCCTGCAGGGGAAGTTCATGCGCGGTCTGGCGCCTTGCCTCGTGCATGCCGGGGCCCGTTAAGGCTTTGCCAGCTCAGGAGGGCGTTGGCAGATGAGCCTGGTAATCGTTCTCGCTGCCGCCGTGGCGGTATGCGTGCTGGCGGCCGCGGGTTACCTCGGCCGCCGAGCGGTCGCGCGTTCGGCGCGGGTGCTGGCGGGCGGCGTCCAGCGGATGCTGTTCGGGGTCGCTACCCTGGCCGGACGGGTCTGGCGGCTCGCAGCGGCCGCGTGGCTGGGTGCGAAGGCGCGGCTTGGCCGGCTTGGCCGATTTGGCGGGCTTGGCGGGCTTGGCCGGCTTGGCGGGCTTGGCCGGCTTGGCCGCGGGCGCACCGGGCGGCGGTTGCCTGTCCGCCCGAGCGACATCCAGAGCAGCGCGCGTCCCCTGCGGAACACGCCACGCGCCCTGCTGAACGCGATACGCCGGGATATCGCGGCTGGCCAGGAGGACAACAAGTTCATCGCGCTGGCCACCAGCGGGGATGTGCTCCCCAGGCGGCTGCTCGTGGAGTTCGCGGGCCAGCAGGCGCGCGTCATGGCCAGCAACCAGCGCAGCCTGCTTTACCTTGCGGCGCGTTTCACGGACACCGCGGCCGGGAGGTTCTTCGCGGAGCTAGCCGAAACCTCCAGGCATGCGGCAGACATGCTGGGCCTCTTCGTGGAAGCCGCGGGGGCGCGCCGGGCTGAGCTGCGCTCGTCCGAACCGCTGGCCGGCTGCCAGGCCTACCCGGCATATGTCTCATGGCTGTCGCTCAACGCCTCGGCCGAAGACGCCGCGCTCGCGCTGGCGGCGAGCCTCGGGACATGGGGTGACAACTTCGCCGCCATGGGGCAGGGTCTTCGGGAGAACCCTGCGTTCAGGATTTCCGGAGCGGGTGAGCGGGCCACCGCGTTCTTCGACATCTTCGGCGTCCCGGGGACGCACCTGGAGAACCTTGCTCTGTCCGTGGTGCGGGAAGCGCAGGAAGCGGGCCGCAAACCGGTCCACGCGCTTGGCTATGCGCGACTGCTGACCGCCTACCAGGCAATGTTCTGGAACGCGCTAGCCGAGCGCGCCGAAGCTCCCGGCTGAGCGGCCACGCGGCCAGGGACGGCTCAGCCGTCCGAAAGCGGCGCCTCAATTGCCTTGCGGAGGAGCGTCAGTTCGGTCTGAACGGCGGTGGCGGCGAGGTTCACCCGGCGGTTGTATGACCGCATCCGGGTGAGGGTGGCTGCGCGGGCCTGCTGGGCGGTGAGGGTAGCGAGGGCCTGGTCGGCGCGGATCACGGCGTTGGCTATCACGGTGAGCTGGGGGGTGAAGGTGACCGCGGCGATGGGCACGGCGGTGCCGTTGGAGGCGGCGCTGGTGATCAGCGCCAGCGCCCTGGCCCTGTTCTGCGGGGTGAACGTGACCGCGGCCAGGCTGGTGTCGAACGCCTGCTCGGTCGCCACCTCGGCGGTCAGGGCCGCCTCGGCCGCAATCAGGTTGTGCCCTTCGCTGGCGGTGTAGGCGGCCGTGTCGGCTTCCAGCAGCCTGGCGGCCGGGTTGACGAGCCCGTCGTACTGGCTGACCAGCATCTGCTGGGTGGTGCACGGCAGGCCGGAGATGAACAGGGCGGGCTCGCAGCCGGCGGCAAGGGCGGCGGCGGCGTGCCGGCCGGCGGCGCCGGTGGCGTAGATCAGGCCGGCGATCACCAAGATCGCGGCCAGCGGGGAGATGATCATCAAGATGACCCGGCCGGCCGCGGTGTCGTCCCGGCCGGGTGCGGCGTAGGTGTGGCTCATCGGATCCCTTCGCGGAAGGCGGTCGTCGCGTTATTCGGCGCTGGGGGTCTCGCGGAAGGAGTCGATTCCCTTGAAGACCTCCTCATTGATGATGAAGATGAAGGCGAATATGAACAGCGCGAAGACCGGCCCGATGGTGACCCAGACCAGCCAGTTCCGGCCTTCTTTCTGCCGGGCGGCGATCCACCGCTTGACCGGCGGCAGCCGCAGGGTGAGCAGGAACAGGCTGCACGCCGAGTACTGGTAGAACCGCTGGTGGAACACCGGGTCGCCGTCACCGGGGAAGCCGGAGCCGTTGGACCCGCTCTGGAACCCCAGTCCCTCCAGCAGCATCAGGTGGAAGGCGAGCAGCCCCCAGATGACATACGTGAGCCAGTGCAGCCGCTTCCAGTACTTGCCGAGCTTGCGCTGCGCCCACGGGTTGCCGGTCAGCAGCAGCGGGATGACCAGCAGCACCATGGTGAACCCCACGAGCTCGAAAACGTGCCCGGCCAGCCGGCCGAACACGCCCCCGGCGAAGGTATCGGTGATCCCCGCGGCGGTCGCGTCCCCGATGCCGCAGCACGCCATCATGATCCCGTACCAGCGGCGCAGCCCGAAGAACCAGCGCTGCCCGGTGAGCGTGACCATGGGGCTGACCAGCAGGCACAAGAACAGGCACAGCTCGGCGCCGGTCCCCAGCGTGTCGTCGACCGACACCGAGAAGGTGTTCTTGTTCATCGTGAAGAACGCCGGCGCCATGAAGAACAGCGGGGCCACCGCGGGGGCGCCCAGCAGGATAAGCGCGACCGCCTTCCGCTTGACGCGGGAGCCGCC
>NZ_JASIAL010000456.1:0-7580 GCF_030042015.1 Trebonia sp. | reverse complement strand
CCCGTGATCACCTTGACGGGCACCTCGGAGCCCTTGACCTGGGCCACGATGTCCGCGCGGGCCCACGAATCCAGGTAGCCGCGCAGCGCGGCCGGGTCGGCGTTGTCCAGCGAGTGGCCGACGATCGCGGAGACGAAGGCCGGGGTCAGCCGGTTCCCCGTCGCGAAGTTGACGATCGCGGCGCGCTTGTCCGCGCTGGTCGCGGCGCCGGCGAACAGCGCCCAGTCCGACTCGCCCAGCGGCAGCCCGCTGGCCGGCACCGGGGCCACGCCGACCAGCCGGCGCACCCGCTGCGGCGCCCGCAGCAGCACGTGCTGGATCGCGACCCCGCTCATCGAGTGCCCGAGCAGCGAAAACCGGTCCCAGCCGAGGTCGTCGGCGAAGTCGATCGCGTCGGCGGCCGCCTCGGCCATCGTGTAGCGGCCGGGCTCGTCCTTGCGTGACCCGTAGCCGCGCAGGTCGGCGAACACGTAGCTGAAATCCGTGGTGTTCAGGTAATCAGGCAGGTGGCCCCAGCCGAGCGCTGACCCGAACCACCCGTGCAGGGCGAGGACATGATGGTCGCCGGACCCGACCCTGACGTATGCACCAGCCATGCGCATTAACCTAACGGAAATTCCGCGACAATCCAGACCAGGCCGCGTCATAGTCTTTCTGCCGGTGTTTTGTCTCCATCGCCTGACGCGTGGGAACGATCGTCCACCGGCTCTCGAACATGAAGGCAAGCGTGTCGTCGAGTTTTTGCGGTTTTAGATCGACTGTGCTCGCTTGCGCATAGGTCTGCGCGTCCGGGCCGTGCGAGGCGAACGTGTTGTGCAGGCTGGCGCCGCCGGGCGTGAACCCCTCGGCCTTGGCGTCGTAGGCGCCGCGGACCAGGCCCATGAATTCGGACATCACGTTGCGGTGGAACCACGGCGGGCGGAACGTGTCCTCGCCGACCAGCCAGCGCGGCGCGAAGATCACGAAGTCCACGTTGGCGAGTCCTGGCGTGTCGCTGGGGCTCGTGAGGACGGTGTAGATCGACGGGTCGGGGTGGTCGAAGCTGACCGTGCCGAGCACCATGAAGCTGGCGGTGTCGTACTTGTACGGGGCGTAGTTCCCGTGCCAGGCGACCACGTCGAGCGGCGAGTGGTCGTAGTCGGCGGCCCAGAGGTTGCCGCCGAATTTCTGCACGACCTGGACGGTGTGGCTGCGCTCTTCGAACGCGGCGTGCGGGGCCTTGAAATCGCGCTCGTTGGCCAGGCCGTTGGCGCCGATCGGGCCGCGTTCGGGGAGCGCGAACGCGTTGCCGAAGTTCTCGCACAGGTAGCCGCGGGCGTAGCCGTCGGGCAGTTCGACCCGGAACCTGATGCCTCGCGGCACGACGGCGATCTCGCCTGGCGCGACGTGCAGGGGGCCGAGTTCGGTGTGCAGGATGAGGGCGCTCAGCTCGGGCACGAACAGCAGCTCGCCGTCGGCGTTGACGAAGTAGCGGTCCCGCATGTCCCGGTTGGCGGCGTAGACGTGGACGGCCATGCCGGCGCGGGTCCTGACGTCGCCGTTGCCGCCGAGGGTGTACAGGCCGTCGATGAAGTCGCGCGGGTCCTGCTCGGTGGGGAGCGGGGACGGGTCCCAGCGCAGCCGGTTGGGGTCAGGCTCGATCTCGTCGAACGGCGTGGATCGCAGGGTCTTGTTGTCGATCCTGCTGAAGCGGGCGTGCCTGGCGCTCGGCAGGATGCGGTACACCCAGGTCCGCCGGTTGGTGGCGCGGGGCTGGGTGAAGGCGGTGCCGCTGATTTGTTCGGCGTACAGGCCCAGCGGCGCCTGCTGCGGGGAGTTGCGGCCGGCCGGAAGGGCTCCTTCGACCGCCTCGCTGGCGAACTCGTTACCGAACCCGATGGCGTAGTGGAACTCGTCGTCGGCCATCGCGGTGCCTCCTCGCTGGTTGCCTGGTCAACCTGGTCGGCGGGTTGTCTTATCTGATCATGCCCCGTCGCGAGGCGGCGAAGTAGGGTGGCTGGTCCCGGTTCCGCCTGCGCGGCGCAAGCGCGGGCGCGGACGGGATTTGTCGTTAAATGTGCTGAGCTTCACCGGTCATGTTGAGTTAACAACAGTTACCGTAGACGCGGGCACCTACTGGGGAGTAATCCAGGGGCTAGTGACGCGCGGGAGGTGTGGATGGCCGGCGACCGGTGGCTGACCTTCGACTGCTACGGCACGATCGCGGACTGGAACACGTGCATGCGACGGGCGCTGGAACCAGTCGCCGGGTCGGCAGTCGCGGCCCTGCTGACCGCCTACCACCAGGCCGAGCTGGTGCTCGAGGCCGGGCCGAGGTACCTGAGCTACCGGGACATCCTCACCTCGGGGCTGCGCTTGGCGGCGCGGCGGGTCGGGGTCCGGCTTGATTCGGAGCGGTCGGCGGCGTTGGTGGACGCGTGGCCGGACATGACGGTCTTCGCGGACGCGGGCCCGGCGCTCGCGGCCCTGGCCGCGGCCGGGTGGCGGCTGGCGATCCTCACCAACTGCGACGACGACCTGTTCGCGAGCACCGCGTCGAAGCTGCCGGTGCCGTTCGACCTCGTGGTGACGGCCGAGCAGGTGCGGTCGTACAAGCCGGACCTGGCGCATTTCCGGAAATTTGCCGACATAACCGGCGCCAGCGCCGAGAACTGGGTCCACGTGGCGAACAGCTGGGTGCATGACATCTTTCCCGCCGCGAGGATGGGCCTGCGTTCGGTCTGGGTGGACCGCGATCTGACCGGGCACCCGGCCAAGCTCGCCGAACGGCGCGTCACCGCCATGCGCCGGCTGCCCGAGACAGTCGCCGACGTCGCCGTCGTGCGGCCGTGGCCGACGCTGCCGACGCGGTGACCGCGGTGACCGCGGTGAGTGTGGTGACCGCGGTGACCGTGGGCGGGGCCTGGCGCGGCCGGGTACCCGGCGGTCGGACGCGGGGCCGCGCCCGTCGTATTGTCAAGTGATCGATGTCATCCGCAGATGCCCGAGGAGGATGCCATGAGCAGCGCCGACGTGCTCGTTGACGCGTTCGGCCGGATACGGGAAACGGTCAGCTACACCGTCTACGGCCTTAACCAAGCGCAACTGGCGTACCGGATCGCGGCGGACGCCAACCCGATCGGCTGGCTGATCTGGCACCTGACGCGGGTGCAGGACGACCACATCGCCGCCGCCTTCGGCGTCCCGCAGGTGTGGTCGGCGGACGGATGGGCCGTGCGCTTCGGGCTGGCGCCCAACTCGATGGATACCGGCTACGGGCACACCAGCCAGCAGGTTGCCGCCGTCTCCGCGGTCATCTCCTCGGCCGACCTGCTGACCGACTACCACGAGGCGACCTATGACCAGACCGCCAAGCACGTGTCCGGCGTCACCGACGACGACCTGCAGCGCGTCGTCGACACGTCGTGGCATCCGCCGGTGACGCTTGGCGTGCGGCTTGTCAGCGTGATCAACGACGACATGCAGCACGCCGGGCAGGCGGCCTTCCTGCGGGGAATCCTGCTCCGCACGGCGGTCTGACGCTGACGTCCGGGGCGCCGGTATTCAGAAGGCTAGGGCGCGTTTGTTAGTTGGACGTCCCAGGCGTGTCGTGGGCCAGAGCACCTCCCGCGCGCCGATGCCGACGCTGCGCTGACCGGGCGGGCGCCGGCCCGTTATACGTGATTTGTCGGACCTGCGAGGGCCCCGATATGGCAGCACGCAGCCGGATGAATGTGACATTCAGCCGCCTATCACCGGCTCGATGCAACATTCATCCGCCGCCGGCCGGGACATGGCGGCGACCGGGAACCAGACAGATTGCGTTCACGAGTGGACGCCGTGAGCGAGGCGAGCGGGCCGTTACGATCACGTGATTTGAGACAGAGCCCAAAGACTTCATGTATTGGCAGGAGACACGGTCAGTTCCTACGCGTCACGGCCTCCCGGCAGTTCACCATTGAGGGTGACCCTGGACCTCTTATCTGCGCCTGGAAGCAACCAGACCCGTACCGGTCCGCCGCCCCACTCCTACTTGCCGCCGAGGTTCGGACAGAACCAAATCCCCGGTCAACGATCTAGGCGCGGGCCGACGGCGGGCTAGGCGAGCGGTGAGCCCGGGTCGGCGCAGATCATGCCCCAGGGCCTGTCGCCTACCCGGGTCAGCACCACGGTGGCGCGGTGCGGCCCGGCTAGCCTGAGTCTGCGGCGGATCTGATCCACGTCCCCGGCGAGGCCGCGCCGCCGCAGGTCCGCGGCGCCCACGCCAAGCTCGCGCAGCCGGCCGGCGAACCGCTTCTCGTTCCAGGGGGCGGACTCGACCACCCGCAGGGTCCGCGCGAACGGGGTGACGACGTCGTGCCGCACCGCCAGGAACGCGATCTGCGGGTCGATCTTCCAGGCGCCGAGCGTCCGCGCCAGATCCTCCACCAGGCCGGCGCGGGTGACGGCCGGGTTGGGGTCAAGCAGGTACTCCCCCGGTTCGCCGACGGGGACGCCATCGCCAGGCACGGCAGCCAGCGTGTGCCCGCCAGGCAGGATCGTCGCCCGCCGCCGCGCCGTCGCCAGACCCGGCGACCACAGGGCCGCCTCCTTGAGATCGCGGCCGTCGGCGATGAACTCCGCCTCCCAGCCGGCCGGGATGAGCTCCGCGGGCAGGCCGGGCGCGGCCTTGACGCAGACGGCGGGCACGCGTTCGGCTAGCGCGAGGCACCAGTCGAGCGGCGGCTGCGACACCCCGGCGCGGAACCGGCGGGCCCCGGCGGGGCGGGTCCCGGCGGGGCGGGTCGCGGCGCCGGGGCGGGTCCCGGCACGGCGGGAGCCAGCGTCGCCCCGGCGGGCCGGGTCGATGAACACCGCGTCGACCCCCGCCAGCCGCAGGTCCCGCACATCGGCGACGCACGCGCGGACCCGTTCGGCGCCCCCGTACACGCCGGCGTTGTGCACGGCGAGGCGCGCGTGCACCTCGTCCCGGTCGACGGCGACGACTTCCCTGGCCGGGCCGGCGGCGAGGGTGACCAGGTCGCCGCCGATCCCGCAGCACAGGTCCGCGACGCGGCGGGCCTGGGCCGCCCCGAACCGGCCCGCCCGGTACGCCGCGATCGTCTGCGACGACGCCTGCTCGTACCCGTCCCTGGTGAACAGCATCCGCATCGCCCGGCCGAACTTCGCCCGCGCGGCCAGCCGCAGCTCGTGCTGCGCCGTCGCCACGGCGACCAGGTTCGCGGGGTACTCGCGGCGCAGGCTGACCGCGAACGCAAGCTCCCCCGCCGTCACGTCGTCCACGGCGGCGAGCCGCGCCAGGATTTCCTGGCCCGGCGGGGTAAGCAGCACGGTCGGGTCGTCGTTCATCGCCTCACGAGGCTAGCCAACCTGGCGGGCGGCCGGCGCCGCCCCGCCGGCCGCCGGCCCCGCCGCTGGCCGCACCCCGCGAGCGGCCGCCGGCCGAAGAACCCGGCCCTCGCGCCCGCGGCGGCGGCTGGAGTACCGTGCGGAACATGCGGATCGGCCTGTTCGTGACGTGCCTGACCGACACGCTGTTCCCGCAGACGGGCAAGGCCGTGGTCACGGTGCTTGAGCGGCTCGGGCACCGGGTGGAGTTCCCGATGAGCCAGTCCTGCTGCGGGCAGATGCACTTCAACACCGGGTACCGGCGCGAGGCGGCGCCGATGGTCGCCGGCTTCGCCGCGGCGTTCGGCGGCTATGAGGCCGTCGTCACCCCGTCGGCGTCGTGTGCCGCCATGGTCCGCGAATACCATCCCGTGCTGGCCGCGGGCGACCCCGTCCTGGCCCGCCGCGTCGGCGAGCTCGCGCCGCGGGTGCACGACCTGGCCACGTTCCTGACCGGGGTGCTTGGCGTGACCGACGTGGGTGCCTACTTCCCGCACCGGGTCACGTATCACCCGACGTGCCACAGCGTGCGGATGATGCACGTGGGCGACGCGCCGCTGACGCTGCTGGCGAACGTGCGCGGCCTCGACCTCGTGGACCTGCCGGACGCGGCGACGTGCTGCGGGTTCGGCGGCACGTTCGCGGTCAAGAACCCGGACGTCTCGGCGGCGATGTGCGCGGACAAGGTGGCCGCGATCAGGCAGTCGCGCGCCGAGGTCGTCGCCGCCGGCGACAACTCGTGCCTCATGCACATCGGCGGCGCCCTGACCAGGATGCGGACCGGCGTGCGGACCATGCACCTGGCGGAGATCCTCGCCTCGGGAGGGGGCTCGTGACCGGCGGGGAGCTGACCGCGACCGGCCACCCGAACCCGCGCGGGACCATGCCGGCCTACCTCGGCATGCCTGCCTTCCCTGACGCCGCGCGCACGGCGGTCGCGAACTCCCAGCTGCGCCGCAACCTCACCCACGCCACGACGGCGATCAGGACCAAGCGCGCGAAGGCGGTCGCGGAACTGGCCGACTGGGAAGAGCTGCGGCGGGCCGCGAAGGCGATCAAGGACCACACGCTCGCCAACCTTGGCACGTACCTGCCGCGGCTTGAGGAGAACGTCACGAAGGCGGGCGGGCACGTGCACTGGGCGCGGGACGCCGCCGAGGCCAACGCGATCGTGGCGGACCTGGTGCGCGCGGCGGGCGCGGAGCGGGTCGTGAAGGTCAAGTCGATGGCCACCCAGGAGACCGGCCTCAACGACGCCCTGGCGCACGCGGAGATCACCGCGGTCGAGACCGACCTGGCCGAGCTCATCGTCCAGCTCGGCGACGATCTGCCCAGTCACATCCTGGTCCCGGCGATCCACCGCAACCGCGCGGAGATCGGCGACCTGTTCCGCGCCGCGATGCCCGACGCCCCCGCCGACCTGACCGACGACCCGCCGCGGCTAGCCGCCGCCGCCCGCGCCCACCTGCGCAGCGAGTTCCTGTCCGCCACGGTCGGCATCTGCGGCGCGAACTTCGCGATCGCCGCGACGGGGTCGCTCGTCGTCGTCGAATCCGAAGGCAACGGCCGCATGTGCCTGACCCTCCCGAACACCCTGATCTGCCTGGCGGGCGTGGAGAAGGTGCTGCCGTCGTGGCGGGACCTGGAGGTCTTCCTCGCGCTGCTGCCCCGTAGCTCCACGGCCGAGCGCATGAACCCGTACACGACGATCTGGTCGGGCGTGACCCCCGGTGACGGACCGCAGGACTTCCACCTGGTGCTGCTCGACAACGGCCGGACGGCCACCCTCGCCGACGCCACCGGGCGGCAGGCGCTGCGCTGCATCCGCTGTTCGGCCTGCCTGAACGTGTGCCCGGTCTACGAGCGGGCAGGCGGGCACGCCTACGGCTCCCCCTACCCGGGACCGATCGGAGCGATCCTGTCCCCGCAGCTGCGCGGTCTCGGCTCGCCGGTGGACGCCTCGCTGCCGTTCGCCTCCTCGCTGTGCGGCGCCTGCTATGAGGTGTGCCCGGTGCAGATCAACATCCCCGAGGCGCTCGTGCACCTGCGCGCCCAGGCGGTGGCGGAGCACAAGCATTATCCAGAACGAGCCGTGTTCCAGCTCTCGGGTTACGTGCTCCGTTCGCCGGCCCGCCTGGCCGCCGCGCAGCGCCTGGCCGCCGCGAGCCGGCACGTGGCCGGCCGCAACGGCCGCATCCGGCGGCTGCCGCCGC
>NZ_JASIAL010000455.1:0-2978 GCF_030042015.1 Trebonia sp. | reverse complement strand
CCCCCGCGAGCGCGGCCGTGGCCGAGGGCTCGCCGAGCGTCTCGACGGGGCGGGCGACCGCCACTGGCAGGGTTGCCCGCACCGCGGCGGTCACGGAGGAGCCGTCAGGCACGGGCCCGCCGAGGTAGCCGCCCTGGAACGGGGTGACCGCGCCGCGCTGCGTGCGCGCGTAGCCGCGGCCGCGCAGCCGCCGGTCGATCGCCGCCGCGTCGGGCACCTCGATGACCGCGGTGGAGTCCTGCGTGTCCTCGACCCGGAAGCACACCCGCAGCGCCACGTTGCTCCTGATGTCCTCGCTGACCACCCCGGCGGGTCGCTGCGTGGCCAGCACCAGGTGGATGCCAAGCGACCCGCCGCGGGCCGTGACATCGGTGAATTCCCGCATGATCTCGGGCATCTGCTCGGCGAGGAAGCGGAACTCGTCCACGATCAGCACAAGCCGCGGCAGCGGCCCCCTGGGCTCCCCGGCCGCGCGGTAGCCGCCGATGTCGGCGCACCTGGCCTCGGCGAGCAGCTGCTCCCGGTACCGGGACTCCGCGCGCAGCGCGACAAGCGCCCGCCTTGCCAGGTGCTCGTCGAGGTCGGTGAGAAACCCGGAGACGTGCGGCAGGTCCCGGCAGCCGGCGAACGAGGCGCCGCCCTTGTAGTCGATCAGCACGAACGCCAGCGATTCCGGCGTGTTGCCGAGCGCGAGCGAGGCGACCAGCGTCTGCAGGAACTCGCTCTTGCCGGCCCGGGTGGTACCCCCGACGAGCATGTGCGGCCCGTCGGCGGCGATGTCCAGCTCGAACGGCGCCCCCGCCGTCAGCCGGCCGAGCGGGACCCGGGTGAGCCGGCCGCCGCGCTGCCACAGGTCGGACACGGCGGCGGCGCTCGGCCGGCGCAGCCCCCACAGGTCAAGCAGCCGAACGGTCCCGCTTGTCCCCGCCTCGCCCTCGCTGGCTCTGTCCCTGATGGGCGCGAGCGACCGGGCCACCTCGTCAGCCCACCCCTCGCTCACCAGGTCGAGCCTGGCAACCTCCACCGCGCGGCCGCTCTCGCGCTCCCGGTAGACGCCGGTTCCGCCGCTGGCCGGATCGGTGTCCAGCCGTCCGCGGCACGTGTCAGGCAGGTCCCGCCAGTCATCGTCGCGGCAGATCACGTACACGCCGGCCGCCGGGCCGGCCGACAGCACCTCCCCGATGCCAGGCACGTCCCTGATGCTGGCGCACCCGTCGACGACGAGCACCACCACAGGCAGCGGACGGTGGTCGCCGCCGAACCCGCCGTACCCGCGGTGGCGCTGGTCGGCGGCCGCGGCGTGCCGCTTGGCCACCAGGTCGCGCAGTTCGGCTATCCGTTTCGCCCAGGTGACCCGGTCCGTGCCGACGCCGAGGTGACCGGCCGCGTCGCCGACCGGGCGCAGGTGCGGCAGCCAGCGGACCCACCGCCAGGCGCGCGGTTCCTCGGTCAGCACCACCAGCCGCAGGTCGCCCGGACCGTGCTGCACGGCGAGCTGGGCCACCGCCCAGGCCAGCGCGGGCCGGCTCGCCCCCCGCGGGCCCGCGATGCCGAGCACGCCCAGATCGCCGAGGGGGACGGCGACTGGCACGTCACGGACCAGCGGCTCCTGCGCGCCGCGCACGGTGACCGTGCTCGCGGGCAGGTCGCCTGAGCCGACCCTGATCCGCAGGAAGTCCTCGTCGTGCGGCGAGCGTTCCCACAGCCGGGTGCCCGGGCCACTGGCGATCTGCGCGAGGCTCGCCGGGTCGGGCAGTGCCTCCCTGCGCACCCGTTCCTCGGCCGCGACGGCCTCGGCGAGCCTGGCTTGTCCGGCCGCGGTCGCGTCCTGGAGCTGCCGCCTGGTGCTGCGCGCGTGCCCGGCCGCCGTCCGCTTGCCGGCGAGCTGCGGCACCAGCGAGGCGGCCACGCCGCCGAGGCCGAGCAGCAGGAACAGCCACTCGTGGGTCAGCCACCCGACGAGGGCGCCGGTCGCGAGCGCGACCACGGGCCCGATCAGCATGGTCAGCCAGGACGGCGACCTGTCGTGCCGCGGCCTGTCGCCGTCGCCGAGGTCGACGGCGACAGGCGCGGGCAGCGCGAGCACGGTCCGCGGCGGCTTGTTGACCAGCCAGCCGAACGGGTCCGCCGGGTTGGCGCGCAGCGGGATCGTGGCCCCGGCGTCGGGCACGGTGATCGTGAGCACGTCGTGGCCGACGTAGATGAGCTGGCCCGGGCGCACCGGCACCGGGTCGGTGCCGATCGCCACGCCGTCAAGCCCGGTGCCGTTCCGCGACCCCATGTCCCGCAGCGTGCAGCCGCCGCCGTCCGGGGCCACCGCGATCGTGCAGTGCGTGCGGCTGACGTCGGTGTTGCTCAGCCGGACCTGGTCGCCGTGCCGTCCCACGACGTTCTCGCCGGGGCCGAGCGGCACGACGAGGCCCGCATCGGGCCCGGATATCACGCGCAGCTCGAGCAGCCCCCCGCCGGCATCGCGTGGGCGGCTGGGGCGTCCGCCGGTGGCGCGGCTGCCGTGCGGCGGCCGGCCGCCGAAGCCGAGCCGGGCGCCTGCCCGGATGCCGCTGGTCCCCAGCGGGGCCGCCGGATCGAGCCTGGTGGTGCCGTCGAGCCAGATCTCGGGTACCCCGGCGGGCCGCGCCTGCGACAGCCCGTCGCGCATCGCGAGCAGCGCGGCGCTCAGGTCGCCGACCCGGTGCTGCGGTTCCGCCGAAATGAGACAGTCGATTTCGGCTGCGGAAACCGCGTCACGCACGTCGGTAATGCTGACCTGGAAATCCATCAGCGGCCCTCCCTGAGGCATGCAAAAAACCGTAGCGATACGGTCGCATCACGTCACGACGACTTATCCGCGCGGTTTGCGAAATGCCTCATATCCGCACCTTCGGCCATGCTACATTCTCGGTCCCGAGCGCAGAGCATGATCCGGCGCGGCTCCCCTCAGGTGGTTTCCGCGGGCCGGGCGGGCACCGTCAGCCGCA
>NZ_JASIAL010000454.1:0-14378 GCF_030042015.1 Trebonia sp. | reverse complement strand
ATAACGAAAAAACTCTCAATAATCGGCCCTCGGGCGCTTGCGCCGCGCCCCGGCGCAGGAGTAGAAATGCACTCACGCCGGAAACGGGAGCCGCCCTCGGGGGCAACGCCGAGGACGCGGGAGGACGACGGGAAACCGGAAGCCTCGCGCGGGCGCCTGGCCCTGGCGGTCGGCCCTCAGAGCCGGGCGAAACCGGGCAACCGGTCAGCCCTGGTGCGGCAGGCCGAGCAAGG
Source organism: Trebonia sp. (assembly GCF_030042015.1). Lineage (GTDB taxonomy): Bacteria > Actinomycetota > Actinomycetes > Streptosporangiales > Streptosporangiaceae > Trebonia. The sequence goes on along the minus strand of NZ_JASIAL010000454.1, from coordinate 14,145 downwards.
CCCCCTCCATCCCATAAATGGAGGGGGCCTTGTCCTATTATGCCCAAGCAGAAAACCCCGCCCACACACGACACGCCGGCGGCGTTGCCTGCCCCGGGCGTGCGGATGTCCGGCCTTTCCCGGGGCGTGCACTCCACCGTGTCGTATCTTCTGCCACGATGTCCTCGACTCGGGTGGCAAGCAGCTGAGCGGGCGCCTCGGCGCTCGCGTACGGTCCGGCCAATGCGCGGTGAAGCCGCAATTCCCGGTCGATGCGAACGTGCGTAGCGTTCAGCCGGACATATTCTTGGCCAAGCCCGAGCGTTTGCTGGGCGCCGGTAAGCACCGCGGCTATTCCGCCAAAGAGAGCTGCCACCCATTCAGGTGCGCGCGCTGCCGCGCTCACGGGGACGGCGGCGGCGAACGCGAGCTGCAAAATGACGAGCGTCCGATACGCCCATTCGGTGATGGATGCGTTCTTCCTGTACCAGTCTTTGCGGTACTGGGCGTCGTCGACCGCGTTCTGATCCGCTTCCTGCTCCGCTGTAGTTCGCTGGGCAACGACTGCGCCTGCAGTGGCGGCGGGTGAGGGTGATTCGCTTGCCATGAGGCCAGACTCCAGGCAATGGGATCGACGGTCAAGCACCGAATAAGTCGCACGGCTGTGGGTAGCGGGCGGTCGTGGCTAGAGCGAGAACGGTAGCCGGGTACGCCATCCCGGGCGTCATCGTGTTCTTCTTCTGGTTGGTGGTCGTCATCGTGGCCATCATCGTGCTGGCGTTTATCGTGCACTTGGCCGGCGGCGGAGTGCTCGATCTGCGGCTCGGGCACTTCATCCTGAACGTCGGCTTCAGCTGACATGCCCCGGCGGCGGTTATCAGCGGGCTCGCGAATTGCCAATTCGCGAGCGTGGTCCGCGGCCGCCACCGATCCGGGTTGGCGGTGGGGCCCCCAGCGCCACGCCTATTGGTGGCGGGGCCCCACCGCCAGAACGGGGCGAACCTGGCCGGCTGGTGTGATGGTCCGGCGCGACGGGTATGGCGCCCGGTACACCCGCGGGCCGGCTCGAGGGGGCGAAACCGGCGCGAACGAGGGCAACGGCGCTGCCGTGCGGGCCGTTCTTGCCACTCGGAATCGTGGCTGGCGTCTGCGGTGACCGCCGCGCGCGTGGTCCGCCTCGCGGCACTGCCGGCCCAGCGGCGCCTTGACAACGTAGGGGGAACGAAATGGGCGATCAGCCACGCAATACGACCACGGACGCCGGCGCTCCCGTAGCCAGCGACGAGTACTCCCTCACGGCCGGCCCGGGCGGCCCGAACCTGCTGCAGGACGTCTACCTGATCGAGAAGCTGGCCCACTTCGTGCGCGAGCGTGTCCCCGATCGGGTCTACCACGTCAAGGGCGGCGGCGCCTTCGGGTACTTCGAGGTGACCGCCGACGTCACCCAGTGGACGAAGGCCGCCTTCCTCGGCCACGCCGGCAAGCGCACGCCCATGCTCGCGCGCTTCTCGACGGTGGCCGGCGAGGAGGGCTACGCGGACACCGACCGCGACGTGCGCGGCTTCGCCCTGAAGTTCTACACAGAAGAGGGCAACTACGACCTCGTCGGCAACAACACGCCGGTCTTCTTCGTGCGCGACCCGATGAAGTTCCCTGACTTCATCCACTCGCAGGAGCGCATGCCCGACAGCGGCCTGCGCAGCAACAACATGCAGTGGGACTTCTGGACGCTGTCGCCGGAGTCGGCTCACCAGGTGACGATCCTGATGAGCGACCGCGGCACGCCGCGCACCTGGCGGAACATGCACGGCTTCAGCAGCGACACGTACATGTGGGAAAACGCCGGCGGGGAGAAGTTCTGGGTCAAGTACCACTTCAAGACCGAGCAGGGCATCCAGAACATGACCGACGCCGAGGCCAGGGCCATGCGCGCCGAGGACCTCGACTACCACCGCCGTGACCTGCGCGAGGCGATCGCCCGCAACGACCACCCGGCCTGGCGCCTTGAGATGCAGATCATGCCGTACGAGGACGCGGCCGGCTACCGCTACAACCCGTTCGACGTGACCAAGGTCTGGCCGCACGAGGACTACCCGACGATCCCCGTCGGCCGGATGGTGCTCGACCGCAACCCGGAGAACTTCTTCGCCCAGATCACCCAGGCCGGGTTCGACGTGGCGAACATGGTCCCTGGCATCGGGCCAAGCCCGGACCGGATGGTGCTCGGGCGGATGTTCGCCTACGCCGACTCCAACCGCTACCGCACCGGCCCGAACTATGAGCAGCTCCCGGTCAACCGGCCAGTCGGCGAGGTGCACAACTACAACAAGGACGGCCCGATGCGCTACTCCCACAGCGGGAGCCAGCCGGTCTACGCGCCGAACAGCTACGGCGGGCCCAGGGCCGACTCCCAGCGCTACCACGACCCCGGCTGGTTCGTGGAGGCCGCGGACATGATGCGCACGGCCTACGAGGCGCACAAGGAGGACGACGACTTCATCCAGCCGGGCACGCTTTACCGCCAGGTCATGACGCCGACCGACCGGGACCATCTGGCCGGCAACATCGTCTGGAACCTGAGCCAGGGCGTGGAACGGTTCATCCAGGAGCGGGCGGTCAACGACTACTGGGCCAAGGTCGACCCCGACCTCGGCGCGCGCGTCGCCCGCGGGCTGCGCCTGGCGGCCCCGGCCCGGTAGCCCGCCGGCACGCCGGCCGGGGCCAGGTAAGGACCGGCTGGCGGCCAGCAGCGCGGTGTGCGCCATCGTGTAGAGCAGTTCGGCCATCGAGTCCGCGCTGAGCTCACTGGCACTGTGCGGAGTCGAGTTGAGCAGCCCGAACATGGCGTGCACCGCCGTGCGCAGCCGGGCCTGGGCAGCGTCAGGGGTCAGTTCGCTCAGCACGGTCACCCATTCCTCGACATACAGCCGCTGCAGGCGGCGGATCTGCCGCCGGGCCGGCTCGGGCACGTTGGCAAGCTCCCGGTTGTGCACCGTGATCAGGTCGGGCTGGCTGAGCGCGAAGTCGATGTGCCAGCGCAGCAGCGCGTCGAGGGCGGCGGACGCGTCCCGCGCCGCGACGGCCCGGCGGCTGCCCTCCTCGAGCAGCCGCTGGCTGATGCCGAGCAGCATCTCGGCAAGGACGCCTTCCTTCCCGGGGAAGTGCCGGTAGATGCCGGGGCCGGACAGCCCAGCGGCCGAGCCGATGTCGTCGATGGAGACCCCGTGAAAGCCGCGCCTGGCGAACAGCCCGGCCGCCGCGGCCAGGATCTCCTCCCGCCGCAGCCCCCGGCGCGCCGCGCGGCGGGTCCGTGTCGTGCCGGCCGGAAGGGCGCTGCCGGCCGGAAGGGCACCACTGCTCATCTGCACGGTTCCATGCTAGACGCCGAAAGTTAACGTGCCCTAACATTATTAGTGCATAAGCACCTGATCCAGCTAGTACCGATTAACTATGGGCGATGGTGAGCCGTGACCGAGGCACCGGTGCTGCACAGCAGGGCCGATCCGGCCAGCGAGGCGTTCAAGCGCAACGCCAAGGAACAAGCCGCGCTGGTCGCCGAGCTGCGGGACCGGCTCGCCGCGGCGCGCCTTGGCGGGCCTGAGCAGGCCCGTGCGCGCCATGCCGGGCGCGGCAAGCTGCTGCCCCGCGACCGGGTCGACACGCTGACCGACCCGGGCTCGCCGTTCCTCGAGCTCAGCCCGCTGGCGGCGGACGGCCTGTACGACGGTGACTCGCCCGCGGCCGGGATCATCACCGGGGTCGGCCGGGTGGCGGGCCGGGAGTGCGTCATCGTCGCCAACGACGCCACGGTCAAGGGCGGCACCTACTACCCCATGACGGTCAAGAAGCACCTGCGCGCCCAGGAAGTCGCGCTGCACAACAACCTGCCATGCGTTTACCTGGTGGACTCGGGCGGCGCGTTCCTGCCCCGCCAGGACGAGGTGTTCCCCGACCGCGAGCACTTCGGGCGGATCTTCTACAACCAGGCGACGATGTCCAAGCGCGGCATCCCGCAGATCGCCGCGGTGCTCGGCTCCTGCACGGCGGGCGGCGCGTACGTGCCCGCGATGAGCGACGAGGTCGTGATCGTGCGCGGCCAGGGGACGATCTTCCTCGGCGGCCCGCCGCTGGTGAAGGCCGCGACCGGCGAGGTGGTCAGCGCGGAGGAGCTCGGCGGCGGCGAGCTGCACGCCCGGGTCTCCGGCGTCACCGACCATCTCGCCGAGGGCGACGCCGACGCCCTGGACATCGTCCGCGGCATCGTCGGCACGCTGGCTCCGCGACCGCCCTGTCCGTGGCAGGTCAGCCCGGCGGAGGAGCCGCTGGCCGACCCCGCCGAACTCTACGGGGTCGTTCCCGCCGACCTGCGCACCCCGTACGACGTGCGGGAGGTCATCGCGCGGATCACCGACGGCAGCAGGCTCGCCGAGTTCAAGAACGAGTACGGCCCGACGCTGGTCACCGGGTTCGCCAGGATCTACGGCCACCCCGTCGGGATCATCGCCAACAACGGGATCCTGTTCAGCGAGTCCGCGCTCAAGGGTGCCCACTTCATCGAGCTGTGCGACCAGCGCCTGGTGCCCCTGGTGTTCCTGCAGAACATCACGGGTTTCATGGTCGGGCGGGAGTACGAGGCAGGCGGCATCGCCAAGCACGGCGCGAAGATGGTCACCGCCGTGGCCTGCGCCCGGGTCCCGAAGTTCACGGTGGTCATCGGCGGCTCGTTCGGCGCAGGGAACTACGCGATGTGCGGCCGGGCGTACTCTCCGCGCTTTTTGTGGATGTGGCCGAACGCCAGGATCTCCGTCATGGGCGGCGACCAGGCCGCGAGCGTGCTCGCCACCGTCCGCGGGGACCAGCTGGCGGCGCGCGGGCAGGCCTGGACCGCGCAGGAGCAGGACGAGTTCAAGCGGCCGATCCGCGATCAGTACGAACAGCAGGGCAGCCCGTACTACTCCACGGCCCGGCTCTGGGACGACGGGATCATCGATCCCCTGGACACCAGGCGCGTGCTCGGGCTCGCGCTGTCCGCCGCGGCGAACGCCGCGCTCGAGCCCCCCGGCTACGGCGTCTTCCGGATGTGAGGCGGCGGTGTTCAGCAAGGTCTGCGTAGCCAACCGCGGCGAGATCGCGGTCCGGATCTTCCGCACGCTGCGCGGCCTCGGCATCTCAAGCGTCGCCGTGTACAGCGACGCCGACGCGGGAGCGCGCCACGTCCGCGAGGCGGACGAGGCGGTGCGGATCGGCCCGCCGCCCGCGTCCGGCAGCTACCTGAACATCGGCGCGATCATCGGCGCCGCCGCCGCGACCGGGGCGCAGGCGATCCACCCCGGCTACGGGTTCCTCGCCGAGAACGCCCGCTTCGCCCGCGCCTGCGCCGCCGCCGGCCTGGTGTTCATCGGCCCGCCGCCCGAGGCGATCGAGGCGATGGGCGACAAGATCGCCGCCAAGGCCACCGTGGCCGCGGCCGGGGTGCCTGTGGTGCCGGGCACGGGCAAGCCAGGTATGTCCGATGAAGAGCTCATCTTTACCCTGAACGAAGGGTGGTTTCCCGTCATCGTCAAGCCCTCCGCGGGCGGGGGCGGCAAGGGCATGCGGGTGGTTAACTCCCCCGGCGAACTGCCCGCCGCGCTCGCGGCGGCCCGGCGGGAGGCGAGCGCCGCCTTCGGCGACGAGACGCTGCTGATCGAACAGTACGTCGCCAGGCCGCGGCACATCGAGTTCCAGGTGCTCGGCGACAGCCACGGCGCCATCACGCACCTGGGCGAACGCGAGTGCAGCATCCAGCGCCGGCACCAGAAGATCATCGAGGAGGCCCCGTCGCCGCTGCTCGGCCCGGCCCGCCGCGAGGCGATGGGCGCGGCGGCCGTGGCCGCCGCCCGCAGCGTCGGCTACACCGGCGCGGGCACGGTCGAGTTCATCGTGTCCGGGGACGACCCCGGCCAGTTCTTCTTCATGGAGATGAACACCCGGCTGCAGGTCGAGCACCCGGTGACCGAGCTCGTCACCGGCCTGGACCTGGTGGAGTGGCAGCTGCGGGTGGCCGCGGGCGAACGGCTGACCGGCATGCCCGCGATGAACGGCCACGCCGTCGAGGCGCGCGTCTACGCCGAGGACCCCGCGCGCGGCTTCCTGCCGACCGGCGGCGCCGTGCTCGCGCTGCGCGAGCCGGCCGGCCCTGGCATCCGGGTCGACTCGGGCCTGGCCGAAGGCATGACGATCACCAGCGCGTACGACCCCATGCTCGCCAAGGTGACCGCCTGGGGCCCGGACCGCGCCGCCGCGCTGCGCCGCCTTGACGCCGCCCTGGCCGCGACCGCCGTCCTCGGCGTCACCACGAACATCGCGTTCCTGCGCGCCCTGCTGCACGACCCCGACGTCCAGGCCGGCCGACTCGACACCGGTCTGGCCGAGCGGCTGCGGTTCCCGCCCGCCGGCGCTCCCGACGAGGTGCTCGCCGCGGCGGCGCTCGCCTGGTCGGCCGCGCTTGAGCCTGCCGGGCCGGTGATCGACGCATGGGACATACCGGACGGGTGGCGGCTTGGCGGCCGCGCGCCGCTGCGGCTGCGGCTGGCCTGCGCCCCGCGCCAGAGCGCGCAGGTCCAGGTCACCGGCCGCGCCAGCGTGGCGGCCGAGGTGGCCGTGGACGGCGGCGCCCCGGTCCAGGCCCGGGCGGCGGCCGGGAACGGGACGCTGGTCGTCAGCTACGGGGACCAGACGCTCCCGTACGCGTGCGCCTGGGAGAACGAGCGCGTGCTGTGGCTGGGCCGCGACGGGCACGCCTGGGCGGTGCGCAAGGACAGCGCGGTCAGGGCGGCGGACCAGGCGAGCGGAGGGCGCGCCGACGGCACCGTCCGCAGCCCGATGCCGGGCACGGTCCTGGCCGTCAGCGTCACCGACGGCCAGCCCGTGACGGCCGGCCAGCCGCTGCTCATCGTGGAGGCGATGAAGATGGAGCACACCGTCACCGCGCCGTTCAGCGGCGTGATCACCGAACTGGCCGCAAGGCCCGGCAGGCAAGTGTCCATGGACGAGCCCCTCGCCATCGTGCAACCCCTGGGAGTGAACACCGATGCTCAGTTACGGCCTTGACGACGAACACGAGGCGCTGCGCAAGACCGTCGCGGAATTCGCCCGCGACGTCGTGGCGCCGGCGATCGCAAGCTACTACGAACGCTGCGAGTTCCCGTACGAGATCATCGCGCAGATGGGCCGGATGGGACTGTTCGGGCTGCCGGTCCCCGAGGAGTACGGGGGCATGGGCGGTGATTTCCTCGCGCTCTGCGTCGCCCTGGAGGAGCTGGGGCGGGTGGACTCCTCGGTCGCCGTCACCCTGGAGGCCGGGGTCGCGCTCGGCGTCATGCCGATCTACCGGTACGGCACGGAGGAGCAGAAGCGTCACTGGCTGCCCCGGCTGTGCGCCGGGGAGGCCCTCGGCGCGTTCGGCCTCACCGAGCCGGACGGCGGCTCCGACGTGGCCGGCGCCATGCGCACCAGGGCCCGGCTTGACGGCGGCCGCTGGGTGATCGACGGAACGAAGGCGTTCATCACCAACTCGGGCACGGACATCACCGCGGTCGTGGCCGTCGCCGCCGTCACCGGCACCCGCGGCGACGGCAGCCCGGAGATCTCCACGATCCTGGTCCCGTCGGGCACCCCTGGGTTCACGGTATCGGCGAAGTACTCCAAGGTGGGCTGGTCCGCCTCCGACACCCGCGAGCTGTCATTCGACGGCTGCCAGGTGCCCGAGGCGAACCTGCTCGGCCAGCGCGGCCGCGGCTACGCCCAGTTCCTGGCCACCCTCGACGAGGGACGGGTCGCGATCGCGGCGCTGTCCACCGGGCTGGCGCAGGGGTGCGTGGATGAGTCGCTCCGTTACGTTCGGGATAGAAATGCCTTTGGCGGGCCCATCGGCAGATTCCAGGCGCTCCAGTTCAAGATCGCCGACATGGAAGCGCGCACGCACACCGCCAGGCTCGCCTGGTACCACGCCGCCGCCAAGATGGCCGCCGGCCAGCCGTTCAAGAAGGAAGCAGCGATCGCCAAGCTCACCGGGGCCAATGCCGCCATGGACAACGCCCGCGACGCCACCCAGATCTTCGGCGGCTACGGCTTCATGAACGAATACCCGGTGGGCCGGTTCTACCGCGACGCCAAGATCCTGGAGATCGGCGAGGGCACCTCCGAGATCCAGCGCATGCTCATCGCCCGCGAGCTGGGCCTGAAAGCCTGAGCAGGCGAGCAGCTGGCCTGGCACGCGCCTGGCCGGTCGCCCCCGGCTCGGCTCATTTCCCGTCCGTCACTTCAGCCCCTCCCGCTGGCCTTGCACGTGCCCGGCCGGACTACGTGGAAGATATGACTCCCCCTGACCAGCTTTTTCTTCCACGTTAATCGGCCTGCCGGGAATGTCTGGTTCCGAGATCCGTGCATATCGGGCGTATCGGGCATATCGCATCATCAGCCGCAGCCCCATCACGGTGCGTCCCGTCGGCGAAATCACCAACAACGCGTGATGCCGGCTTGTCGCGTCCGGCGTCAGGCTGGCTCGCGGAGCTGACAAGACGAGGAGGCACGATGGCGGACTCGAACAACAAGCCCCGCGTGGTGATCGTCGGGGCGGGCTTCGCCGGCTTTAACGCCGCGCGCGAGCTGTCCCGGCTGATCGGCGCCACGGCCGAGATCGTGGTGATCAACTCGACCGACTACTTCCTGTACCTGCCGCTGATGCCGCAGGTGACCGGCGGGCTTGTCGAGTCGGCGCACATCTGTGTCTCGCTGGCCGGCCGGCTGCGCAAGACCAGGTTCGTGCTCGGCACGGTGAACCGCGTCGACGCCCGGCGCAAGACGGTGAGCTGGGACGGCCCGGAGGGCTCATCAGGCCAGGTCGGCTACGACCGGGTCATCCTCACCGCGGGCAGCGTGAACAAGCTGCTGCCCATCCCGGGCATCGCCGACTACGCGCACGGGTTCCGCACCATCAATGAGGCCCTTTACCTGCGCGATCACATCATCCGCCAGCTTGAGCTCGCGGCCCTGGCCGCGGACCCGGCCGAGCGCGCGGCGCGCTGCACCTTCGTGGTGGTCGGCGCGGGCTACACCGGCACCGAGCTCACCGCGCACGGCCAGCGGCTGACGACCCGGCTGGCCCGGGTGCTGCCCGGCCTGGCCGGGCAGGAGATCCGCTGGCTGCTGCTCGACACCTCGCCACGGGTGCTGGCCGAGCTGGATCCGCGGCTGTCGCGGACCGCCGAGCGGGTGCTGCGGCGGCGCGGCGTCGAGGTGCTGACCGGCGAGTCGGTCGAGCAGGCCCTCGACGGCTCCGTTCAGCTGACCACGGGAGACAAGGTTGCCACCCGGTCGCTGATCTGGTGCGTGGGCGTCCGCGCCGACCCGCTTGTCGACGGCCTGGACCTGGACACCAACCGGGGACGGCTGCAGGTCGATGAGTACATGGCGGTGCCCGGCAGCGATGACATCTACGCGTGCGGGGACTGCGCCGCGGTACCCGACCTGACCCGCCCAGGCCAGATCTGCGGCATGACCGCCCAGCACGCGCAGCGCCAGGGCAAGCTGGTGGCCAGGAACGTCGCCGCCTCGCTCGGCAAGGGCACCCAGCGGCCGTACAAGCACGGCGATCTTGGCTTCCTGGTGGACCTCGGCGGGCTGGCCGCCGCCGCCAACCCGCTGCACGTCCCGCTGTCCGGGCCGGTCGCCAACGCCCTCACCCGGGGCTACCACCTGTCGGCCATGGCCGGCAACAGGATGCGGGTGGCGGCCGACTGGACCCTGAACGGGATCACGCCCTCGGAACCGACATCGCTCGCGGTGATCGACGCGGCGTCCGTCCCGCTCGACGTGAACAAGCCACGCGCCTGAAGGAGCGGGCCCGTTACCGGCTAAGCGTCAGGGCGGCCCTCGGCCTCCTCGCGCTCGCGGCGGCGGGTCGCCGCGGCCTTCTTCGCCGCTTCCCCGGCAATGCCGAGCCGTTCTTTCGTCGCTGCGCCTTTGCGCGCGGCTTCCTCGGCTTCTCCTGTGCGCACGCGCGTTTGCGCGCCCTTTTTCGCACTCTCTTCGCGGTTCGGTTGCGGGTGGACGCCGAGTTCTTTCCAATTGGTTTCTGAAAGGTCGACGTTGTAATAGTCGGCGGCCTTCTCGATGTTGGCGAACGCCACCGCGCGGTCGGCATCGGAAACGTCGATGACCTGGTCAAAGCGTGCGACCGCATTGCGCACATGGGCAGCGTCGGTCAGTGGTTCCTTCCGCTGCCCGGGAAAAGCGAAAACCGTGTCCGGCAGGTCGCTTTTCGTGGTGAGGCTGCCATGCTTTTCGTGCGGCTGCCAGGTTGGCTGCGCGGTTTCCATTGTCCTACCTCCGTCTCCGTTGTGAAAACGGATATACCCCGGGACCTGGCCGGCACGCCTGTCCCGCGGGTGTCCAGGACTCCTGCCAGCCACCCCGATGTCCTGCGCGCGAACGCGAACAACTGGCTGGGTGCGTTGCGGTCCGCGGCGGATCGCGGCCAGCACCGCGCCGTCCTGGACTGCGCGCAGTCAGTGGCTATCTCGCGGGGGTTCACTCGATCCCGCCGGGATGAGGCCGCCGGCAGCCACGCGGTGTTCGTCTCGCGCCCGGCTGTCGTGGCCGCCGTGATCAGCCAGGCTGCCCAGGGGGCCTGAACGGCTAGCCCTGGACGCCGCACCAACCCCGGCACTCCTTCGGCGATCGGCAGGTCAGGTCGGTGGCAATAGTCAATAATTCTGCGATGGGCCACTATGCGAACTTCTTCATCACGAGCGCGGGCGCGTCCGCCGCCATCTTGGGGTTGCTTGTCGTCGCCGTCTCGGTCGTCAATGCGGATGACGCGAACCCCACAACCCGGGAGAACCGAACTGTGCTGGCCGGGAGCGCGTTTGTTGCCCTGGTAGACATCTTCATCGTTTCGATCGTGGCCCTGACCGGGGGCTCAGTCGTCCTCGGGCTGTCGAGCCTCGCAATGGCAGTAGTCGGCCTGCTGGCCACCAGACGGCTGGTACCGAGGGCAAAGCGGGCCGGAAATTTCTCCCGCAGCTTTCGAACCAGAAAGCTGAATATCGCCTTCGCGTCGATTTCGGTTGGGGGCTACTCAGTGCAGCTCGGCCTCGCCGCGGCGCTCCTTGCGAACACCCAAAGTGCCACGCTGCAACATGCCTTGGTCCTCGTCATTGTGGCTTTGTATGGCAGCGCCCTTGGCCGGGCATGGGAAGTCACCGGGATAACCCGGCGTGGATAAGAAGCCGCAGGTGGCCTGGCCGGCCCGCCTGTCCCGGGTCCCGTGATCGCGCGCCAGAGCCGCCCCGGTCCGTCCCGCCCGCGGCCTGCCTGATCAGGTCGGCCACGGCGGCGGGGTGCGAGACGGTCAGCGGGGGCCCGGGCTCGCTTGCGCGATGACCGCCTTCAGCAGGCCGCGGGTCCTTTCCCTGTCCTCGCCGCGGGCGTACTCAGCGGCGACGAAGTCGGTCACCCCGGCGTCCGCGAGCGCCAGGATCCGCGCCGCGACCGCGTCCTCGTCGCCGACGATCGCCACGTCGGCGGGGCCGGCCGCGCCTTCCCTGTCCAGCATCGCGCGGTAGGACGGCAGCTGCCCGTAGATGGCGAACTCCTCCGCCGCGGTCGCCCTGGCGGCGGCCGGGTCGCTGGTCACGCAGACCGGCAGCATGCACACGACACGCGGGCTGGGCCGGCCAGCGGCAGCGGCGGCGGCCGAGATCGCCGGGACCACGTAGTCGCGGATGGTGGCGGGCCCGGTCATCCAGAGCACCGTGCCGTCGGTCTGCTCGCCGGCCAGGTTCAGCATCCGCGGTGCCAGCGCGGCCAGCAGCACGGGCACCCGGCCCGCCCTGGGCGTGGACAGGCCGATGTGCGCGCTCAGCGTGCTCCCGTCGACGTTGACCGGCCTGCCGTCAAGCAGCGGCAGCAGGACCGACAGGTATTCGCGCATGTGCCTGGCGGGCCTGTCAAAGCTGTGCCCGTACATGTCCTCGATCACGATCTTGTGCGACAGCCCGATGCCGAGTGCCAGCCGTCCGGGTCCGACCGCCAGCGCCGTGGTCAGCGCCTGCTGCGCCAGTGCGGCCGGATGCCGCGGGTAGCTGGGAACGACGGCGGTGCCGAGCTCGATGCCCGGCACCTGGCTGCCGGCTACCGCCAGCGAGGTCAGCGCGTCAAGCCCGAAGATGTTCGCCATCCAGACCGAAGCGAACCCGTCGTCGGCTGCCCGGCGGAGCTGATCGGCTAGCTTGGCCAGCGCCTGACTGCCGCCTGTCTCCACGGCCGAGGTGCCTATCCGCATGCGTGGTCTCCGTCCGTCTGCCGTACCGGTCACCAGCCGGACGGTGAGCCGTAGGGCGCTATGAAGCCCAGCGCCTCGATCTCGTGGATCTGGTGGTCAGGCCCGATCTTCCAGATGTGCGCGGCGGGCAGGTCGAACGGGGCGAAGGCCGGCGTGTGCATCGTGGTGGTGCCGTCGGCGAGGATGATTTCGTACGGGACGTTGTCCATCGGATGGCGGAACATCGACAGTCCCATCGCCAGGCCGGTCACCGGGTCGGCCGCGAACACCCGCCGGTTGTCGATGGCGGCGATGTAGGTGAACGCCTTGCTGTCGATCTGGGCCGCGCACGCGCCAGGGACCATGGGGAAGCTGCTGCCTGGCGGCGGCGCGCCGATGTCGGGGCCGGCGGTGACCCGCCCGTTCTCGTGCCGTTCGCAGTCGGCGGCGAAGGGGGCCAGGCTGCTGTCATTGTCGACCAGGGTGTCGTAGTAGCTCGCGCCGATCGCGCGCAGGTCCTCCTCCCGCAGCCGCTGGCCGGGCGGGACCTCGGCAAGCAGGCCCGGGCGCGGCACCCGCAGGTTCGCCAGGCTGGCCTCGGCGAGGTCGGTCGCGAACACATGCTCGGCCTCGACGATCTGGCCGTCTCCGGCCGAAAGCCGCAGGCCCAGCAGGATGGGGCCGCCATCCTGCTCAAGCATGCCGATAAAACCGGCCGTCTGCCGCTGCGGGTCGGGCACGTGGACGGCGAAATCGGCCGGGCCGCCGCGCGCCGTCGCCCACAGGCCCTCGCCCGGCTTGACCGGCCGCAGGTTCTCCACGGTCCGCACCCCATGGGCGAGCGGCACGGCGCCCGGGTCGTTCGCCACGAGCGCGGCGAGGTAGCGGTCAGTGAGGCGGATCAGGCCCTGCCGGTCGTACGGGAGGCCCGCGGGATCGTTCATCGAACTCCCCGAGTTTGTCGGCTCGCGATTCGGCACCGCCGATCTGCCGGGACCGTATTTCGCCCGTTCTGCCGTGTCAAGAGCCAGCGGCCCTGAGGGGGCCGGGGCCAATGATGAGGACGTCGATGCCCGAGGCGCCGGCCTCCTGGATGCGGAAACGTCGCCGTTCCCTGTGCCGTGGCCGCATACTGGTCCGGTGGAACCGGCAGCTGATTCCGCCGGGGGGCAGATCCGGCCCCCCGCGGGCCGCCGCAGGCGGGCCCGCCGCCCGCGGCCGGCGGGGCCGTCCGACCAGGCCCTGTACTGGCTGGCCGGCTGGTACGCGGTCGCCCTGCGCCTGGGCGGCGCGGTCCTGTTCACCGCGGTAGCCGTGCTGGCCGCAACGGGGCAGATCTCCGGCTGGTGGCTGGGCACGCTGCTGACCGCGCTCTGCCTGTGGTCGGCCTTCTTCACCTGGCGGATCCGGCGGTCCGGGTTGACGACGGCCGTGGTGCTGGCCGACGCCGCGGTCATCTCGGCGCTGGCGCTGGCGCAGCAGCACGTGGTCCCGGCCGTGCTGATCAAGGACAACACCACCTGGATGCTGCCGCTGGCCTGCACGTCGGTGTACATCCTGCAGATCGCGCTGCGGCCGTGGCTCGGGCTGCCCGCGGCCGGGATCGTGGTCATCGCTTACGGGCTCGGCGCAGGCAGCCCCGTCGACGCCTTTCTGCTCGTGGTGGAGACGCTCGTCGCCGCCGGGCTGCTGGCGGTGATCCGCGGCGGCGCCCGGCAGGCGGACGCGGTCGTCGCCGCCGGCCTGGAGACCGAGCGGCAGATCCATGCCGAGGAGGCGCGGCGCGCTGACGAGCGAGAACAGCACCGCCAGCTGCACGACACCGTCCTGTCGACCCTGACCATGGTCGCGGCCGGCGC
>NZ_JASIAL010000453.1:0-7578 GCF_030042015.1 Trebonia sp. | reverse complement strand
ATGCCGACGACCACCACCTGGGCGGGCAGCAGCGCACCCGCCGAGGTGAGCACGGACCCGACCCGGCCCGCCGCGTCGCCGTGGAACTCCGCCGCCGTCTCGCCGAACCGGAACTCCACGCCCTGCGCCTCGTGCAGCCCGGCGAAGACCGCGCCGAGCTCGGGACCGAGCTGGGCGTGCAGCGCCCCGGGCTGCGGCTCCACGACCGTGACGTGGCCGCCGGCGAGCGTGGCGGCGGCCGCGGTCTCCAGGCCGATCCAGCCGGCCCCGACGACCACGACCCTGATCCCGGCGCGGAACTCCTCGCGCAGCCGGTCCGAGTCCCCGATCCTGCGCAGGTACAGCACCCCGTCGAGGCCGGCCCCTGGGATGTCGATCCGCCGCGGCTCGGCGCCCGTGGTGAGCAGCAGCTTGCCGTAGGACAGCGTGCCGCCGTCGTAGGCCACCCGGTGCGCCCCCGGGTCGATCGCGGTGACGGTGACGCCGGTGCGCAGGTCCACCCCGTGCTCGGGGTACCAGCCGGCGGGGTGGACGAAGGCCGAGTCGCGTGCGGCCTTGCCGAGCAGGTAGCCCTTGGACAGCGGCGGGCGCTCGTAGGGGCGATCGTCTTCCGCGCAGAACAGCACGACGTCGCCGTCGAACCCCTCGGCGCGCAGCGTCTCCGCGGCCTTCGCGCCCGCCAGGCCGCCACCCACGATCACGAAAGTCGTCACGTGCGCCTCCCTTGCGTCAACACAGCCGACGGTGCCAGACGATAGCGGACGTGTCGGTGAGCGAGGCGACCTGGTCGATGACGACACGCCGGCGCGCCTCGTCGCCGCCGGCGCCGTCCCAGGACGGGCGCAGCACCGGGTCAAGCGTGGACGGCGCGCCGCGGTCGATCGCGACCGCGAGCTCCGCGATCAGCTCCCGCTCGCGAGCCTGCTGCGCCGCGGCGCCCTGCCTGGTCATCACGTAGTGGGCGGCGACCGCCTTGAGCAGCGCGCACTCAAGCAGCTGGCGACGCGGCACGACAAGGTTCGCCGCGTAACGGCTGAGGTTGGGGGGGCCGTCCAGGGTCGCCTGCTCGGCGGCTTGGCAGAAGCGGCCGACCAGCTCGCTTGTCAGGTTCTTCGCCGCGGCGAGCGAGGCAGGGCCACCGTCGAAGCCGAACCGCCAGCACGGCAGCTCCATGAACTCCGCGAACACCGTCTCGAGCTCGGCCGCCGGCACGTCCCACCCCCGCGGGCAGTACGCGGCGAGCGCGACCAGGGAAACAACGGATCGTTCGGAATGATTGTTGAGGTCTTTCAGGGAGACAAGCCCCGCGTGCAGACCGTCTTCCACGTCGTGTACCGAGTACGCCACGTCGTCCGCCCAGTCCATGACCTGGGCCTCCAGGCACGCCCGGCCGGGGGGCGCGCCGGATCGGATCCACGCGAACGCGGCGCCGTCGGACAGGTAAGCGCCGTACTTGCCGGTGCCCGACCCGACGGACGGGTACTTCAGGGTCGCGTCGAGCGTCGCCCTGGTCAGGTTCAGCCCGGCGCCGGGGACCTTGGGCTCGAGCCGGGTGAGCAGCCGCAGCGACTGGGCGTTGCCCTCGAAACCGCCGCAGGCAAGCTCGCCGCCGTCGGCGGCGAGCGCGGCGAGCGCGGCCTCCCCGTTGTGGCCGAACGGCGGGTGGCCCAGGTCGTGCGCCAGGCACGCCGCGTCCACCAGGTCGGCGTCGCAGCCGAGGGCCGCGCCGAGCTCGCGGCCGATCTGCGCGCACTCGAGCGAGTGGGTCAGCCGGGTGCGCGGGAAGTCGCTCGCGCCGACCTCGACGACCTGCGTCTTCGCGGCGAGCCTGCGCAGCGCGGAGCTGTGCAGGACGCGCGCGCGGTCACGCTGGAAATTCGTGCGGCCGGTGCGCTTGGGCGGCTCGGCCGCCCAGCGCTCGGTGTCATGCGGACTGTAGGCCACTCACCTAGTGTCGCTCCCCGCGCTCGCCACCGCGGCGCGCCCCGCCTCGAGCCGGGCGATCGGCACCCGGAACGGCGAGCACGACACGTAGTCGAGGCCGGCCTCGTGGAAGAACCAGACCGACGCGGGGTCGCCGCCGTGCTCGCCGCAGACGCCGACGTGCAGCTCAGGACGGGTGGCGCGGCCCTCTGCCACGGCGATCCGCACCAGCCGTCCCACGCCGTCGCGGTCGATCGTCTCGAACGGCGACACGCCGAAGATGCCCAGCTCGATGTAGGGGCTGAAGAACGCGCCCTCGACGTCGTCGCGGGAGAAGCCCCAGGTCATCTGCGTCAGGTCGTTGGTGCCGAAGGAGAAGAACTCCGCCGCCCGCGCGATCTCGCCCGCGGTCAGGGCCGCCCGCGGCACCTCGATCATCGTGCCGATCGGCGTGTCCACGTGGACGCCGGTCTCTTGCTCGACGTCGCGCAGGACCGCCTCGGTCCGCTCCCGGCTGATCTCCATCTCCTGCACGGTGGCGGTGAGCGGGATCATGACCTCCGGGCGCGGGTCGCCGCCGGCCTGCCTGCGGATGACCGCGGCGCGGGCGATCGCGCGGACCTGCATGTCGAGCAGGCCGGGGACGACCAGCACCAGCCGCACGCCCCGCAGGCCGAGCATCGGGTTCTGCTCGTGCAGGCGGCGGACCGCCTCAAGGAGCTTCCTGTCCTGCGCGGTGGCGCTGTCGCCGGCGAGGGCGACCCGCACGCTCAGCTCGGTCAGGTCGGGCAGGAACTCGTGCAGCGGCGGGTCGATGAGCCGGATCGTCACCGGCAGCCCGTCCATCGCCTCGAGGATCTCCACGAAGTCGCCGCGCTGCAGCGGCTCCAGGGCGTCCAGGGCCGCCTGGCGCTGCTCGTCGTCCTCGGCCAGGATCAGGCGCTCGACGAGCTGGCGGCGCTCGCCGAGGAACATGTGCTCGGTGCGGACCAGGCCCACGCCGACCGCGCCGAACCGGCGCGCCCGCGCGCAGTCCGGGCCGGTGTCGGCGTTGGCGTGCACGCCGAGCCGGCGCCTGGCGTCCGCGTGGGTCATGATCGTGTGCACGGCCGCGACGAGGTCGTCCGCGTCAGGCGCCAGCTTGCCCTCGAAGTACTGCACGACGTTGGACGCGACCACGGGGACCTCGCCCAGGTAGACCGCTCCTGACGTGCCGTCGATCGAGATCACGTCGCCCTCGGCGACGGTGACGCCGCCCGGCGCGGTGAACTTCCCTGCCCTGGTGTCGACGTTGAGGGCTTCTGCGCCGCAGACGCAGGTCTTGCCCATGCCGCGGGCCACCACGGCCGCGTGGCTCGTCTTGCCGCCCCTGCTGGTGAGGATGCCCTGCGCGGCGATCATCCCGTGCAGGTCGTCGGGGTTGGTCTCGCGGCGGACCAGGATGACCTTCTCCCCTGCCTCGGCGCGCGCGACCGCGATCGCCGAGTCGAAGACCGCCTTGCCGACGGCGGCACCGGGCGATGCGCTGACCGCCGTGGTGATCAGCGTCACGTCGCCGGTCGTGTCGAACCGCGGGAACATCAGCCGCGCCAGCTCGTCGCCGGACACCCGGGTGAGCGCCTCGTCGTCGTCGATGAGCCCCTGGCGCACCAGCTGGGTCGCGATCCGGAACGCCGCCGCCGCGGTGCGCTTGCCGACCCGGGTCTGCAGCATCCACAGCTTGCCGCGCTCGATCGTAAACTCGATGTCGCACAGGTCCTTGTAGTGGTTCTCCAGCGTGGCCATGATCTGCATCAGCTGGTCGTGGGAGGTCTTGTCGATGCGCTCCAGGTCCTGCAGCGGGACCGTGTTCCTGATGCCGGCCACCACGTCCTCGCCCTGCGCGTTCTGCAGGTAGTCGCCGTAGACACCCTGCGCGCCCGTGGCCGGGTCGCGGGTGAACGCCACGCCGGTCCCCGAGTCGTCACCCAGGTTGCCGAACACCATCGCCACCACGTTCACGGCCGTGCCCAGGTCGGCGGGGATCCGCTCCTGGCGCCGGTAGAGGATGGCGCGGTCGGAGTTCCACGAGTCGAAGACCGCCGTGATCGCCAGGTCCATCTGCTCGCGCGGGTCCTGCGGGAACTCGCGGTGCGCGTGGACCCTGACGATCTCCTTGTACGTGGCCGTGAGGGTCCGCAGGTCCTCGGCGTCCAGGTCGGTGTCGCTGCTCGCGCCCTTGGCCTGCTTCGCGGCGTCGATCGCGTGCTCGAAGTGGTCGCCGTCGATGCCGAGCACGGTCTTGCCGAACATCTGGATGAGGCGGCGGTAGGCGTCCCAGGCGAATCGCTCGTTGCCCGACTGCTTGGCCAGGCCCTGGACCGAGTCATCGGACAGGCCGATGTTGAGGACGGTGTCCATCATGCCGGGCATCGAGAACTTCGCGCCGGACCTGACGCTGACCAGCAGCGGGTCCGCGGGGTCGCCGAGATGCCTGCCCATCGTGCGTTCCAGCGCTTGCAGGTGTCTTGTCACCTCGTCGTCAAGGCCGTCGGGCGTCGTGCCGCTGCGCAGGAAATAGCGGCACGCGTCGGTGGTGATCGTGAACCCGGGCGGGACGGGAAGGCCGAGATTGGTCATCTCGGCAAGATTCGCCCCCTTGCCGCCGAGCAGGTCCTTGAGGTCCTTGTTACCTTCGGTGAAGTCGTACACGAACTTCGGCACTGAACGCTCCTCGCGCCGGTTAGCTCCGCCGTTCGGACTCTACCCGGCTCCGGTCGGGTCGCAGAATCACGACCCTACCGATGTGGACAGATCCGGACATTGGACCCTCGAGTGTGGTGTCAAACACGGTGTAAGCGGTGATCTATGCCGTTTTGACCGGTCTTTGCGACCCCTTACTGGTTTAGACCGCTGGTTTAGACCTCAGGAATGGACCTAGGTCCTCACCCAGGTAACTTACTCCCCGCGATTTGAGGTCCGGTGGCGAACCCCCGCGCGGCGGGGTCCCCGGGCGCCGCCATCCCACGGGCAACTTTGCCGCCGCCAGGGCGTCTCTGATACGTGGACAGAGTGGACGCGCAGGCTCCGTCACCAGCGGCGGACGCGGTGGCCGCGCTGTACGCCGAGCACGCGCTTGGCCTGGTCCGGCTGGCCGTCATCATGCTCGGCGACCAGGGCACGGCCGAAGACGCGGTCCACGACGCCTTCCTCGGCCTGTACCGGCGCTGGGACAGCCTGGCCGACGCCTCGTCCGCGCTCGCTTACGTCCGTTCCAGCGTGCTGAACGGGTGCCGCAGCGTGCTGCGGAGCCAGGCGCGGCGCCGGGGCGTCCTGAGCCTTGGCGCGGGCGCGGCCGCCGGGGCGGGCGCGGGCACGGCCTCCTTCGCCGAGCCGCCGCCGCTTGAGTCCGCCGAGGCGCTGGCGCTGCTCGGCGAGGAGCACCGCGAGGTGCTCGCCGCGATCCGCCGGCTGCCGGACCGGCAGCGCGAGGCGGTCGTGCTCCGCTACTACCTCGACATGACCGAGGAGCAGGCGGCGCGCGCCATGGGGGTCAGCCGGGGGACGGTGAAATCCGCCACCTCGCGGGGAGTCGCCGCGGTCGGCCGGATGCTGAGGGAGGGGTCATGAACACGGTAGAGGAGCGGATCCGCGCCGCCACGCGGGCCGTCGACGGCGCGGTGTCGCGCGTGCGGCCGCTCGATCTCCCGCCGGCCGCGGGCACGTCGCCCGGGCCGCGGCCTGGCGCCAGGGTGCGGCGGGCGCGCCGCTGGCGGACATGGCTGGCGCCGGTGACCGCCGCGGCGGCCGTGCTGGCGATCGGTATCGCGCTGGTGATCGTCCGGGATATCCCGAACGGACGCGTGGTTTCCCCCGCGCGCCCCGCCTTGCCCGCGGCCGTCCCGACGTACTACGTGGCGCTCGACCACCCGGACAACCGCGGGTCCCCCGACCCGGTGGTTGTCGGCGACACGCGCACGGGCACGGTGCTCGCGACCGTGCAGCCGCCCGCGCATGACACGTTCGACGGCGTCACCGCCGCCGCGGACGACCGGACGTTCATCCTCGACGTCCGGCAGTTCACCTGGCCTGACCGGCTGCCGACGCCGCCGGCGTGGTACCTGCTGCGTCTTTTCCCTGGCTCCGCGCATCCGGCGCGGCTGACCAGGCTGGCCATCCCCGCGGTACCGTGGCCGTCGCTGCTCGGGACCACTGTGGACGGGATCGCGCTGTCGCCCGACGGCACCGAGCTGGCCGTCATGTTCCAGGAATCGGGTGCGGAGGCGCTGCCGGTGCGGCTGTGGATCTACTCGGTGGCCACGGGCAAGCTGCTGCGGGCATGGACCGCGCCGGTAGTGGTCTCACCGATGGACGGAGGCGCGCTGGTCTTCGGCCAGAACTTTATATTCGATGACAACACGATCCTGTCCTGGACGGCCGACGGGCGCGAGCTGGCGTTCGTCTTCGGGCTGCAGGGCCTGACGACCACGACCGTCCGGGTGCTCGACCTGGCCCGGCCGGGACAGAACCTGCTGGCGGACAGCAAGGTCGTCCTTGACCTGAAACAAGGCGCCCGGCCGGACTGCACAACGCTCATGCCCACCGCCGGCGGGCAGACGATCATCTGCGGCACTTCCCCGCCGCCGGGCAAGGGCGCCGCGGGAGGATGCGCCGGCACCGTGGCGGCGGACCGGCCGGCGCTCCTTGAGTTTTCGACCGCGACAGGACAGCTGACCGGCACCGTGTACCAGTACACGGGGCAGTGCCGCTCCGGGTCCGCGAGCGTCCTGTGGGCTAACCCGTCCGGCAGCGTAGTGATCGGCTACCTGGACATAGCGCCGCTGGCCAAGACCGCCAGCGACCGCGTCGAGGCGGGCGTGATCACCCACGGCAGGTTCACGCCGCTGTCGTTCCTGCTGGCCGGCGGAACTCCGCCGCCTGACTCGATCGCCTGGTAGGCCCCCGGCGCCATCGGCCGCTGGCGAGCAACCTTCCGCCAGCCGGCGAGTCTTTACTACGTGGACCACGCGGACACCCGTGACGCCGACGCCGGGGCCTGGCCGGCCGAGCGGCATGTGACCGCGCTTTACTCAGCGCACGCGCTCAGCCTGGCCCGGCTCGCCCTCGTCATGCTGGGCGACCCGGCGGCCGCCGAGGACGTCGTGCAGGACGCATTCCTCGGCCTTTACCGGCGCTGGGACAGCCTGGCCGGCGCGCCGGTCGCGCTGGCCTACCTGCGGACCAGCGTGCTGAACGGCTGCCGGACCGCGGCGCGCCGCCAGTCGCGGTTCGGCGTCCTGGCCGACGTCCGGCGCCACGACGGCGCGCAGGCGCTTGAGTCCGCCGAGGCCACGGTGCTGCTAGGCGAAGAGCACCGCGCGGTGCTCGCCGCCATCAGGCGGCTGCCGGCCAGGCAGCGCGAGGCGCTCGTGCTCCGCTACTACCTCGACATGACAGAAGACCAGGCGGCGGAGGCCATGGGCGTCAGCCGCGGCACCGTCAAGTCGGCGACGTCCAGGGCGATCGCCGCCGTCGGCCGGATGCTCAGGGAGGGATCGTGAACTCGGTCGAAGACCAGGTCCGGGTCGCCACGCGGGCCGAGGCGGGGCGGCTGCGCGAAGTGCGCCCGCTGCGACTGCCGCCGGCTGCCGACGCTGTGCCGCGGCCCGGCGCCCA
>NZ_JASIAL010000452.1:0-27221 GCF_030042015.1 Trebonia sp. | reverse complement strand
CGGGCCGGCCTCGGCACGCGGGGCGAGCCGGGTGAACATGTCCGCCGCCGCGTCCGGGGACAGCACCCCCACCGGGACCCTGGTGACCGCTCCGGGCAGATCCGCCAGGTGCCGCCGGCTGGTGACCAGCACGAGGCAGCCCTCGGCGGCGGGCAGCAAGGGGATGACCTGGCCGCTGCTTGCCGCGTTGTCCAGTACCAGCAGGGCCCGCTGGCCCGCCATCCGGTCTCGCCATAGCGCGACCCTGCCCTCCAGGTCGGTGGGTATGGACCGCGCGGCGACACCGACAGCCGACAAGAGCAGCGCCAGCGCGGCCTCCGGCGGCACAGGGTCTTGTCCGGGAGTGTGAGCGTGCAGGTTCATGAAAAGCTGCCAGTCGGGGAACTGGCCGCGCAGCAGGTGGGCGGTGTGCACGGCGAGCGCGGTCTTGCCCACTCCGGGCATGCCGTCGATCGCGCACACCGTGACCGCGCTGGTGGTCCCGGCGGCCTCGGCCACCGCGGCCTTGATGCGGTTCATCTCCGCATCCCGGCCGGTGAACACCGCGGTATCCGGCGGCAGCGAGTACCGGACCGCCAGTGCGGACACCGGCACAGGGCCGGTGAAGCCGGCGACGTCGCGAGGCGGGGTGTGCACCGTCGTCGTCCCGTTGCCGGCCGCGGGCGCGTGCTCCGAGGTGTGCCCGGTGGCGGCCGCCTCCATGAACTCATCGCGGTCAGCACCCGCCAGGCCCAGCGCGTCCGCCAGCAGATGCGCCGTTTCCGCCCGGGCGGTCAGGTAAATGCCGCGCTCTAGGTTGCTGACGGTCTGCTCACTGATGTTGGCCCGGCGGGCGAGCCGGGCCTGTGAAAGCCCGCGGTCCTGGCGGTGACGCCTGAGCAATTGACCGAGCAGCATCGCGTTCACCCCTCGGACCTGGTCATGACGCGCCCATCAGCGCGGCGCTGCCCTGCGGTTACCTGCGGGAAGCTATGGGATCCTTCTGTGGCGCGATAACCCCACGCCCGCCGAGACTGAATAAGGGGCATTCGGTCAAACGGGGCAGGATGCGACCACTTCAGGTATCAAGAATAGGGCAGCCAGGCTGCTGGCTTGATCCGGCCGGGGCATTACCGGTACCGGTGCTCGTGGCGCGGAGGGGGCGCCGCGATAACCATCTCGGCTCCGGCCGGCCGCACCGTCGCCGGGACGCGGCGCCTGCCGGTACTCGCGATTTGAGATCAGCAGCCTGGGTGCCGATGGGACAGGTATTGCGCGCTGTTAGTGGGACGCGGGCGTATCAGGACGCCGGAACGCTGCAGGATATCGCGCTGCGGCTGGAATACATGGTGAGCCAGATCACCCCGGAGGAATTCGGCTGGCAGGACGCGAACTACGATCGTGATTCAGCGCTCGGCCGCGAACTGCTGTTCCTGATCGCGGATAACCAGTGGGTGCGTGCCACTTCGGAAACTATCGATATCACGCGGTCCGACGCCGTCGATACGACGATAAGGATCGACGTCGACCTTGATCGTATTACCCATGAGGCCTTCCGTGGCCGGGTCGGGCAGCTTTGGCTCCCTGTCCTGGTATTGCCCCCGCTGCACCGGCGGCTCCCGGAACCAGATCCGTTCTCCACGCTGACGGTGACCGACGCCAGCGGGAGCCCGCTTGTGACCCTTCCCGGCGCGGACGTACGGCACCGCGTGGCCGCTGCCCTGACCGAGATCATCCTCAACGTCCAGGCTTGGCTGCCCGATGCGGGTGACCGGGGTTTCAGCGCTACCCGCGATCACCGGCTGCTGCTGTCCGCGGCCATCTACCGTCTGCTGCGCAGCGAGCATGTGCCGACCAACGTCCTGGAACGCAAGGTGCCTCCGCGGCAGGCCGCCGAGGGGCACTTGCCGAGAATCGGACGTGTGCGCCGCGAGCTGGGCGAACTGCTCGCGGACTATTCGAGTCTGCTGGCCAGGCCGGCAACCCAGAACGGCGACTCGGCCGCCAGGGACGCGGCCTCCGCGCGGCGCCTCACCGAGCGGGCGGTCATGGTGCTGCGCGCGTTCGCCGAAGCCGCGATCGTCGTCGTGCTAGCCGACCGCACGCACACGCCGACCGTGCTGACGGTGACGGTCCCCGGCCGGGCGCTGCACCAGGCACCGGAAAGAGCGGCCGAGCTGGCCGGGCCGGTCACGGCCAGTGCCCGAAGGTGGGCCGGGCCTGGCCTGAGGCGCTGGCTGCACCCCACTAACTGGGTGCTGCCCCGGGCGAGCTTGCAGATTGACCTGCTCTTGCCGTCAGCGGATGCTGACCGCCTGGTTCAGGTGAACCTGCCCGAGGGGGTATCACCCGATCCGTCCCGGCCGGTGAACACCCGGGCCGAGCTTGAGGTCAGGACTGAGCAGCCGCGCCCGATACGCCAGCTCAGCGACCTGGTCGCGCAGCTGGCCGGGGCCGGCCAGGACTGGCCGACGCCGCTCAGCCAGAGCCTTGCCGACCTGGCCGGGGCCAAGGCGGCCGCGGTGCGGGAGTCGCTGCGGGACCACCGCGTCGGGGTGGCCCATGGCATGCCCGCGATCACCAGGAAAGAGTCCACCACCCGCACCAGGGAATTCCGCCAGCGCCTGGACAGGCTGGGCCTGGTGCTTGGTGACGTCTCGGCCGCGGGGCTGACCCCCGCG
Organism: Trebonia sp.; assembly: GCF_030042015.1. Lineage (GTDB taxonomy): Bacteria > Actinomycetota > Actinomycetes > Streptosporangiales > Streptosporangiaceae > Trebonia. The sequence continues at coordinate 24,561 of NZ_JASIAL010000452.1, read as the reverse complement.
GCACGCCGCGAGCTCGGGGACGCCTGGGGAAGCCAGGACAGCCAGGGGCCTGGCGGCTGGCTTGAGGTACCCATGCAGCGGAGAACGGCAACCGAGACCGTCAACCCGGACATCGTGGTGGCGCGGTCCCGCATGATCGAGGACGCCACCCAGCGGGCGACGCCAACAGAAGCCAGGATGCAGGTCCACATCGCCGTCACAGACTCGGAGTATTTCTCGACTTCTCAGTTCTCCGGCTGGATGAGCGTCCTGCTGATGACGGTCGTACTCGCCTTCTTCATCGCCGCGCGAGCCTTGGCGCAGGACGTGGGCGGCACTCAGGTCAGCGCCGAGGTCCTGGCCTTCGTGCTGACCCTCTTCTCGGCCATCCAGGTCGGCCGGATCGAACGACCGGACCGGTCCACCGTGCGGGGCATGCTGGCACCGGCCGGCAACCCGCTGATCATCGCCTCGATCCTGCCGACGGTGATCCTGGCCGTCGCGCTCGCCTTCTCCCGTGACGCGGACTGGGGCATCACATGGACTGGCACCTGCATCGGCGCGCAGCTGGTGCTGCTGCGACTGTGGCTGTTGATGCGGCGGCGGGCCCTTGCCCGCGGACGCCAGCAGACCGCGGACCGCGAACTGCCCGGCGGGCTGACCCTGTATACGGACACCCCTGACTACGCGCACACCGACGTTCTGCGCAGCGGCTGGTGGCGCAACACCACAGCGGACGCGCTGATGGTCGGCCGGCAAGCCTACGGCTACGTCGTGTGGCAGCACGCAGCCCCGCAGACCCTGCGCTCCCTGCTCCAGGGCGGCCGGCCAGTCACACCTGCGAACGAGCAGGCATCCTGGATGCCTGACTGGGTGCGCAACGGCCGGGCACTGCTGCGGGACAGGTTGCAGGGCGCCAGGCAGGCCGCCGACGGCAGCTCGGGCGCTTACCCAGACGACGACTCAGCGGCCGGCAATTCAGTCGCGGGAACCTCTCCCCTTGAGCACCCTGCCAACGTCCTGGCCCTGCAGCGCTCCAGTACTGGCGGGCAGTCCCTCACGTTCGCTGTCTTCCGGGATGAGCCCAAAGCAGACTGGCAGCCTGCTGAGGTGATAAAGGTCGCTCTTGACCCTGGCCGGCTGGCTCCGGCGGACGATGTCTCCGGCGTGATCGGCGTATACATCGGCCTTGGCCGGGGACAAGGGCTGCTCCCGGTCAGTGCCCACCCGGTCACCATGATGCTGCGGGCAGCCGCGCGCAGGCGGGTTACCGTGCTGGAAGTCCAGCTGCCGCTGCCCGCGCCAGAGGCCGCCTACACCGACCTGCAGTGGGCCCGGGTGCAGCTAGGCCTGCAAGATGGTGACATCAAGCGGCTGACACCCCTGCTGAACGACATCCACGATCTCGCCGCACCGGCCAGCGGCCGGCCGCACGCCGGGCACCACTACCCGGCCGCTAACGGCACGCCGCCCCCCGCGCTGGTGATCGGCGTGCAAACCGTCGCGGAGGGCATCCCCAGGATCCTCAACCCCCGGCCCGCGGTAGCCAATCCAGGGCCCGCCGCCGAACAGGCCGAGACCATGACCGGCTCAGCTCTCCTGGTGCTGGCCAGCGACCTCGACGTCATCGCGTCCAGCGGAATCGACAAGACCGAGAGCGCCGCGGCCAAGACATGGCGCGTCATGGCCATCTGCACTGACTGGCACGTCGGCGTCGAGAGCGAGATCCTCAGCCGGCTTGACCCTGACCTTGGCCTGGCCGGCCTGACGGCGACCACCCTGCACGGGAAAGCGGTCCTGCTGCTGCTCGCCCACCGGACGAACCACGCTGGCGACCCGGACCCGGCCAGGCCGGCAGGGCACACCGGGCACACGGGGCACACCGGTGACGACCCTGTCTACCTCGACAAATGGCAGAGCAGGCTAGACCTTGGCCTGGCGGGACGACATCCGCTGCTGCGGGTGCACATGCGCACCCCTGACCGGCCAGGGGCGACGCTTGAGGTCCTCGAATCGCTGCGAGAGGCCCTGCGGGACATGGCACCTGAGTCGCTGGGAGAACGCGACTGGAACGTCTGGTACGCCCGCGTCGCGGTCGCCCACGGCAATACCGGCCAGATCCAGCTCACGGTCCGCCTCGCCGCCGACCCCGCGATGACTTTGACCGCGGGCAAGTCGATAACCCAGTGGGGAATGCGCGAGTTCTCAAAGATCGAGCGTCAGGCCCTCGCGGCGGCAGCCAGGAAAATGGCAGCCGCAAAAGCCGCGGCCGGTTCCTCCGATTCCGGCCTCTACGCACCAGAAGACACCGTAATAAGCGTTGGCCTTGTCAACACGGTGGACCTTGCCCGCCCTCCCGGGGAGCGCGGCCGAGGGCGCGAAGCTCATGCGCGGCAACCGTGACACCCGCGGTCGGGGCCCGGCGTCAACCGAGGATGCCGGCCAGTTTGGTGACGACATCGGCCCAGCCTGAGCCGACCTGCCCGGCAACCTCGGGCAGCGCCGCGGCCAGCTCGTCAAGCCGCTCCTGAACCAGGATGAGCGTGGTTCCGCCGCCGGGGGCGTCGCGAAGCGTGATGGTCAGCCGGGAGTCGTAGACCGGCCCGTTTTCGCGGTCGGGCCCGGCGAAGCCCCAGCGCCAGACGATCCGCCGATCGGGCACCAGCTCCAGGATCTGGCACTCGAAACCGCCGACAGGTAGCCCGCCGTTCGCCTGCCAGACCCGGTACCGGCCGCCGACGCGCTCCTCCACCTCGACCCGGGTCACCTCGTAGCTGCCCGGCGCCAGCCAGCGGCCGATCAGCTCAGGTTCCAGCCAGGCGCGATAGACCTGGTGCGCGGACGCGGGCAGGGTGCGTTCGATCCGCACCACGTGCTGACTGCCGGTGAGTGCGCTCACTGCTGTTCCTCCGCTGCGGTCGAATCGTCGTCGAACAGGGCTTGCATGGCAGCCAGCCGCTCGCTCCAGAAGCCCTCGTAGAAGCGCAGCCAGTCGAACGCCGAGGCGAGCGGCGCCGGATCCAGACGGCACACGCGCTGCCGCCCGCTCACCCTGCGGTGCAACAGGCCCGCCCGCTCAAGAACCTGCACATGCTTCGATGCCGCTGCCAGCGACATCGCCAACGGCGCAGCCAGCTCCCCCACCGTCAGCTCGCCGTCGGCGAGCCGGCCGAGCATGTCGCGCCGTGCCTTACTGGCCAGGGCGTGAAACACCGCGTCCATGCCTGCCTGACCCTCAACCATACGGTTGATGGTAGCGATTCCCGCGACGATCGTCAACCGATCGGTTGAATGAAACCGCCCGGCCCCTTGTCATCCGGTGGCGGCGACCGGTGAGATCACCGGGGTTCCTGACGCGGCTGGCGAAACGACCAGGGCATCGTCACCCAGCGGGCCGCCGCCCCACCCCCAGGGCGGGTCAGGGATCTTGCGGCGCAGCTCAGGGGCGATGTCGGACTGGAACAGCTCGAGGCTGGCCCGATGCTGCGCGCCGGTGAGGCCGCCGGCGTCGGCGTGCAGGTGCAGGACGGTGTGGCCGAGCTGCTCGTGGTAGCGGTGCACCTTGTCAATGACCTGAGCCGGGCTGCCGATCAGCGCCGACGACCGCTCGATGAAGTCCTCCAGGCTGGGGAAGACCGGCTGCAGCCCGAGGCGCTGCTGGAACGCCAGCTGCCTGGCAAAGACCGGCCGGTAGGCCTCGACGGCGTCCTGGGAATTGTGTGCCGAATAGTACCCGGCGGTCCCCGCGCCGACCGCGATAGCCGCGGGGTCGTGGCCATAGTGGGCCCAGCGCTCGCGGTAATAGCGGACCAGCTCGGCGTACGGGTCGATCGGGTTCGTCACGTTGGCTGAGAACAGCGGGTCGCCGTATCGGGCCGCGAGGTCGACCGACGCCTTGCTGGTGGCGCTGCCATGCCAGATGCGGATCGGGCGCTGCAGCGGCCGCGGCCACACCTCGGCCTCGTGCAGCGGCGGACGGAACTTCGTGTCGTAGGTGATCTTGTTGTGCCGCCACAGCCGCCGGAACACCTCATAGGACTCGGCGTTGCGGTCCCACTGGTCCCCGGGCGTGACGTGGAACAGCTCCCGCTGCGCGGCACCGTTGCCCTTGCCGATGATGAGCTCAAGGCGCCCGCCGGAGAGCTGGTCGAGGGTGGCGTAGTCCTCAAAGGCGCGCACCGGGTCCAGCAGGGACAGCGTCGTCACGGCGGTGAACAGGCGGATCCGCCTCGTCAGGGCGGCGATATGGCTGAGCACCACGGTCGGCGACGAGGAGACGAACGGCCGCTCGTGCCGCTCCCCTACACCGAACCCGTCGAAGCCGAGTTCTTCGGCGAGCAGGGCGCTGTCGAGCACCTCCCTGAACCGCTCGCGCGTGGACTTCTGCGCGCCGGTGAACGGGTCGGGGGCGTGGACGATGAGCGTGATCGTGATGAACCTCATGAGACGGCGCTCGCGGCCACGTGCCTGCCCTGCCGTCCCGTCTCGTCCGGCCGTCCCAGCGGGGCAAGGCCGAGGTGGTCGCGCAGCGTGCTGCCGGTGTAGTCGGCCCGGAAGACGCCACGCTCCTGGAGCAGCGGCACGACGTTGTCGACGAAGGGCGCCAGGCCGTCCGGGGTGATGTGCGGGACCAGGATGTACCCGTCGGCTGCGTCGGCCTGCACGAACTCGTTGATGATCCGCGCCACGGTCTCCGGCGAGCCGACGAACGACTGGCGGCCGGTGACCTCGATCACGACTTCGCGGGCCGAGAGCTTGCCTTCCGCGGCCCTGGCGCGCCACTCGCTGGCCAGGCCGACCGGGTCCTTGGCGAACTGCCGCACGCTGGCGCGGCCCTTGGAGATGAGGTTGTCGCTGACAACCGGGTCGAACTCGGGCAGCGGCCCGTCGACGTCGAAGCCGGGCAGTTCGGTGTTCCACAGCTGCTCGATCAAGCGCAGCGCGGTCTGCGGCGAGACCTGCGCCCGGCGCACCTGGCGGGCGACCTGCGCCGCCTCGGCGTCGGTGTCGGCGAGCACGAACGTGGCGGCGGGCAGGATCAGCAGCTGGTCCCTGGTGCGGCCGTACTTGGCCAGGCGGCCCTTCACGTCGGCGTAGAAGGCCTGGCCCGCCGCAAGCGTGGAGTGCCTTGAGAAGATCGCGTCGGCCGAGGAGGCGGCGAAGTCGCGGCCCTGGTCGGAGTCGCCTGCCTGGAAGACCACCGGCCGCCCCTGCGGGCTGCGGGGAACGTTGAACTGGCCCGCGATGTCGAAGAACGCGTCCTTGTGCGTGAAGGCGCCGGGAGCCGGAGCGGCCAGGAACCGGCCGTCCTGCTTGTCAGCGATGATCTCGTCGCCGTGCCAGGAGTCCCACAGCTCCGTCGCGGTCCGCAGGAACGTGCGCGCGCGCTCATAGCGGTCGCCCTGGGCCAGGTAGCCGCCGCGCCGGAAGTTCTCACCGGTGAAGGCGTCCCAGCTGGTCACGACGTTCCAGGCGGCGCGGCCGCCGGACAGGTGGTCCAGGGTGGCGAACTGGCGGGCCACCTCGTACGGCTCGTTGAACGTCGAGTTGATGGTTCCGGTGAGGCCGAGGTGGCCGGTGACCGCCGCCAGCGCGGCGAGGACGGTGAAGGTGTCCGGCCGGCCGACCACGTCCAGGTCGTAGATCAGCCCGTTCTGCTCGCGAAGGCGCAGCCCCTCGGCGAGGAACATGAAGTCGAACTTGCCCCGCTCCGCGGTCTGGGCGAAGCGGACGAACGAGTCGAACTCGATGTGGCTGCCAGCTGCCGGATCGCTCCACACTGTCGTGTTGTTCACACCGGGGAAGTGGGCGGCCAGGTGGATCTGCTTTGTCATGACTGGTGTCCTCGGCTCCGTTGGTCAGGCGGCGGCGCGTCCGCCTTGGCTAACGGAGCGGCGATCGTTAATATTCCCTATATTCTTGATTGAATTTAACGATTAATGTGCTTACTGTGGAGCCGTGACCGACATCCGACCGCTCCATCTCGCTGTCGCGCTCGACGGCGCCGGGTGGCACCCCGCTGCCTGGCGCGAGCCGGACGCCTCCCCCGACCGGCTGTTCACCGCCGCCTACTGGGCCGACCTCGCCGCCGAAGCCGAGCACGGGCTGCTCGACTTCATCACGATCGAGGACTCGCTCGGCCTGCAGTCGGCGCGCTACGACGGGCCTGACCCCCGGACCGACCAGGTGCGCGGCCGTCTGGACGCCGTCTTGATCGCCAGCCGGATCGCGCCGCTGACAAGCAACATCGGGCTCGTGCCGACCGCCACGGTCACGCACACAGAACCGTTTCACGTGTCCAAGGCGATCGCGACCCTGGACTACATCAGCTACGGCCGGGCGGGCTGGCGCGCGCAGCTCTCAAGACCCTGGGAGAACTCCCTGTTCGGGCGGCGGGAGGACAGCGCGTTCCTGCTGGCGGATTACCAGACGCCCGAGGGGCAGCGCGAGCTCGCGGACCGCTTCGACGAGGCCGCCGACTTCGCGGAAGTGGTCCGCGAGCTGTGGGACTCCTGGGAAGACGACGCCGAGATCAGGGACGCCGCCACCGGGCGGTTCATCGACAGGGACAAGCTGCACTACATCGACTTCAAGGGCCGCTGGTTCGCCGTCCGCGGCCCGTCCATCACGCCGCGGCCGCCGCAGGGCCAGCCCCTCGTCACCGCGCTGGCCCACGCCACGATTCCGTACCGGTTCGCCGCCAGGACCAGCGACATCGTGTACGTGACACCGCGTGACGCCGGCCACGCGCGCGCGATCGTCGCGGAGGTCCGCGCCGAGCAGGAGGCAGCCGGGCGCGCCGGCCAGACCCTGCACGTCTTCGGCGACCTGGTGGTCTTCCTCGGCCAGAGCGCGGAAGAAGCCGCCGCGCGCAAGGCGCGGCTCGACCAGGCGGCGGGCTCGCAGTACGCGAGCGACGCCCTCATCTTCGCCGGTACCCCGGCCCAGCTCGCAGACCTCCTGCTCGACTGGCAGGATGCCGGGTTGTCCGGGTTCCGGCTGCGGCCGGCGGCGATCCCCGGCGACCTGCGCCAGGTCACCAGAGAACTGGTGCCGCAATTGCAGCGGCGCGGTTCGTTCCGTACCTGCTATACCGCGACCACCCTGCGCGGGCACCTCGGGCTCCCCCGGCCAGCCAATCGCTACGCGACCGCCCGCTGACGGGAGGGTCATGAGCACGCCACGCAAGCAGGTCATCCTCGGCGCGTACGTCGGGGGCGTCAACCATCACACGGTCTGGTCCGACCCGGCGGCGGGCAGCCAGGCCGACTTCTCGACCTTCGGTCACGTCGCGCAGACGGCCGAGCGCGGGAAGTTCGACTTCTTCTTCCTCGCCGAAGGGCTGATCCTGCGCGAGCGGCTCGGGCTGATCTTCGACCAGGACATCGTCGGCAGGCCGGATACGCTGCCGGTACTCGCGGCAATCACCGCCGTCACGTCGCATCTCGGGGTTGTCGGCACGCTGAACGCCACGTTCAACGAGCCCTATGAGCTGGCCAGGCAGCTCGCCTCCCTCGACCACCTGTCGGGCGGGCGGGCCGGATGGAACGTGGTCACCTCTTTCGACGCGTTCACCGGGCAGAACTTCCGGCGCGGCGGGTTCCTGCACCGCGATGACCGGTACGTGCGGGCCGGCGAGTTCATCCAGGTAGCCCGCCAGCTGTGGGATTCCTGGCCGCCCGGGGCGGTCGCAGCCGACAAGGCCAGCGGCGAGTTTGTCCGTGACTCCGCTGTCGGGACGTTCGGGCACCACGGGAAGCAGTTCGACATCAGCGGGCAGTTCAGCGTGCCGCGCTCGCCGCAGGGACGGCCTGTCATCCTGCAGGCGGGCGTCTCACCGCAGGGCAGGGACTTCGCCTCGGCGAACGCGGACGCGATCTTCTCCCCCTACCACCAGCTCGACGAGGCGCAGGCGTTCTACCGTGACATCAACGCCCGGGTGGTCGCCCACGGCCGCCCGGCCGGCTCGGTGAAGCTGCTGCCGTCCGCCTCGTTCGTGCTCGGCGACACGCGGGCCGAGGCGCTGGAACGGCACCGCGAGATCAGCCATGCCCAGGTCAGCGGGCAGACCGCGCAGATACTGTTCGAGAGCGTGTGGAACCGCGACCTGTCCGGCTACGATCCGGACGGACCGCTGCCCGACATCGACCCGGACCCGGCGGGGCCCCGCGTCATCCAGGGCCGCGCGGTGCTGTCCCAGGACCCGTTCGAGACCGTGGCACGGTGGCGGGCGCTGGCCGCCGAGCACGGGTACAGCCTGCGGGAGACAGCTATCCACGTCTTCAGCCGCACCGAGTTCATCGGCACGCCGTCCTCGGTGGGCGAGCGCATCGACTCGTTCGTGCAGGACGACGGCTCGGACGGGTTCATCCTCGGCTCGCACCTGACCCCTGGCGGGCTGGACGAGTTCGTGGCCAAGGTCGTCCCGCTGCTGCAGGAGCGCGGCTCGCTGCGGGCTGACTACACCGGCACCACGCTGCGCGACAACCTCGCCATCCCGGTACCGCAGCCCGCGGCGGGCACGGCGGCCGCCTGACGCCGCCAGCCGGAGCTTGAGCGAAGGCCCCGGGTGAGGTTATCGTCCATGAATACTACTAGATTAGTAGGTAATAAGGGATGCTATGAGCAGTACGCCAACGGCCGTTCCGCCTGCCGGGCCATGGCTGGCTCACCTGCGGCGCGAGGCCGAACGGTTCACGCAGGTGGTCAGGCAGTCCCCGCTGCGGGCGCACGTGCCCACGTACCCGGACTTCACCGTGCACAGCCTGGCCGCCCACATCGGCCGGGCGCTGCGGTTGTTCCAGGGCATCATCAGCACCGATGGCCCCGCCGACGGCGCGGGCTACCAGTCCGTGCAGGTTCCCGCGGGCGAGGAAATCGCCGACTGGGTGGCGGCGGGCCTCGACCCGCTGCTCACGCTGCTCAGCGCGGTTCCGCCGGACAAGCCGGTGCCCTTCCCGCACCAGGCCGGGGAGCGGCCCGCCGGGCTGATCGCCCCGCTGCTGGCCGTCGAGGTCGGCGTGCACCGCTGGGACGTGGAGTCCGTGCTCGGCGAGCACGTTCCCATCCCCGCCGACCTGGCCGTGCAGGAAGTGGAGAGCGTGTTCGCGAACTTCGTCCCGCGGCTGGCCGGCAGCGGCGTGGCGGACATCGGCGGTACCGTGTGGCTGCGGACCACGGACACGGGAGCCGCCTGGAGCGCCCGGGTGGACGACGGCCGCCTGGTGACCGAGCGGGCACCCGACGGCCCGTGCGACACCGCGGTCGTCGCGGCCGGCGCGGCGCAAGACATCGCGCTGCTTGTCTGGAAACGGGCGCTGCCGCCCCGGCCCGAACTTGAGGTAACCGGTGCGCCGGATGTCCTCAAGCGCTTCCTGGCGACCGACTACATCCCGGATCCGCGCACCACGCCCGCGCACTGAGTCCCGCGCCGGCCCCCGTGGCTTCCGCGAGGAAGGAACCCGTCAATGGCTGAGCAGCCCGCGCCGCTGTCGATCCTCGACCTGTCTCCGGTCAGCGAGGGATCGACCCCTGCGGTCGCCCTCCGGAACACCCTCGACCTGGCCCGGCGCGCCGAGGAGTTCGGCTACCACCGGTACTGGGTCGCCGAGCACCACTTCCTGCCCGGCGTGGTCTCCTCCTCCCCCGCGGTGCTGATCGGGGCGATCGCGGCAGCGACCTCCCGGATCAGGGTCGGCTCAGGAGCGGTGCAGCTCGGCCACCAGACCGCCGCCGCCGTGGTGGAGGCGTTCGGCACGCTGGCCGAGCTGTACCCGGGACGGATCGACCTGGGCATCGGGCGGTCCGGCCAGCGGCGGCAGGAGATGGCCAGGCAGCAGACGCAGGCGGGGTCGCCGGACGCGGTCAAGCCGACCGGGCCGCGGACGGTGAACGGGCTGCTCATCCCCGCGCGGTTCTCGTTCGCGCACCTGCTGCGCTCGCCCCGGTTCGCCGTGCAGGGCGCGCTGCTGCAGCAGCCGGGCGCGGAGGTACCCGACTTCCCCGGGCAAGTGAACGACATCCTCGCGCTGCTCGCCGGCACCTACGAGTCGGACGGGATCGCCGTCCAGGCGATGCCCGGCACGGGCGTGGACGCGCAGGTGTGGGTCCTGGGCTCGAGCGGAGGCCAGTCAGCCCAGGTGGCCGGCGCCCTCGGGCTTCCTTTCGCGGCGAACTACCACGTCAGCCCCGCGACCACGCTCGAGGCGGTGGATGCCTACCGGGCGGCGTTCACGCCCTCGGAGGTGCTGGCGGAACCGTACATCATGGTGTCCGCGGACGCCGTGGTCGGGGCAACCGATGACCAGGCGCACGAACTGGCCGCCGGGTATGGCATGTGGGTGCGCTCGATCAGGTCAGGGGAGGGCGCGATGCGGTTCCCCTCGCCGGCCGCGGTGGCCGCCTTCGAGTGGACCGGCGAAGACCGGGCGCTCGTCGAGGACCGAGTGACGACCCAGTTCGTCGGGTCGCCCGTGACGGTGGCCAAGCACCTGCGCGTGCTGCAGGAGGCGGCCGGCGCGGATGAGGTGCTCGTCACCGCGATCACCTACCGGCACGAGGACCGGGTCCGGTCCTTTGAGTTGCTCGCCCGCGAGTGGGGTCGCTCCTGACGAGGACCCTGCCCCGGGGCAGGCGTCGCGAGAGCAGGGTATGGACTAAATCCTATTAACTCAGTAGGTTTAATTGGAAAGCTGAAGCTGGCCTGACGTAATCGTTTCGGAGGAGAATGTGTCCGGGGATCCGACCTCTGCGGGCGGCAGACGCCCGGGTAGCCGGCTGCGTGCCGGGACGACCGGCACGGCACTAGCGGTCGCGGCCTTGCTGGCGCTGGCCGCGTGCAGCGGCGCGAGCAGCAGTTCGTCGGCCTCGAGTCCGGCGAGTTCCGCCAGTTCGGTCGCCACCGCCCCGGCGACCGGGTCGGCCAACCCGGCGGTCGACCAGAGCGTCAAGGGCTGCCCCACCACCGGCGGGACGCTGACCGTCGACCTCGACGAGCAGGTGCTGGCCGACCTCGACCCGAGCTACACGCCGGAGGCCGTCGCCTACCGGGTGATCCGGGGTGTCTTCGACAGCCTGGTCTACGAGGGCGCCAACGGGCAGTTCACGCCCTGGCTGGCCACGAGCTGGACGGCGAACTCCACCGACACGTCCTACACGTTCATCCTGCGCAAGGGCGTCACGTTCTCCGACGGCACCCCGCTGAACGCGGCGGCGGTCAAGTACACGTTCGACCGGATCGAGAGCCCGGCGGAGGGGTCGCTGTTCGCGATCGCGCTGCTCGGCCCGTACAAGGACTCGGTCGTCAACAGCACCTACAGCGTCACGGTCAACTTCAGCGCGCCCTACCCCGGCTTCCTCGAGGCGGCCAGCCAGGCGTTCCTCGGGATCGTCAGCCCGACCGCGGTGGAAAAGGAGGGCAACGCGGGCTTCGGGGAGCACCCGGTCGGATCGGGGCCGTTTGAGATCACCTCCAACATCGCCAACCAGTCCATCACCGAGGTCCGCAACCCGAACTACGACTGGGGCCCGGCCGGCCTGAACCACCAGGGAGCGGCCTGCCTGTCGAAGATCATCTTCACTGAGGTGCCGACCGAGAGCACCCGGGCCGGGCAGCTCGAGCACGGCCAGGTCGACGCCGCCGAGACCATCCTGCCCCCCGACTACACCACGGTGAAGGGCGACCCGAACCTCAGGCTCTACGTGGTGCCCGGCGCCGGCGCGGCCTACCAGTACGAGATCAACACCGCCCAGGCCCCGTGGAACAACACCCAGCTGCGGATAGCGCTGCGCGACGCGATCAACCTGCCGGCCATCCTCACGGCCGTCTACCAGGGCGAGTACACCCAGGCCTGGGGCCCGCTCATGCCGAACACCGCGTTCTACGACCCGGCGGTGCAGAACTCCTGGTCCTACGACCCCACGCTCGCCGACAGCATCCTGCAGAAGGCGGGCTGGGTGCTCGGCAGCGACGGCTACCGGCACAAGGACGGGCAGACGCTGTCGATCGCGTTCGAGGGCTCCACCCCGGACCGGGAGCTGCGCCAGGAGGTGAGCGTCTACATCCAGGCGTACCTCAAGGCCGTGGGCATCGACATGACGATCACCAACCTCACGGCCCAGGCGGCGATCGCCGGCGAGGAGTCCGACAAGTACGGGATCGTCGCGACGTCGTTCATCACCGCCTCGCCGAGCATCCTGTACGACTTCTTCGACTCCGCGCTGATCCCGGGCAACGGCAAGAGCGGCGAGAACGGCTCCCGCCTTGACAACGCGACCGTGGACAACTGGCTGGCCATCGCCGAGACGTCGACCAACCCGTCGGTAGAGACCACGTACTGGGACGACGTACAGGAGTACGTGGTGAAGAACGCGGTCGTGATCCCGATCGAGCTCGAGCCGTACATCCTCGCCACCACGTCGGCGGTGCACGGCCTTGCGTTCGACAGGCGCGACTACCCGATGTACTACGGGGTTTGGCTGGCGAGCTGATGCTCGGGGTTGTCGGGCGGAGGATCGCCGTCGGCATCCCGGTCATCATCGGCGTGACCGCGATCATCTTCTTCGTGCTGCGGGTGCTGCCCGGCAACCCCGTTGACATCATCACCGCGGGCGCGCCCACCACCCCGGCCGAACGGCAGGACATCATCAACGAGTTCGGGCTGAACAAGCCGGTGCTCGCGCAGTTCGGCAGCTTCCTGTGGGGCGCGCTGCACGGTAACTTCGGCGACTCGTTCTCGACCAGGCTGCCGGTGGTGAGCCAGATCAGCCAGCAGTCGATGGCCACCGTCGAGCTGGCCGCGGCGGCGATGGCGGCGACCGCGGTGCTCGGGATCGGCCTGGGGGCGGTGTCCGCGCTGACGTACGGCAGCTGGATCGACGCGGCGATCCGCGCGGTCACGCTGCTCGGCAGCTCGATGCCGATCATCTTGACCGGCCCGCTGCTGATCCTGCTGCTCTCGTTCACCGTGCACCTGTTCCCCGCCACCGGAAGCGGGTCGTTCTCCCAGCTCGTGCTGCCCGCGCTGGCGCTGGCGCTGTTCGCGTGCGGGGTGATCGTCCGGCTGGTGCGCTCGTCCATGCTCGAGGTGAAGAGCCAGGAGTTCGTCACCGCGCTGCGCGCCAAGGGCGTCGGCGAGGCACGGATCTGGCTGCGGCACATTCTGCGCAACGCGCTCGTGCCCGCGGTGACCCTGCTCGGCGTCCAGCTCGGCACGCTGCTGTCCGGCGCGGTGGTGGCCGAGACCGTGTTCGGCAGGCAGGGCCTGGGCAGCCTGCTCGTCACCGGCATCGACAACAAGGACTACCCCATGGTGCAGGCGATCGTCTTGATCATCGCGACCGCCTACATCGTGCTGAACATCATCGTCGACGTCTGCTACTCGCTGCTCGACCCGCGGGTGCGCGTCCAGACGGCCGGGTGATGGGCACGGACGGCATGGACGTCAAGGTGCCGGCGGACCAGGTGGCGGCACGGTCCGCGCCGGACGCCGGCACAGGCGTGCGGGTGCTGCCACTGATCCTGGGCCGGTGGGGACCGCTCGGGCGTCCGGCCGTGGCCCGCCGTCGCCGGGCCCGCCGGGCGTCCCGGGCGTCCCGGGCGGCTCGGGTCCGCGCCAGGATCGGGCTGATCATCGCCGCGGCCTTCCTGGTGCTGCTGGTCTTGTGGGCGATCGTCCCAGGCGTCTTCGCGGGCACGGACCCGACGGCGGTGAACCCGCTGGCCGCGCTGACCGGGCCGTCCGTGCACAACTTCCTCGGCACCGACCAGTACGGCCGCAGCATCTACGACGAGCTGGTCTACGGCGCCCGCCCCGCCCTGGAGGTGGGCGTGGGCAGCACGCTGCTCGGCGGGGCGGTCGGCTCGCTGATCGGGATCGTGGGCGGCTACCTGGGCGGCTGGTTCGACCTGCTGATCATGCGGCTGATCGACATGCTGCTCGCGCTGCCCGGCCTGCTGCTCGCGCTGATCTTCATCGCGGCGCTGCCGCGAACCCTGTCGAACGAGATTTTCGCGATCGCGATCGCCTCGGTCCCCATCTTCGCCCGCGTGCTGCGCGGCCAGGCCGTCCAGGTGCGCAGCCGGCCGTTCGTGGACGCGGCGGTCGTGTCCGGGCTGCGCCGCCGCACGATCGTGATCAGGCACGTCATCCCGAACTGCGTGGCACCCGCCATGGAGCTCGCCACCGTGTACGTCGGGGTGGCGATCGTGATCGCCGCCTCGCTCAGCTTCCTCGGCCTCGGCCCGAGCGAGGTGGTGCCGGACTGGGGCACGCTGATCCAGAGCGGCCAGGGCTACATCGACCACGACTGGTGGATCTCGGTGTTCCCCGGCGTGACAGTGACGCTCGCCGTCATCGCGCTCAGCATCCTCGGGGATCGGCTGCGGGGCGCGCTGGAGCCGGTCCGTGGCTGAGCTTTCCGATACGGAACGGACGGTGGCGCCTCGCTTCGGCCGCGGGCTGTCCGTCCAGGGGCTGTCGATCAGCTACGACTCCCCGTGGGGCACGAGGAGCCTCGTCAGGGACGTCAGCTTCGACATCGGCCCCGGGCAGATCGTCTGCCTGGTGGGCGAGTCGGGCAGCGGCAAGACGCTGACGGGCCGTGCGATCACGGGCCTGGTGCGGCATTCGGCGCGGCTGCGGGCGACGGGCACGATCACTTTCGGCGGGCGGGAGCTGACCGCGCTGCCCGAACGCGAGCTGCGCCGCATCCGCGGCGGGCAGATCGGCATGATCTTCCAGGACCCGACGGCCGCGCTTGACCCCGTGATCCGCGTCGGCGACCAGATCGCGGAGGCGATCGCCAGGCACGGCACGGCGGACGGGCGGCGCGCCAGGCGGCGCAAGGTGACCGAGCTGCTCACCCAGGTCGGCATCACCGACCCGGAGCTGCGGGCCCGTCAGTTCCCGCACGAGATCTCCGGCGGCATGTGCCAGCGGGTGCTGATCGCGATCGCGCTGGCCGGCGACCCGAGCCTGCTGATCGCCGACGAGCCGACGACGGCGCTCGACGTCACCATCCAGGCGCAGGTGCTCGACCTGATCAGTCAGCTGTGCAGCCAACGCCGCATGTCGGTCTTGCTGATCACCCACGACATGGGCGTGGCCGCGCAGCTAGCCGACCAGGTCGTCGTGATGTACGCCGGATCCGTGGTGGAGATCGCGCCGGTGGCCGCTTTCTTCCTGCGGCCAGGCCACCCCTATAGCCTCGGCCTGGTGCAGGCGGTCCCCCGGGTGGACGCACCGCGCGCGCGGCGCCTGCCGGCCATTCCCGGCACCGTCCCCGAGGCCGCCGACCGGCCGCCCGGCTGCCCGTTCCAGGCCCGCTGCCCGCTGAAGCTCGCGGTGTGCGAACGCGAGCAGCCGCCCCTGGCGGCGGCCGGCCAATCCCCCGGCCCGCAGTCCCCCGGCCCGCGGCACCTCGTCGCCTGCCACCGGTCGGCCGAGTTGCTTGCCGGCGGGCTCACCGTATGGTCCGCGACGGCGGTGACGTCATGACGGGCGGGGCCGGTCCTGCCGACGCCGGCCGGGCACACGCCGGCCTGGGTCCCGTCGTGGAGGTCAGCGACGTCGTCAAGCGTTACCGGCTCCGCGGCGCGGGCGGGCGGACGGTGCGCGCGCTCGACGGCGTGTCGCTCACGGTCGGCAGGCAGCGCACGTACGGCCTCGTCGGGGAGTCAGGCTCAGGCAAGACGACACTGGGCCGGGTGCTGCTCCGGCTTGAGGACCCGGACTCGGGACAGATCACCTTCGACGGGCAGGACTGGCTCGCCCAGCGCGGCGAGCGGCTCCGCCAGGCGCGCAAGGAGATCCAGGCCATCTTCCAGGATCCGCTCGGCTCACTGGACCCGAGGCGGACAGCCGGCTACGCGATCGGCGAGGCGCTCGCGGCGCACGGCCTGGCGGGGGACAAGGCGGCGCGCGAACGGCAGGCCGCCGGGCTGCTCGACATCGTCGGGCTGCCCGCCGAAGTGGCCCGCCGCCATCCCGCCGAGCTGTCCGGCGGGCAGCGCCAGCGCGTGACGATCGCTCGGGCGATCGCCGTCCGCCCGAAGTTCGTCGTCTGCGACGAGCCGACGTCCGCGCTCGACGTGTCGGTCCAGGCGCAGATCATCAACCTGCTGTCCGACCTTCAGGAGTCGCTCGGCGTCAGCTACCTGTTCATTTCGCACAGCCTCGCCGCCGTGCGGCACATCGCCGACCGGGTAGGCGTGATGTACCTCGGGAAGATCGTGGAGGAGGGGCCGGCGAGCAGGCTCTTCAGCGCGCCGCAACACCCGTACACCAGCGCGCTGCTCGCCGCCGCCCCCGTTCCCGACCCCAGCGCCGCCCCCGCCCGCGGTGCCGGTACTCGCCACCTCGGCGGCGAGGTCCCGTCCGCGGCCGTGCTGCCGTCCGGGTGCCGGTTCAGGCTGCGCTGCCCCCGCGCCCAGGCCGTCTGCGCCCAGGAGGAGCCGCTGCTCAGCGAGGTATCGGCAGGCCACGCGGTCGCCTGCCACTTCCCCGGCCCCAGCTTAGAGAGGTGGCGTTCAGATGGCGATTCCCGTCGACTCCGCCCCCGTCATCGGATCGCTGTCGCTGCTGGTGCCGGGCAGCTTCACCGATAGCGATCCCTATCGGGGTCTGGAGAACACCCTGCGGCTTTTCGAGTACGGGGAGCAGCTGGGCCTCGACGGGGCATGGATACGCCAGCAGCACCTGGTCCCCAACGTGTCCTCCGCGCCGGTGTTCCTCGCCGCCGCGTCGCAGCGCACCCGGCGCGTCGAACTCGGCACCGCGGTCATCCCGATCGGTTACGAGAGCCCGTTCCGCCTGGCCGAGGACCTGTCGATGGCCGATGTGCTGTCCCGGGGGCGGCTGCAGGTGGGGTTCAGCGCCGGCACCCCGACGAACTCCGAGCTGCTGGCCGGGCTGGTCTTCGACGGCGACTGGCGCGGCTACGACTTCTCCCACGCCCGGATAGCCAGGCTGGCGGACAATCTCCGGGGAGAGTTCCTTGGCGGCGCGGACACCGTCGTGCCGCACCCGGCCGGGCCGCAGCGGCCCAGGCTCCAGCCGCACAACCCAGGCCTGGCCGAGCGGCTGTGGTACGGGGCGGGCAGCCTGCGATCGGTGGCGTGGGCGGCCGAGCACGGGCTGCATCTGGTGGTCGGCAACATCTGCGCGGGCGAGGGGCTGGACACCGACGACTTCGGCACCGCACAGCTGTCCCAGATCCGCACCTACCGGCAGAAGTTCACCGGCCCCGGCCGCCCAAGGGTGGTGGCCGGCCGGGTCATCGTGCCGCTGGACAGCGCGGACGCCGCCACCCGTGGCAAGTACCGCGAGTATCAGGCGTCGCGCCACCAGCGGACCCTGGCCCCGATAGGCGAGCGGCGCATCCTGATCGCCCGCGACCTGGTAGGAACCTCGGCGGAGATCGTCGAGTGGCTGCGCGCCGACCCGGTGCTCGCGGAGGTCACCGAGCTCCAGCTAGAACTGCCTTACGCGTTCGCGCACGAGGAGTATCGGCAGATCCTGTTCGACGTCGCCGCGTCGATCGCACCGCGGCTCGGCTGGTCGCCGCCGGCGTGACCTCAGGTGATGCTCAGGCCCGGGCCGTGCTTGCGCGGCTCGCGGCGTCGCGGGCGAGCTCGCCGACCAGGCGCCAGGTGCGCAGGCGTTCCTCGTCGGTGGCGAAGGCGGCCGGGCTTACCCGGACGTCGGTCGCGCCCGCGTCGAGGTATCGCCGCAGCCCGGCCGCGACGGTATCCTCGTCGCCGACCAGCGCCAGGTCGGCGGGGTGGCTGATGCCCTCACGCTCCAGGGCGGCCTGGTAGGAAGGGTTGCGGGCGTTGCCGCCCAGGTAGCGGTGGGCATACGCGCGCGCGCCGTCGGGATCGGCGGTCACGCTGGCAGGCACCCCCGCGGCGATCCGCGGCGCCGGGCGGCCTGCGGCCGCCGCGGCGGCGGTGATCGCGGGGACGATGAGGGATTCCAGGGAACCCGGTCCGGCGAGGTAGGGCAGCGTGCCGTCGGCGAGTTCGCCGGCCGCCCGCAGGGCCTGCGGTCCCATGGCGGCCACCAGCAGCGGGACCCGCGGCGTCACGCCGCCGCGCAGGGCCGCCGGCGGCACGTTCGACAAGTCCGCGGTGACCGTCGCGCCCCGGACCTCGGCGGTCCCCGTGTCGAGCAGCGAGCGCACTATCCGCAGGTAGTCGCGCAGGTGCCGGATGGGCCGGTCGTACGGCACGCCGAACACGCCTTCCACCTGCGCCTTGTGGCCGAGCCCGATGCCGAGCGCGAACCGCCCGCCGGCGGCGAGCTGCGCCGCCTTGGCCTGGCTGGCGAGCGTGACCGGGTGGCGGGGGTACATCGGCACGGCGGCGATCCCGATCATGACCCGCGGGACCTCGCGCGCCACCAGGGCGGCGACCGTGATGCCGTCCAGGTCGATCCCCTGGTTGAGCCAGATGTCGTCCACCCCGGCCGCTTCGGCCTCGCGGGCGCGCTCGACCGCGAAGCTCAGCGCGTCGGCGCCGCCCAGCGCCGAGGCCGGCGCCGACGTCAGCAGCGAGATCCCGAAACTCATGACACGACCGCCTTTAAGATAATCCCTACTGGATTTGTAGGCTAATACATGGCGCAAGCGGAAGCGAAGGCGGATGATCACGCAGCCGGGGCGTTACGGCGTCTTCGGGCGCGCGGTCGTGCTGACGACCGAGCGGGCCCGCGTCCTCGCTGCGCCGGCTCGGCTTCACCGAGCAGCACACGGCCGGCGAGGGCAGCGACCGGCTGATCGACGCGCTCGTCGTCTCGGGCGGCGACACGCAGATCAGGCGGCGCCTGCAAGAACACCACGCTGCAGGCGCGGACCACGTCGCCGTCCAGCTGACCGCCGGGCCCGGCAGCGACCTCGACGCGGGCTTTCGCCGGCTGGCCCAGATCCTGGCGCTTCCCGCGCCACGGTTATGCCGGATCGCCGATGACGGGCCGCGGGTGCCGGCCGGTCCTATCGTGGCAGCGTGACCGGTCGCAACGGGGACGGCCCCTACCTTGATCTGGATCGCGGTGCCTGGCGCGGCTTGCGCGCCAGTACCCCGATGTCACTGACCGCCGAGGACCTGGACGCGCTGCGCGGGCTCACCGACCCGATCCGGCTCAGCGAGGTGGCGGACATTTACCTGCCGCTGAGCAGGCTGCTGCGCCTGTATTACGAGGCGAGCGCGGGGCTGCGCGAGACGGTGGGGGCGTTCCTCGGACAGCAGATCCGGCCGGCGCCGTTCATCATCGCGGTCGCGGGCAGCGTCGCCGTCGGCAAGTCCACCACCGCCCGGGTGCTCCAGGCGCTGGTCAGGCAGTGGCCGCAGCGCCCGCGCACCGAACTGGTGACCACCGACAACTTCCTGTACCCCAACGTCGTGCTCGAACAGCGCGGCCTGACCAACCGCAAGGGCTTCCCTGAGTCCTACGACCGCCGGGCCCTGCTGCGGTTCGTCCAGCAGGTGCGAGCCGGCGCGCCCGAGGTCACCGCGCCGGTGTACTCGCACGTGGCCTACGACATCCTCCCCGGGCGGCGGCAGTTGGTGCGGCGGCCTGACGTGCTGATCCTGGAAGGGATCAACGTCCTGCAGCCAGCCCCGGCCGGCGCTCTCGCGCTCGCCGACTTCTTCGACTTCTCCGTCTACGTCGACGCGCGCACCGACCACATCCAGCAGTGGTTCCTCGCCCGGCTGCGCGCGCTGCGCGCTACCGCCTTCACCAACCCGCGGTCACCGTTCCGGGCACTCGCCCAGGCCAGCGCCGCGCAGGTCGACGCGTTCGGCGCGCAGGTCTGGAAGACCGTCAACGAAGTCAACCTGATCGAGAACATCCAGCCCACCCGCGCCAGGGCCACCCTCGTCCTGCACAAGGCGGCCGACCACTCGGTGACCCGCGTCCGGCTGCGCCGGTTCTGAGCGGTCTGTCAGCAGGCTTCGCCCGTACAGCTCCACCATGCCTCCCTTTCGCGGCTGGCCGCGGACGTCACGCCGGGTCGCGCTCGATCGGGCAGGTCATGCAGCGGGGGCCGCCGCGCCCGCGGCCGAGTTCCTCGCCGGGGACGCTGATCACCTCGATGCCGTGCTTGCGCAGCATCGTGTTGGTGGCGACGTTGCGCTCGTAGCCGAGGATCACGCCGGGGGCGACGGCCAGGTAGTTGTTCCCGTCGTCCCACTGCTCCCGTTCGGCGGCCCTGATGTCCTCGTCGGTGGTGAGCACCGTGATCTGGTCCACTCCCAGCGCCTGCGCCAGGGTGTCCCACAGATCGTGGTTGCGGACGACCCGCGGGCCGCCGCCGTTGCCGCCGCCTGCGGTGAGCGTCCAGGACCGCAGCTGCGGGTCGATGTAGGGATAGAGCACGAAGGTGCCGCGGTCGATCATCGTCATGACCGTGTCCAGGTGCATCATCGCGTGCGACCGCGGCAGCTCGACGGCGATCACCGTGCTGGCCTGCCCGCTGTCGAACAGGGCGCGGGACAGGATTTCCACCGCCATCGGGGTGGTCCGTTCGCCCATGCCGATCAGCACCGCGCCGTTCCCGACGACGTGCACGTCGCCGCCTTCGACGGTCGCGGGCAGATGGCTGGCGTCGTCGTCGCCGTAGTAGGTGACGAACGTGGTCCCCGCGAACAGCGGGTGGTAGCGGTAGATCGCCCGGATGTGCAGCGTCTCCCGCTGGCGGGCCGGCTTGGCCATCGGGTTGACCGAGACCCCGCCGTAAATCCAGCACGAGTTGTCCCGCGGGAACAGGTGGTTGGGCAGCGGCGGGAGCAGGAAGTCATCGGCCCGCAGGATGTCCCACCGCAGGCTGTGCGCCCGCATGGGCTGCAGGTCGGCCTTGAGGATCCCGCCCACGAGGTACTCGGCCAGCTGCGGGCCGTCCAGGTCATCGGCAAGCTGCCGCAGCGGCTGCACCAGCCCGGGGCCCACCATCTCCGCGGTGAGCACCCGGTCGAGCACGTACTGCCTGCCCTCGGGCAGCTGCAGTGTCTCGGCGAGCAGCTGCCCGAAATAGTGCACGCGGACGCCGTTCTCGCGCAGCGTCTCGGCGAACACGTCGTGCTCTTCCTTGGCCCTGCTGGCCCACATCACGTCGTCGAACAGCAGCCCGCCGATGTTCTGCGGGGTCAGCCTGGACAGTTCCAGGCCGGGCCGGTGGACGATGGCCTGGCGGAGCTGGCCGACCTCCGATCGCACGTTGAAGCTCATCGTTACCGCCTCCTCCACCTCGTCACGCGGCAGCCGGCCGCTGGCTGGGCACGTCGGCGGGCGGGCTGTCCGGCGGCCCGGCAGGCGGGATGTCCGCCGGCTCGGCCGCCTGGCCGAGGCGCTCCCTGCGGGCCTTCAGGAACGGGTAGATGATCAGCCCGACCATCACCGCAAGCAGGGCCTGATAGACGGCCGACCAGCCGGCCGCGAACGTCACCCACAGGGAGAACAGCACTCCGGCGCCGCTGATCGTCAGGTCACGCCCCAGCAGCCAGCCCTGCACACGGCGGCGGCGGGACACCAGGTAGGCCAGCTGCGCCAGGGCCGACATGAAGTACGGGATCGCGACCGTGACCACGGTCAGGTCGACCAGGTACGTGAACACCGTCAGCCCGGACTTGGTGGTGTAACTCCACAGCATCAGCAGCGAGGGCAGCACGGCGGCGAGCACGATCCCGAACCAGGCCGAGTCCTTGCGATCGGTCCACGCGAACGGGCGCGGGAACAGGTTGTTGTCGGCGGCCGCGCGGGACACCTCGGCGGTGACCAGCGTCCAGCCGTTCAGCGCGCCGATGCCGGACACGACCGCGACGGCCGCGACCAGCTTGCCGGCCCATGCGCTGTGGCCGAAGATCGTCTCGAAGGCCGGGACGAACGGCGCGCCCGTGACCACCAGCGTCTTGTGCGCGACCAGGCCCATCACCGCGGCGGAGGCGAGCAGGTACAGGACCGCGCTGGCGGCGGTGCCGTACACCGAGGCCCGGCCGACGTTCTCGCGCGGGTCGCGGACCCGCTTGGCGGTGATCGCCGCGACCTCGACGCCGATGAACGAGAACAGCGCCACCCCGGCCGCGATCCCGATCGCGCTGTACAGGCTGCCGCCCGAGGCGTTGAACGCGCCGAAGTGCCCCGCGGACACGAAGAACCAGCCGACCACGCCGACGAACAGCAGCGGCAGGAACTTCAGCACCACGGTCAGGTTCTGGAACCAGGCCATCTGCCGCACTCCGGCCAGGTTCACGGCGGCGGGGACCCACAGCCCGAGCAGCGCGATGCCCCAGTTCGTCATCGACGACGGGCGGCTGATCCCGAACAGGGCATCCACGTAGAACACCCAGGACGCCACGATGGCGGCGTTGCCCGCCCAGGCCTGGACCCAGTAGCACCAGCCGGTCAGGTAGCCGGCGAAGTCACCGAACTCGTGCCTGGCGTAGGCGAACAGCCCGCCGTCGGAGTTCGGCACCCGCCGGGTCAGCTGGCCGAACAGGACCGCGAGCAGCATCGCGCCGACGGCGATCACGGCGAGCGTGACCAGCGAACTTGTTCCCGCGCCGGCCAGCACGGCCGGCATCGTGAACACCCCGGTGCCGATGATCGACCCGACGACCAAGCCGGTCGCCGACGTCACGCCCAGTGCCCTGGCCTTCTGCTCCTGTCGTGACGGCGCCGCCTGCGGCGGTGCCGGTGTTGCCGGTGAGGCCGGACCTCCCGGTTCGTGCGTCCAATGCAGCCAGCGCCGGGCGCCGGTAGTCGCGGACATGACAAATCCCCTCTGCTCGCCTTTCGCGGCATCGACTGGACCCGCGGGTTCAGTCGCTTTCACCGTGCCTCGCCACAAGGGGTACAGACAGGGGGCAACCGACCCGGCTTGGCCGGACGGACGTCCCACGGCGGAGGGTTCGCGGTCGGCTGGAGGGGAACCACGGATCGTTCGGGATAAAAAAAATGCCTTACCGGAACGGACCGGGGCTTCTCCCCCGGGCCCCCGTGCTGACGATCGTCCCGGCCGTACCGTCGAGAAGTGCCGCGGCGTCGTCAAGGCGGCCGATCGCGGCCGGACGGCTGGTGGCCTCGACGAAGCGGCAGACGGCTTCCACCTTGGGCCCCATGGACCCGGCAGGGAATGACCTGGCCCGCAACTGCGCGGGCGTGGCGTGGCGGATGGGCCGGGCCCGCGGGGTGCCGTAGCCGTCGATGACCGCGGTGACGTCGGTGAGGAGCAGCAGCATGTCGGCGCCGAGGGCGGTGGCGAGCAGGGCGGCGGTGAGGTCCTTGTCGAGGACGGCCTCGATGCCGTGCAGGGCTCCATCGGTCCCCTCGACCACGGGCACGCCGCCGCCGCCGGCGCAGATGACGACCGCGCCGCTGCTGACCAGAAGCCTGATCAGGTCCAGTTCCACGACCGCCGTGGGCTCCGGGGACGGCACTACCCTGCGCCAGGCGGTGCCGTCCTTGCGGATGTCCCACCGATGGCGGGCCGCGAGCCGTTTCGCGGTGGCTTCGGCGTAGACCGGACCGACGAACTTGGTGGGATGGGCGAGCGCGGGGTCGTCGGCGCGTACCAGGGTCCGGCAGATCAGGCATCCCACCTGCCGCCCCGCCAGCACGGTGCTCAGCTCCTGGGCAAGCCAGTAGCCGATCATTCCCTGCGTCTGGGCGCCGAGCACGTCGAAGGGAAACGGGTGCGACAGCGCCCGGTCGCCCGCGCTCTCCACGGCCAGCACACCGACCTGCGGGCCGTTGCCGTGGGTGATGATGACCTGGTCATGGCGCAGCAGCGGGGTAAGTGCCCGGACCGCGCTCGCGACATGTGCCTGCTGGATATCGGCGTCGGGTGACTCCCCGCGCTGCAGCAGGGCGTTGCCGCCCAGGGCCGCGACGATCCTCATGACGCAAGGCTAGGGGGACCTTCCTGACTGGGCCAGCTGCGCCAACGGCCCGGCTGTATCGGGCCAGCTGCGCCAATGGCCCAATTGCCTCAACTCCCCGGCATTGGGGCTAGCCCAAGGCTAGGGGGAACGTCCCGGGGCTTCTGCCCGGGCTGGGGCGGTCAGTCCGGCTTGCCGAAGCCGGTGACGGCCAAGGCGAGGAAGACCACGGCGAAGCCGCAGGTGATGCCGACGCACGCGGCGTTGGTCAAGGTGGTGCCGAACAGGGTGACAGTGCTTGAGAACTTCGCCGCGGCCGCCGGCGGCATGTGCTGGGCGGCGAACACGACGCCGCGCAGCGGCGCGACCGCGTAGGTAAGCGGGTTGATCCGGGTCAGCACGGTCAGCCAGCCGGGCAGCCCGCCGAGCGGGAACAGGGCGCCGGACAGGAACAGCATCGGGAACAGCAGCAGCTGCATGACGACCGAGAAGCCCTCCATCCGCTGGATGTGGCTGGCCACGAGCACCCCGAACGCGGTGAGGGAAACCGCCATGAGCAGCTCAAGGCCGATGACCTTCGCCACGAGCAGCGGGGTCAGGCGCACCCCGATCAGCGGGGCGAGGGCCAGCATGATCGTGCCCTGGACGGTGGCGATGCTGGCCCCGCCGAGTGTCTTGCCTGACACCAGCGACATGCGGCTGACCGG
>NZ_JASIAL010000076.1:0-4237 GCF_030042015.1 Trebonia sp. | reverse complement strand
CCCCCGGCGCCGGCGCCGGGCTGCCGGTCCGGCAGCCCGGCGGTCACGGCCTGCACCCCGGCGGCGGTGCCGCGTTCGGCGGCGACATCGGCACATCGGACTTCGGCGCCGGGTCCGACTTCGGTACCGGCCGGATGCCCGCGTTCGGCGGCGACGGCGGCGCGGCGAGCACAGGGCCGCTGTCCATCCGGGGCGCGGCGGGCGGCGCCACGGCCGGGAGCGCCGCAGGGACCGGCGGCAGCAGCATTGCCGGCTCGGACGGCAGCCAGGTGACGATCCCGCCCGCCGTCAGCCCGCCGCAAGACCAGCGACTGCCTATCTTCGACTCGCTTGAGTCGGACTGGTTCCGGCGCAGCGGCAAGTCGCTCAGCTCGAGCGCGGAGTCGGACACCGTGGACACCTGGACTTCCCCGGCGGACGAGGGCTGGCGCGCGGCACGCGTGGTCGCCTCGCCCGCGGCGGGTGAGACCACCAACGCCGGGCTGCCGAAGCGCGTTCCGCGGGCTAACCTCGTGCCCGGATCGGTTGGTGCGGGCGAGGACAGTGACGTGGAGCCGCCAGCCCGGTCCGCGGAGACCATCCGCACCCGCATGGCGAGCTTCCAGCGTGGCGTGCGCGAGGCGCGTGCGGCCGCACCCCAGATCGAGGAGCCATAGGACGCATGAGACCCACGGATAGAATTCTCGGAACACGAGGAGGAGCCTGTATGAGCGGGCGAGGAGAGGAGCGAGCGTGAGCACGCCAGGACGCCCGGTCCAGGACCTCAGCTGGCTGATCACCAACTTCGTGGAGCGGGTCCCAGACGTGGCACACGCGGTCGTGGTGTCCTCCGACGGGCTGCCGCTCGCGTTCTCCGCGGGGTTCCCGCAGGAGCGTGCTGACCAGCTCGCCGCGGTCACATCGGGCCTCACTAGCCTGACCCAAGGCGCTTCCCGGGTCTTCGAAGGCGGCGCGGTCGTGCAGACCGTGGTGGAGATGCAGCGCGGCGTGCTGGTCATCATGGCGATAAGCAATGGTGCCAGCCTTGCCGTGCTCGCGGCTTCCACCTGCGATCTCGGGCTGGTCGCATACGAGATGACCCTCCTGGTCGAGCGCGCGGGCCGGGTGCTCACCCCGGCCGCCCGCGGCGGCGTCATGCAAGGTGCTATGCCGGGAGATGGAAGACGATGATGAGCGCGGGAGGAACAGGTGTCGGGTCCCGGCCGCGGCGATGACCGCGGCGGCCCGTCCGCCTGGCAGGGGCCTGGGCGGGCAGGGCCGTGGGACGAACCGCCGCCGCCACAGCGGCAGCCATACCCTCCGGCACAGCAGTTCCCTGCCGATGAGGAGAACAGCTCCACGCGGCTGGTCCGGCCGTACACGGTTACCGGTGGCCGAACCCAGCCGAGGTATAAGCTCGCGCTCGAGGCCTTGGTCACCGCGACTGTGTACGAACCGCGCGACCTGTCCGTGCTCGCGCCCGAGTGCCAGGCGATCTTGCAGTTCTGCCTGGACTGGCGGTCCGTCGCCGAGATCTCCGCGGTGCTGCGGCTGCCGCTTGGCGTCGCGCGGATCCTGGTCGCCGACATGAGCGCGGACGGCCTCGTGCGCATTCACCAGCGTGACGATTCGGAAGGCCGCCCCGACCTTCATTTGCTCGAAAGGGTGCTTAGTGGACTCCGTAAGATCTAGCGTCGCCCGGCCGCACGGCGGCGGTGACGCTTCGGCGATGACGTCGGTGAAGATCGTCGTCGCGGGGGGCTTCGGCGTGGGCAAGACGACCTTCGTCGGCTCGGTGTCGGAGATCACCCCGCTGACCACCGAGGCGGTCATGACCGTCGCGAGTACCGATGTCGACGACCTGTCGCATGTCCCTGACAAGAACACCACCACGGTCGCCATGGACTTCGGGCGTATCACGCTGGAGAAGGACCTGGTGCTGTACATGTTCGGCACTCCCGGACAGCACAGGTTCTGGTTCATGTGGGATGACCTGATCCAGGGCGCCATCGGCGCGGTCGTGCTCGTCGACACCCGGCGGCTGGCCGACTCATTCCCCGCGGTCGACTACTTCGAGGCGAGCGGGCTGCCGTTCGTGATCGGCATCAACGGCTTCCACGGGCAGTTCCCGCACCGCTCGAACGACGTGCGCGAGGCGCTCGCGATCCCGTCGACCGTGCCGGTCATCCCGTGCGACGCGCGCAACCGCGAGTCGACCAAGGCGACCCTCGTCACGCTGGTCGAGCACGCGATGTCGATGCAGGCGGCCGGGAGGTACTAACCGGCACAAACCCAGGGCGTCTCTGGTCACCGGGCTGGGCAGTCGGCACAATGATGGGGTACCCGACCCTTACCGGAGGCCCCGCACCGTGACCGAGCGCTATTACACGACGAGCACCGCGTTCCTTGAGGCACTCGCCGAGGCGGGCGTGAAGTACATCTTCGCGAACCTGGGCAGTGACCACCCTGGCTTGATCGAGGCGCTCGCCCAGGCCAAGGCCGAAGGCCGCGACCAGGAACTGCCGCAGCTCATCGTCTGCCCGCACGAGACGGTCGCGCTCAGCGCGGCGCACGCCTACGCCGCGGTCAGCCGCATGCCGCAGGCGGTGATCGTCCACGTGGACGCGGGGACGCAGAATCTTGGCGGCGCGATAGGCAACGTGATGCGCGGCCGGGTGCCGGTGCTGGTGTTCGCGGGCGCTGCCCCGTACACGATGCAGAACGAGCTGCCCGGGGGCCGCAACGAGTTCATCCACTGGATCCAGGACGTCCACGACCAGCGCGGCATCATGCGCGCCTACACCAAGTACGACAACGAGATCCGCTCCGGCAGGAACGTCAAGCAGCTCGTGCACCGCGCGCTGCAGATCGCCGCGAGCGAGCCGGCCGGGCCGGTCTACCTCGTCGGCCCGCGCGAGGTCATGGAGGAGCAGCTCGAGCCGCACGCGGCAGACCCCGCCGCATACCGCCCCGTCGAGCCGGCCGCCCTCACCGCCGAGGTGGCCGGCGAGATCGCCGCCGCCCTGGCCGGGGCCAGGCACCCGCTCATCATCACCGGCCACCTGGGCCGCGACCCCGAAGCGGTGCCCAAGCTCGTCGACCTCGCCGGCCTGCTCGCGATCCCCGTCATCGAGTCGGCCGCGTTCCGGCTGAACTTCCCCGCCGACCACCCGATGCACCGCGGCTGGCAGTTCACCACCCGCGAGCAGACTCCGCTGCTCGCCGAGGCGGACGTGATCCTCGTCGTGGACAGCGACATACCGTACATCTTCTCGAACAACCGGCCATCCCCTGACGCGTCGATCTACGTGGTCGACATCGACCCGCTCAAGTACGGCATGTCGCTGTGGCACGTCCCGGCACGGCGTTCCGCCGCCGCCAACGCGAAGGTGGCCCTTGAGCAGATAGCCGTGTCCGTTCGGGAGCATGGTTTTGACCGTGATCTCGTGGCGGCGCGGCGGGCGGACGTGACAGCGGCGCACGACGCGCAGCGCGCGGCCTGGGACGCCCTGGAGCGGCACGACGGCACGGTGATCACGCCGCAGTACCTGACCGCGTGCGTGCGCGACCTGCTGGCGGGCGAGGACCCGCTGTTCCTCACCGAGGCGGTCACGAACTTCCAGGTGGTCGCCGAGCACCTGCGCCTGTCCAAGCCGGGATCCCTGATCGGGTCCGGCGGCGGTTCCCTGGGGTGGTCGGGCGGCGGGGCCGTAGGGGCCAAGCTCGCTGCTCCCGAACGAACCGTGGTTTCTCTCGTCGGCGACGGCACTTTCCTGTTCAGCGTGCCGTCGTCGGCGCACTGGGTGGCCCGCAGGTACGGAACGCCGACGCTGACGGTGATCTACGACAACCGAGGCTGGAAGGCGCCCAAGCAGTCCACGCTCGGCGTGCACCCGTCCGGTGCGGCGTCGGCGTCCGACGACTTCCACGTCTCGTTCGAGCCTGAGGCCGACCTGCCGGGCGTGGCCGCGGCGGCCGGCGGCGCGTTCGCCGCCACGGTGACCGACCCCGCCGAACTGCCCTCGGTGCTGAAGGAGGCGCTCGACGCCGTCCACGGCGGCCGCTCGGCCGTGGTCGCCGTGCACATCCCGCTCGCCCAGGGCGCAGGCGGCCCCGCCGTCGCCGCGATCGGCAACACCGGCTGACCCGGGGCGCGGTGCGGGCGGCAAGCGGGGGAGCAGGGCCGCACCGGTCAGCGCGCGCACATCGCGGGGAACGCCCGGTCAAGCGCGTCCCGCCAGTTCCCGATCGGGCTGAT
>NZ_JASIAL010000451.1:0-8295 GCF_030042015.1 Trebonia sp. | reverse complement strand
CGGCGGAATGGCGGCTGGCGGCGCCGCGGGCGGCGCCCGCTGCCCCGGCCGGCTGGCCAGGAGTGCCGCTGAGCGCCGCGACGCAACTGGCCGCCACGACGCTGGCCGCCACCAGGGCGCACCCGATGACGGCCGGCCACGATCCCCGGCGGATGGTCAGCTTCAGCACAGGTCTTCAACTGTATAGGCGCCTTAGGTGAGCGCCAGCTTGAGGGCCAGCAGCACCATCGTCACCCCGACGAGCAGGTCCAGGATCTGCCACGCGCGCGCGGTGGCGAGCAGCGGAGCGACAAGCCGGGCGCCGAAGCCCAGGCTGGCGAACCAGAGCGCGCTCGCCGCTCCCGCGCCGACGGCGAACCACCACCGGCCCGACGGTCCGTGCGCGTTCGCGACCGAGCCGAGCAGCACCACGGTGTCCAGGTAGACGTGCGGGTTGAGCCAGGTGAACGCCAGTGCCCGGCGCAGCACCACGGCCCGGGAGCGGGCGCCGGAGCCCGCAGGCGCCGCGGTCAGCGCGGACCGGCGCCGCGCGCGCCATGCCGAGGACAGCCCGTACCCGGCAAGGAAGGCGACCCCGATCCACCGCACGAGGACCAGCGCCCACCCGGCGTGCTCGACGACGGCGCCGATCCCGCTCACCCCGGCGGCGATCAGCACGAAGTCGGAGAGCGTGCACACCGCGACGACCGTGCCGACGCACCGCTTGCGCAGCCCCTGGCGCAGCAGGAAGGCGTTCTGCGCGCCGATCGCCACGATCAGCGACAGCCCGGTGAGCAGCCCGTCGATGGATGCGCCCTCCATGGACCCGACGCTAGGCACGCCGCATAGTGAAGGCAAACAAATGTTTCTTATCAGTCATTAGCTATGCTTAACTTAGCCGGTGGACCTCAATCAGGGCCAGCTTGACGCGCTCGTGGCTATCGCCGATCACGGCTCCTTCGAGGCCGCCGCCCGGCAGCTGCACATCACTCCAAGCGCGGTCAGCCAGCGCATCCGCGCCCTGGAGGCGGCGGCGGGCCGGGTCCTGGTCAGCCGGGCCACCCCGTGCCGTCCCACCCCGCAGGGCGAATGGCTGGTGCGACTTGGCCGGCAGACGCGGCTGCTGCAGGTCGAGGCAAGCCAGGCGCTCGCCGCGGCCAGCGCCGTCGAGCTGCCGGTGGCGGTCAACGCCGACTCGCTTGCCACGTGGTTCCGCGACGTGCTGGCCGAGGCGGCGGCGTGGGACGCGACCGCGATCCGCCTGCACGTGGAGGACCAGGCGTACTCGCAGAAGCTGCTGCGCAGCGGCGATGTGCTCGGCGCGGTCACCAGCGAGCCGGAAGCCGTGCAGGGATGTTCCGTCGAGCCGCTTGGCGCGCTGCGCTATGTTCCCGCGGCTGCCCCCGCGCTCGCGGACCGCTGGCGGCGCGGGCGGTCGCCGGACTGGGCCGCGATGCCGTCCATGGTCTTCAACGACAAGGACGATCTCCAGCGGGAACTCCTGCGACGCCAGGGCATCACGCACGCACCGGCGATCGTCCACCAGGTCCCGTCCTCGGCCGACTTCTACGCGGCCGTGCGCGCCGGCCTTGGCTGGGGCATGCTCCCCGAGCCGCAGGCCAGCGCCGACCTGGCCGCCGGCCGGATCACGCGGCTGTCACCTGACGTCATCGACGTGCCGCTGTACTGGCAGCGCTGGCGGCTGGACTCCGCGCGGCTGAGCGCGCTCACCGGCGCCGTGCGGGCGGCCGCCCGGCGGCACCTGCTGCGCGGCCGGGCCGGCTCCGATCGGACGACGCCAGGGCCGCGCATCTGACGGTATGCGCAGGAACTGCCGCAGCTGCGGCTACGCTCTGACTATGACGCAGGAGGCAGACCGGAGTCCCGCTCAGTCGGGCGCCGGAGCGGGCCGCGGGCCCGCCCGGCAGCCGGCGGCGGTGACCGGTACTGGCCAGACGCACGGTGCCGGGCAGGCACGCGCGGCTGGGCAGAAGCGCGGGGCAGGACGCCCCGTGCGCAAACCGCAGGGCAGGCCGTCGCTTGGCGGCGGACAGCCCGCCCGCGACCGCGAGCTGCGGGCGCAGGGTCGCGAGACCGTGCGCAAGCTGCTCGAGGCGGGCATGGTCGAGTTCGAGGAGCGCGGCTTCAACGGCGTGCGCGTCGACGACGTGGTGCGCCGGGCAGGCATCTCGCACGGCACGTTCTACCTGTACTTCTCCAACAAGGAGGACCTGTTCAGGGCGCTGCTGCGGGACGCGCTGCACGACATGGAGATCGTCGCAGGCGACTTCCCCGTGGTCACGAGCGACGAAACGGGCCTGAGGGTGCTCCGCCAGTGGGTGCGGAAGTTCTTCTCCGCCTACGACTCGCACGCGACAGTGATCCGCATCCTCAGCTCCGCCGACCTGGTGCCCGACGAGGTCTACGGCGACGGGCTCCGGCTGTTCTTCAGCATCGCCGAGGCGATGACGACAGGCATGACGGCGGCCGCCGAGGCCGCCGGACGGCGCCAGGAACACGCCGAGCTGACCGCGGTCGCCTGCCTGATGATGCTGGAGCGGGTGAACTACCTGATCAGCACAGAAGTGGAGCTGCCTGTCGCGGAGATGGCCGACCGGATCGCGGACATCATGTTCGCCGCCTTCGGCCTCACCGTCGCCTTAGCGCCGGGTACCGGGATTGGTGGCGGGGCGATCTCAGATAGTGGGACACCGCGCCGGCCGCGCCGTGGTTCGGGACCGGCGGGCCGCGGGTAAGAATGGCAGACGTGCGTTTTCTCCACGACATCGAACCCGCGACCGACCTGACCTACAGCGACGTGTTCATGGTGCCCGGGCGCTCGGCGGTCGGCTCGCGGCTGGACGTAGACCTGACGACGCGGGACGGCAGCGGCGCAACGATCCCCGTCATCGCGGCGAACATGACCGCGGTGTCCGGGCGGCGGATGGCCGAGACGATCGCGCGGCGCGGCGGCATCGCGATCCTGCCGCAGGACATCCCCGCCGACGTCGTCGCCGACGTGGTCGCGTGGGTCAAGACCCGCGACCTCGTGGTCGACACGGCGATCACGCTGTCCCCGACCGACACCGTCGGGGAGGCGCTCGCGCTGCTGCCCAAGCGGTCGCACGGCGCCGTCGTCGTGATCGACGCCGC
Organism: Trebonia sp.; assembly: GCF_030042015.1. GTDB lineage: Bacteria > Actinomycetota > Actinomycetes > Streptosporangiales > Streptosporangiaceae > Trebonia. The sequence goes on along the minus strand of NZ_JASIAL010000451.1, from coordinate 5,163 downwards.
CGGGGGGCCGGTCGGCGTGGTCACCGAGGCGGACTGTGCCGGGGCGGACCGGTTCGCGCAGCTGCGCACCGTGATGTCCGCGGACCCGGTCACGCTGCCCGCGGGGACCGCGCCGGCGCGCGCGTTCGCGCTGCTGCACGAGGGGCGGCACCGGCTGGCGCCGGTGGTGTCGCCTGCGGGCGAGTGCGTTGGCATCCTCACCAGGACCGGCGCGCTGCGCGCCACGCTGTACACGCCGGCGACGGACCGGTCGGGACGGCTGCGGATCGGCGCCGCCGTCGGCGTCAACGGGGACGTGGCCGCCAAGGCCAAGCTGCTGCTCGACTCCGGGATCGACGTGCTTGTCGTGGACACCGCGCACGGGCACCAGGAGAAGATGCTCGCCGCGCTGCGCGCCGTACGGGCGCTAACGCCGGCGGTTCCCGTGGTGGCCGGGAACGTGGTGACGGCGGCCGGGGTCGCGGACCTGGTCCAGGCGGGCGCCGACATCGTCAAGGTCGGGGTCGGTCCTGGCGCCATGTGCACGACCCGGATGATGACCGGCGTCGGACGGCCGCAGTTCTCCGCCGTGCTCGAGTGCGCCGCGGCCGCCGCCCGGCTCGGGGCCTTCGTCTGGGCCGACGGCGGCGTGCGGCACCCGCGCGACGTCGCGCTTGCGCTGGCGGCCGGGGCGTCGGCCGTGATGATCGGCTCCTGGTTCGCGGGGACCTACGAGTCGCCAGGGGACACGTTCCGCGATCCCGACGGGCGGCTGTACAAGGAGAGCTTCGGCATGGCGTCGGCGCGCGCGGTGCGGCTGCGCTCGGCCGCGGACTCCGCGTATGAGCGGGCGCGCAAGGAGCTGTTCGAAGAGGGCATCTCCTCGGCCCGGATGTACCTGGACCCGCTGCGGCCGGGCGTGGAGGACCTGCTCGACATGATCGTCGCCGGGGTGCGCAGCGCGTGCACGTACGCGGGGGCGGCCGACCTTGTGTCCTTGGCCGACAAGGCGGTGGTCGGCGTGCAGAGCGCGTCGGGCTACACCGAGGGCATGCCGGTGCGGGCCAGCTGGTAGCGTGGCCTGCTCGCTCGCCGCTCGCTAGCTCGCCGCGCGCTCGCTCGCCGCGGGCGGCTCAGGCGCCGCGGGGCGGCCGGTGTCCCGCGGCCCGGTGACCGCGTGCGGGAGGCGCACCGCGCCGGCCGCCCACGCGGCGATGCGGTCGACGAGCCTGTCGTCCGTGGCCCGCTCGGCATGGCCGAACCCGGGGATGAGCCACAGCTCCTTCGGCTCGCGGGCGCTCGCGTAGAGCTGGCGGCCGTGCTCTGGCGGGAAGTAGACGTCCTTGTCGCCGTGCACGATCAGCACGGGCACCGGGGAGATCCGCGCCGCGGCGTCGGCGGGCGGCAGCGGCTCGGGGTCCCATCCGCCCGACGCGATCCTGGTCTGCAGGAAGTGCCTGGCGAACAGGCGGCCGACCCGCTTTTCCGCGACGAAGTGGACCTTGCGCATCGGCACGGTGTCGCGGTAGAACCAGCGGCCGGGCCCGCTCACCGAGACCACCGCGTCCACCCCGCCGCGCAGCGCGGCGTGGCGCAGCACGACCGAGCCGCCCATCGAGAACCCCACGGTCGCGACCTGGCGATAGCCGAGCTCGCGGGCGTAGTGCACGGCGACGTCGAGGTCGTAGATCTCCTTGTCGCCGAGCGTGGAGCGCCCGCCGGACCGTCCGTGTCCGCGGAAGTCGAACGTCACCACCCCGGCCGCCGCGTTGAAACGCTGCGCCACCCGCCACACCATCGGTTTCTGCCACGACAGGGTGAACCCGTGCGCCACCACGATCGCCAGCTCCCGGCGCCCCGGCAGGTGCACGGCGTCGATCGGGACGCCGTCCTGCGTGACCAGTGTGGCAGTCATGACGACGGGTTTCACAGCGCTCCATCCATCCGGGGGTCCGCCTCGCCGCACATACTAGGCAGGCGCATATACCTAACGAGCCACACGCCCCAGACATGCCACAGGCCGCGCATCCGGGCACCGTGCCGCTGTCCGGATGCGCGGCCCCGCTTACGCTACGGCCGCAACGTAGCGCAAGACTCAATCGTCGGCGGTTTCCCTGACGGGCTCCTCGGTCGTGGGCGAGGCCTCGGCCTGCGCCGTGACGGACAGGTGCGAGAGGGTCTCCTCGACCGGGTAGGCCTCCTCGCCGTGGACCGCGATGTCGCCGATCTCCAGCTCCTCTGGCGAAAGCGTGAGCTTCATCCGCAGGACGTACTTGATGAACAAGAGGATGGCGGCGGTGACGAACGAGTCCCAGATGATGATCGTGAGCGCGGCGAGGAACTGCACGAGCAGCTGGTGCGGGTGCCCGTAGAACAGGCCCGCGCCGCTGACCGAGGAGGTCTTGCCGACGCCGATGTACTCGATCACGTTCGGGTCGGCGAGGCAGCCGACGAGCAGACCGCCGAACAAGCCCGCTATGCCGTGCGTGTAGACCACGCCGAGGGCGTCGTCGACCTTGTTGAACGGCCACACGTACTTCGGCAGGTACTCCCAGGCGAGCCAGACGATTACCGCGTCGATCAGGCCGATCAGGATCGCGCCGAGGCCGTTGACGTAACCGGCCGCCGGGGTGATGCCGACCAGGCCGCAGATCATGCCGTTCACGCCGCCGAGGAACGTCGGCTTCTTCGACTTGCTGAAGAACATGTCCATGAAGATCCAGGTCATCATCCCCACGGCGGTGGCGAGGTTGGTGTTGACCACGGCCGCGGTCGCGTCCGCGCCCGCGAAGTACGGGTCACCGCCGTTGAAGCCGTTCCAGCCGAGCCACAAGATGCCCGCGCCGACCGCGACGAACAGCAGGTTGTTCGGCACCGCTTTCTCCCGGTCCCGCTTCAGCCGCGGGCCGACGATCCAGGCCGCGGTGAAGCCGGAGACGCCGGCCGCCAGGTGGATGACGTAACCACCGGAGAAGTCCAGCGCGCCCTTCTGCGCCCAGTAGCCGCCGCCCCAGAGCAGGAAGGCGTTGACCGCGTAGGCGAACGTGATCCACAGCGGAACGAAGATCAGCCACACCTTGAAGCTGATGCGGCCGACCACCGAGCCGATGAACAGGATCGGGGTGATCGCGGCGAACACGAACTGGAAATACGCCACCGAACCCTGCGGCTGCGTGAAGTGCGGCATCAGGCCGTCCAGCAGCGGGATATTCGCCTGGCCCTGAAGCGCGTTGGCACCCAGGATCGTCCTCGGGTCGCCGACGAAGCTGCTGATGAGCGGCGTGCCAAAGCCCATCTTGTAGGCCCAGAGGACCCACGTGATGAGGGTAAGGCAGAAGGTGCAGAACACCATCATGACGGTGTTCATCGCCCACTTCTTCTGCACCAGGCCGCCGTACAGCACGGCCAGAGCCGGGATGGACATGAGCCCGACCAGCGTCGCCGCCGTCATCTGCCAGGCATTGTCTCCAGACACCAGCCAGGTAGGGTATGGAATCACTGTTTTACTCCTCCAGGGCTACCTGTATGAAGGGCCTCTCGGGTTCCAGGGTCGCCCCCCGGGCTTGCTGGCCCGCCCCGGCCGCTCCGCGTGCTTGCTGCAACGGTTAATGTTTCCCATGCGCGGGTTTCGACCGCATTTCCCATTTGTTACGCTGGCGGTAACGTGGCAGGTGGAATGGGCCAGGATGTTTCCTGAATATGTCCGCAAGTCCTGCCGGTCGGCCCCGCATTGGCCCTGACGCCTGCTGGTACCTGGGCGTCACATTGCTGTAACGTTGCCGGGTTTGCTCCTTGAGGTGACCGCCTCGCGGACGTACGCTGACAGTCACGCGAGATCTGGTAAGCGCTTACCGTCGCGGCACCGGCTAGCCGCGGCACAGCGGGTAAGCGCTTACCACAGGGCAGGGAGGCGTGCCGTGACGGTGCTGGCAGATGGCAGGGAGCCAGGCGAGCCGAGTCAGGCAGCCGGCCCGGCAGACGACATCGCCCCGCCCACGATCTACGACGTCGCACGGGCGGCCGGGGTGTCGATCGCCTCGGTGTCGCGGGTGCTCAACGGCCGCCGCAACCCCCGTCCAGAAACCAGGGACCGCGTGCAGCGCGCGGTGGCCGAGCTTGGCTTCGTCCCGGACAGCGCGGCCCGGGCGCTGAGCGTCCGGCTCAAGGAAGTCGTCGGCGTCGTGGTCAGGCGCCCGCTCACCGCCGGGCCGCCGGCGCCGGCCCCCGCCCCGTGGGTTCCCGCGGGCGCCTGGGACATGGCCGGGCTGCTCGGCTACGACGCGTTCGCCGACGAGACCGAGAGCCTGCAGTTCCACGACATGGTCAACCGCGGCGTCGAGCGGGCCGCGCAGCGCCGCGGTTTCGACCTGCTCGTGCGGTCGGTCGACATCACCGACCACGACGCGGGCAGGCGGGTGCTTGCGCTCGCCCGCAAGAGCGACGGGCTGATCCTGCACGACCGGGTGCTCGAGCCGGACCAGCTCGACCAGCTCTCGCGCCAGGTGCCGATCATCACGCTGGCCGGCATCGCCAGGCCGACGACGGCCAACGTGGGCAGCGACAACGAGACGGGGATGCGCGCCCTGGCCAGGCACCTGCTGTACGACCACGGCTATACGACGCTCGGCTACCTCGGCGGCTACGCCGACAGCCCGGACAGCCAGGCGCGGCTGCAGACGCTCGCGGCCGAGGCCAGGGGGGCGGGCGCGGTGCTGTTCTCCGGGCCGCAGTGGCAGGGTAACTACTACGCCGCCGGGGCTGCCGTCGTGACCGAGCGGCTGCTCGCCTCGGGCCTGCCGCTGCCGCGGGTCATCGTGTGCGCGAACGACCAGAGCGCGCTCGGCGTCATGTACGTGCTGCGCCGCAGCGGCGTGGACGTGCCCGGCCAGGTGGCGGTGACCGGCTTCGACGACATCCCGATGGCCAGGCACCTGCACCCGCAGCTGACCACGGTCAGGCAGCCGATCGGCGAGCTCGGCGAGACCGCGTTCGAGGTGCTCTACTCGATGATCAGCGGCGAGCAGCCGGCCGAACGCGACATCGCGCTGCCCACCCGGCTCCTGTGCCGGGAAAGCTGCGGCTGCCAGCCGGGGGCCACGCTCGCCGGCGTCACGGAGTTGTCGTCCGTGCGACACCTGAGGTCCTAGTGAGCCGGCCGTGAGTTCTTGCGGTCACCACGTGAGC
>NZ_JASIAL010000450.1:0-4972 GCF_030042015.1 Trebonia sp. | reverse complement strand
CGGGGGCGGCCCGGCCGCTCCGGCCCCGCCGGTCTACACCGTGACCCGCACCATCGTGGTGGGCGGCACACCCGGCTGGCAGATCGCCCTGATCGCCGTCAGCGCGGCCCTGGTCACCGCGGCCGCCGCGGTGCTCGCCTACCGGGCCCTGGCCACCCGCCGCCAGGCGGCTGCCACGGCCGCCTGAGCCAGCACGCCGGCCAGGGCCAGCCCGGGCAGGGCAGGCGACCGGCCAGATCAGCCCGCCGGCCCTCCCGGCACTGGGCATGACGCCACCCGGCTGCCGCCCAGGACAGGCCCGCGACCCGGCCCCTGCCGCGCCGCCCCAGGCCGGACGGCACCGCATCCATCCGCCGCAGGACAAGAGCACGAGATGACACGATTCATGGACTTCCACGAAGATCTCAAGCTGCCCGCCGAGGCTATCGCGCAGATCGCCGAGGACACCCGCAACGGCCGGGCCGACCGGTTCGGCGTGCGCCGGATCGAGCCATGCCACAACCCTGACGGGAAGGTGTACTGCCTGCTCGAAGGGCCGGACGAGGACGCCATCCGCCAGCACCGCGCCAGGCAGCTCCTGGAGCGGGAGTCGTCTTTGGCGTCGCTGGCCGGGTATGTGCTGGAGGCCCGGCGCGGCCAGGGCCGGTTTGTGCTCGTGGCCGGGGAGGCGGGGGTCGGCAAGTCGGCGCTGGTGGAACAGCTTGAGCGTGACGTGCCGGACGCGCGCTGGTTCTGGGGGGTGTGTGATGGCCTGTTTACCCCCCGCGCGCTGGGGCCGCTGCTCGACCTGGCGGGCCAGCTTGACGGGGAGTTGCTGGAGTTGTGCCGCGCCGGGGCTGGCCGCGCAGAGCTGTTTGCCGCGCTGCTGCGCCAGGTCAGCGAGCCGGGGACGCTGACTGTGGTGGTGGTGGAGGATATTCACTGGGCCGATGAGGCTACCCTCGACCTGCTGCGGTTCGCGGCCCTGCGCATCAAGAGCGCCAGCGTGCTGCTCGTGGTGACCTACCGGGAAGATGATATGGCCGCGGGTGATCCGCTGCGGGCGGCGCTTGGTGAGCTCGCACGGCAGCGCTGCACCAGGCGGGTGGAGCTCGCGCCGCTGTCGGCCGGCGCGGTGCGGAAGCTGGCCGGCCCGGCCGGGCTCGATGCGGCCGAGCTGTACCGGCTGACGGGCGGGAACCCGTTTTACGTCACGGCGGTGATCGCCGCCGGGGTGGCCCGGGTCCCGGCGGCCGCGCGGGATGCGGTGCTGGCCCGCGCAGTGGGGCTGAGCGGCGGGGCCCGCGCCGTGCTCGATGCTGCGGCGCTGACCGGCGCCCGCGCCGAGCTGGGGCTGGTGGAGTCGGTCACCGGCTGCCCGCTGTCGGCTGTGGATGAGGTCCTGGCGTCCGGGCTGGTCACCGTGGATGGTGCCGGGCTGAGGTTCCGTCATGAGATCGCCCGGCTGGCGGTCGAACAGGCGATCCTGCCGCATCGCCGCGGCCTGCTCCACGCCCGGGTGCTGGATGCCCTGGCGTCGGCCGGGTGTGCCGACGACGCCCGGATGGCCTTCCATGCCGAGGGTGCCGGGGCCGGGCCCGCGGTCATGCGGTACGCGTCCTCGGCCGCGCGGCAGGCGGCCGAGCTGGGTTCGCACCGCGAGGCGGCGGCGCAGTTCGAGCGGGCGCTGCGGTTCACGGCCGGGGCGGCCCCGGCGACGCTCGCCGGGCTGTACGGCGGGCTCGCCACCGAGCTGGGCCTGCTGGACCGGTGGCAGGACGCCGCCGGCGCCGGCGAGCGCGCGCTCGGGCTGTGGCGTCAGGCCGGTGACCGGCTGGGCGAAAGCGCGACACTGCAACAGCTCTCGGTCACGATGTGGCGCTTGTGCCGGGGCGCCGAATCGGTGTCCGCGGCCGAGGCCGCGGTGGCGATCGGCGAACCGCTCGGGCCAAGCGCCGAGCTGGCCCGGGCGTACGCCCACCTGGGCCAGATGCGAGCAGGCGACGGCCAGTACGATGCCGCGATCGAGCTGTCACGGCGGGCGCAGGGGCTCGCCGTCTCGCTCGGCGTGCCCGAGGTGCTCAGTTACGCGCTGAACACCGAGGCCTGGTCCATGGCCGCCCAGGGCGGAGACTGGGTCGCGCTGATGCGCCGGGCGCTGGAGATCGCGATCGCCGAGGGCCTGCAGGCACAGGCGGGCCGCGGTTACGCGAATCTGCATGCCCTGTACTGCGGTCAGCGGCGGTTCGGCGAAGCCGAACGGTGTTACGCGGAGGGCGTGGCCTATTGCGACGAGCACGACATCGGCACCTACGGCATCTGCCTGCGGGGCGAGCGAACCGGGACGCTGGAGATGATGGGCCGCTGGGAGGAGGCGGCCGCACTGAGCATGGAAGTGCTCGCGCGCGGCGGCGCCTCACCGGTCAACACGATCAACCCGCTCAGCAGCCTGGGCAAGATCCGCGCGCGCCAAGGGGCGTCCGGCTGCTGGGAATGCCTCGACGAAGCGACGCAAGCCGCGGTGGGGACCGGCGAGCCGGACTGGCTGGTGCTGGCGCGGCTGGCCCGCGCCGAGGCGTACTGGCTGGCGGGCGAGCCGACCGCGGCCATGCGCGAAGCCGAGCTGGCCGATGACGTCTGCGCCCGAACTGACACCTGGCGCCGCGGCGCGGTCGCCGTCTGGCTGCGGCGCACGGGTTCACCGCGGCCGCCGCGCGGTGAGCTCGCCGAGCCCTGCCGGCTGCAGCTGGCAGGCGACTGGGCGGACGCCGCCCGGCTGTGGACCAGCCTCGGCTGCCCCTACGAGGCCGCGCTCGCCCTGCACGACGCCGCGGACGAAACAGCGCTGCGCCAGGCCCTGACGATCTGCACCAGTCTCGGCGCCCCGGCCGCGGCCCAGCTCACCCGGCAGGCGATGCGCCGGCTCGGCATCCGGTCGATTCCCGCTGGGCCCCGGACAGCAACCCGGGCCCATCCACTGGGACTGACCCCCCGCGAGCGCGAGGTCCTCGAGCTGATCTGCGCCGGGCACACCAACGCCCAGATCGCCGCCAAGCTGTTCATCTCCGCCAAGACCGTCGACCACCACGTCTCGGCCGTACTGGCCAAACTGGACGCCCCCACCCGGGAGGCCGCCGCAGCCCACGCCTCCCGGTGTTTGCGGTATTAACCGCCGAGTCCAGAGGGGTTCGGCGGGAGTGGTGCCGTAATGATCGCGACACTGCACACTCTGGCGTGCAACAAGAACACGCCAGAGCCGACCGCTGAGCAGAGGCGGCCGACGAGCCAGTGTGGCAGTGAGAATGGCTGCAGTAATAGCGGTATGAAGGTAGCGGCGCGCGCCTCACCTTTGCTCATCTGCTCTGAGCAGCCGTTGCCGCAGCACCGATCGGCTGGCTATGTGCGAGGACGGACGCCGAACCACCAGTACGGGCCCGGCGTCAGATCGGATCCGGCGCGTCGAAATTGCCGGTGGCCGACCGCAGAGCGCAAGGAGCGCTCGCCGGATCTTGCCCTGGTTAGGGCAGAAGATTCAGGGCAGCGTGGTGCTTACGGCGGACGACTGTGAAGTGCCGCCGGTCCAAGGTAGCCACATCGGTCACGTGGAGCCGCTCAGCGACCGCGATGACGGAGGCGCCGGCCGCGCCCAGTGGCAAGCCGGCGTAGGTACGCACAAGCTCGGCGGTACGTGCCAGGTCGGCGGCGGTGATGGTGACGTGCTGGAATTCGCCGGTGGCTACGGAGGTCAGCAATGCTGCCTCGATGTCGGGTCGCTCTTCCAGCAGCCAGCACACTTCGACGATGACCGTGGTGGGGATGAGCAGCGGGCCTGCGGCGGATTCCAGCAGCGCAGCGCAGCGGGCATGGTGCTTATCGGAGCGGACGATGGCCGCGACGAGCGGGCCGGTGTCCAGCAGCAGCGTCATGCGGGGCGCTTCAGCCGCCCGCGGATGATCTCGTCGTGCCGTTCGGACAGGTCACCGCGGCCAGAATCCCAGATCCCGATTACTGACAGCCGCAGCTGTCCCGCCTGCTCTGCCTCGCCGGGAGCTTCTGGCTGCGCGGCGGAGGCGAGTTCGGGATCGGAGGCGACCAGGACGCGCAGCCGCTCGGCCTGGCGCGGGCTGAGGCGGTCCACCAAGTGGTGCAGGTCGTCATAGTCGTGGGCCGCGGTCACAACAATAGTTTACGGTTTGCCGCGCCCGGCGTTAGGGACAGCCGGATCGCCAGCCGCAGGGAGGTGCCTCCCTCCCGGCCGCGGGCTCGCGTGCCGAGCGGGAGGCGGGATCGGGACTCGACGACTACCAGGCGGCTCCGGCAACATAGGCGGCGACGATGTAGGTGGCGTGCCAGTCCAGGCTGCCGCGGGCCCGCTCTGGTACCGCATTGTGGTGCGTGGATCGCCGTGCGAGGCGGCTTCATGGACATCGCGCAGCGGCACGCCTGCATCCAAACTGGTAGGTGATGAACGCGTGTCTGAGCGTGTGCGGCGTGACGGCCTTGATGATCCCGGCGCGGCGGGCGACCTTGCGGACGATCCGCCCGGCGCCGTGCCGGTCCGGCCGCCGCCGTTCGGCGGCTAGGAACACCGGCCCATCGATGCGCTCGCCGATGGCCAGGTCGATCACCCGGGCGGTACGCGGAGCCAGCGGGTGGCCCGCCAGCCGATATCGCGCGATGGCTGTGATTAGCGATCGTCACACTGCGCGACTCTTATTCCAGAGGCCGAGCAACCCTGCCGATTCGGCACGTGGGCCAGCGGGTGATGGCTGAACGGATATGAGGCGCAGATCTTTGGTTATTGAGCATTGTCCTGAGCGCCGCGCTGCCTAAAGATGTTTGGCCGCCGGGTTCCTGGGGCGTCCCGGCTGGGCGGTTGGTGCTGCGGCCTGGAGGGTTGCTTCGATGCTGGGCCAGGGCATGCCTGGTGGCAGCAGGATGGTGGCGATGTCCGCGGCGTGGTCCCATGGCTTGAGTTGCTCGCGGACCTGAT
>NZ_JASIAL010000449.1:0-15485 GCF_030042015.1 Trebonia sp. | reverse complement strand
GACGAACTCGCCCGCTGCCACCGTCTCCGGCGGCGGCTGCCGCTCGGCGACGCGGCCCCAGGCGGACATGATCTGGTGGAAGATCTCCCCTGCCCGGTCCAAAGCGGGAGCCCGCGCCTCCTCGACGAGGTAGCCGGCCTCGGCGAGCAGCGCCCCCGCCCGGCGCACCGCGCCCGCCACGGACCACGGGTTGCGGGTGGCGCCGCGCAGCGCGTTGCTGGTGTGCCAGCGCATCCCGAACTCCGGCATGTTCGTGCGCCCGAGCGGGATCGCTCCCGCCGCGCGCAGCTCGCCGATGTGCGGCGCGTCCTGCGCCGCCACCGCGTCCCGCAGCGCGGCGACGCCAAGCGTCGTCGCCGAGCCGGCCACGTCGATGTTCTCCTTGACCGTCATCGGCACCCCGGTGAGCGGCCCGGGCTTGTCCCGTTCGTTTCGCCGCAGCGCCTCGTCGGCGGCGTCAGCGGCCCGCAGCGCCTCCCGCGCCAGCACGACGGTGATCGCGTTGACCGCCGGGTTCATTCCGCAGGCTCGCGCCGCCCGCCGGCCCGGGGTCAGTCGAAGGAGGGCCTGCGGTCCCTGCTGCGCTTGAGCTCGAAGAAGCCGTCCGCCTTGATCACCAGCACCAGCCCGTCCCACAGCTCCCCGGCGGCCTCGCCGCGCGGCGCGGGCGTGATGACAGGGCCGAACATGGCCTTGCCGCGGACGCGGATCACCGGAGTCCCGACGTCGAGGCCGACCTCGTCGAACGCCTCGTGGTGGGAGGCCTTGATCAGCTGGTCGAAGTCGGTGCTCTCGGCGGCGTCGGCTAGCGACGCGGGCAGCCCGGTTTCCGCCAGGGCCTCGGGGATCACGTCCGGATCTCCCCGGCGCTCCTGGTTGTGGATGCGGGTGCCGATGGCGGTGTAGAGCGGGCCGAGGATGCCGGGGCCCGCGTGCTCCGCCGCGGCGGCGCAGACCCGGACCGGCCCCCAGGCCCGGCTCATGCGCTCAAGGTATTCCTCGCTCAGGCCCTTGCCCTCGTGCTGGACCAGGTTCAGGTAAGCCAGCGACATGATCCGCCAGTCGGTCTGCACGGGCCGGACCTTCTCCACCTCAAGCATCCAGCGCGAGGTGATCCAGGCCCAGGGGCACAGCGGATCGAACCAGAACTGGACGTCTTCGCGCTCTCCTGCCATGGCGGTTACTCCTTGTGGTCCGGGGCGATACGGTCGGCCAGGCGCAGCATGGCCTGCCAGGCCAGATTCGGCGAGCCGGTGTCCGCGTAGTCGTCGGCACCGCCGTCGCCCGCGAACTGTCGCGCCGCGCGCTCGCAGACGTCCGGCGGCACCACGAGCGGCGCTCCCCCGGCCATCGCGTCCACCTGGATCTGGCACGCGCGCTCCAGGTAGAACATCCGCAGGAACGCCTGCCCGGGCGTCCTGCCCACGGTGAGCAGCCCGTGGTTGCGCAAGATCATGACCGGCTTGTCGCCGAGGTCGGCGACGAGCCGCTTCTTCTCCTCGCTGTTGACCGCGATGCCCTCGTAGTCGTGGTAGGCGACTCGGTTGTAGAACTCAAGGGACATCTGGTTGAGCGGGAGCAGCCCGTGCTCCTGGGCGGCGACCGCGCAGCCCGCCTTCGTGTGCGTGTGCAGCACGCACAGCGCGTCCTCGCGGCTCTCGTGGATCGCGCTGTGGATCACGAACCCCGCTTGGTTGACCCGCCACGGCCCGTCGGTGACCAGCCGCCCGTCCAGGCCGACGATCACCAGGCTGGACGCGGTGATCTCCTCATACAGCAGGCCGAACGGGTTGAGCAGGAACCGGTGCCCGGGACCCGGCAGCCGGGCCGAGATGTGGTTGAAGATCAGGTCGGTCATCTTGAAGTGCGCGACAAGCCGGTACACGGCGGCGAGTTCGCGCCGCAGCCGCGCCTCCTCCCGCGCGTAGTGCACAGCCTCGGATGTGTCGACGTCGATCACGGTCATGCGGTGTTCCTGCCTGCTCGCCGGTGCGCCCTGCTCGCCCTGTTCGCCTGCCCGTCTGCTGCGACAGTGCCTCGATGTCGAGCCTTTCACGTGGCCGCAGCCACGTCCAGCTCACAGGGAGCGATCCGCGATGGCTGACGGCGGGATCACGCGCCACCCACATCGCGATCCCACTGGTCACTGGGGCCACTGGCGTTCTACTTCGCACACTCCATGACCATTTTGGCGCCCGGAATGCCCGATTCGTCCATGCACAGAGTGTGCAAAGATGACATGCCCCGTCGCACCGAGGGGAGGCTGTCACTCAGGTGACCCGGTAGGCGGTGTAGCTGACGGTGTCCGCCCCGCGGATCGCGGCGGCGACGAAGATCGACTGCTCGAGGACGGCCAGGCGCGGGGCGGATGTCTCCAGGTGCACCGCGACGCGGAAGTAGTACCTCGACGGGTCGACGGTCTCGCCGCGCAGGAGCGCCTGCAGGATCTCCTGTGGGCCGCTGCGGACACCGGACGTGCGGAAGTGGACATACTCCCCGGCGGGCGTCCGCGCCGAGTAGCGCGTGTCGATCTCGATGCCGCCATCGGCGCGGACGAGCTGCCAGTCCGCGCCTCCGGGCAGGATTTCGGCGTCGAACAGGCCGCTGACCTGCCCGCCGACGATCGGCACGACGCGGCGGTGGCCGGCCCGCGTGATCCCGTGATCCTCAAGCGGCCCGAGCCGGGCCGCCACGTCGAAGGCGCGCTCAAGCCCGGGCACGGGCGCCGCGGCGGTCACCGCCTGACCCCGATCGAGATCATCGGGCCGTCGGCGGGCCGCAGCCACAGCAGGACCTCGATCAGCTCCGCGCGCGGCAGGGAGACGCAGCCGGCGGTCGCGGTGCCCGTGCCCACGTGCAGGAAGATCGCGCTGCCAAGGCCGGGAACCCGCGCGGTGTTGTAGGCGATCACCGCGGCGTAGTCGTAGGCGGGCACCTGGTGCATCGGTTCGGGATTCGCGCCCGGATTGGCCTTGCGGGCGTCTACCCATTCGTTGTAGCGCGGGCTGGCCGGGTCGTCGTCCCAGTAGTCGTAGGTGTAGGCATGCCGGAAGGCGAACGCGAAGCCCAGATCGCGCTGCACGCCGAAGAAGAAGCTGAAGCCGTAGGTGCCGGACGGGGTGGTGCCGTCTCCCTCGCGTTTCTTACCGGGGCCCGCCACGCCGTTGTAGCCCACGCGGGCGGTCCACGGCCCGAACACCTCCACCCGCTTCGTGCCGGTCAGGTCGTAGGCCCGGAAGGTCGCGTAGGTATCCCCGTAGGACGCGGCCGTCACCGTGATCAGCTGCCGTACCCGGCCGCCGCCGGCGGGCGCGGGGCCGCCGGCGGCGCCGCTGGCAGCCCGGGCGCCCCCGGCGGGTCCAAGGACGGCGAGGACGGCAAGCAGCGTCAGCGCCAGGCCGCGGGCGGCCTGAACCAATCGCGTCGTCATACCGGTCATTCTGCGCCCAGGCCGGCTCGACGTGGCCGCGCACTGACAGGATGGTGCACGGCAGCGGAGTCGGCACGGATCGTTCGGGGGAATCCTTATTGTCCTTGCCGCGGCGGACGGGCCCTAAAATCGGGCAGCGGAGGTGACAGGTGGCTGGCACAGGCCGGGGACTGGCGCGGCGGCTCGCCGCGGCCGCCGTCACGGCCGGATGCGTGCTGCCGCTGGCGGGCTGCGGGCTGTTCGGCGCGGGCATGAGGACCGCCGCGCCCGTCGTGATGACGGTGAACAGCGGCGCGTTCGTGCACTACACGATGCCGCAGCGGTTCACGTGCGCCGGCGGCACGGTGCTCACCCCGCCGCTCGGGTGGGCCGGGGCGCCCTCCGACACGAAGAGCATCGCTCTCGTGGTCGACGACTCCGACGCGCCGATCACCCCGTACGTGTACTGGATCGTCTTCGACATCAAGCCGGCGACTTCCGACATCCTGGAGGGGCAGCTGCCCCCGGGAGCCCGGCAGGCGCAGAACAGCGCGGGCCGGGCCGGGTACGACCCGCCCTGTCCCGGGCCACAGGGGCACTGGTACCGGTTCACCGTGTACGCGCTCGACACGGTGCTGAACCTGCCTGAGGACGCCTCGCTTGAGTCGACGTGGATGGCGATCGCGGCGGCGACTATCGGGCGGGGCCGGATGACGGCCTTCGCGACGTCCTGACCGTGCCCGGACCGGATATCCGGACCGGTCCCGACCGCGCAGCGTGACCGAAGTGCCGGAATTATCCGTTTCGCCCCGTCGAATTACCAACTTTGTGATTCGGCAGACACGGGTGCTTAAAGTCGGTAACAATCGGTGAAACCGGTGCCGGTTTAGGGTGCTCGCGATTATGGGGGCAGGCTCGCGTCGATGGCCGCGCGGACCTGGCAAGCGCCACCGCAAGGCCGTGCTCTGCCGGGTGGTGTGGAATGTCGTTTCTGAGCCGTGGGTCCTCGCGGTCTGACCAGCGAGGCAGCAGGGCTGGCGCACGCCGCCGTACGGGCTCCGAGTATGACGACTATGACTACGCGCCGGACAACTACCAGCAGGACGACGACAACTGGTCTCCCGACGAGTACTTCTCCCCCGCGGGCATCAACGGCAACAGGGCCGTTGGCAGCTACGGCGACCGTCCCAGCGGCCAGGGACGCAGGGACGGGGACCGGGGATACGACCACCACGGCCGCGGCGACTACGGCTCCGGCGACTACGGCCCAGGGGACTACGGCCCGGGCCCGCAGCGGGGGCGCGGCCCGGCGGGCAGGTACGGGCGGGACTCCCACGCTGCCGAGGACCGCTACGGTCCCGGCGACTACGGCCCGGGCGACTACGGCCCGGGCGACTACGGCCCCGGCGACTACGGCCCGGGCGGCGGCGAGTACGGGACCGGCGCCTACGAGATGCCCGAGGGGTTCGATGACGACCGCGGCGGGCGCAAGCGCCGTGACCGCGGCGAGCGCGGTGAGCGCGGCGAGCGGTGGCGGCGCCTGGGACGGCGGGACAAGGAAGGCGACATCTGGCCCGATGACGGGGTCTCCGATGAGGACTACTGGGCCTCGGTGGCGGCCGACCGGCCGCTGAACTCGGCGAACCCGGCGCTGGACGGCGACCGGATGAACGTCGTGAACAACCGTCCGCTGGCCCGGCCGAACGGCGCGGCCGCGGCCGGCCAGGTCCGGCTGCCCGGTGAGGCGCGCACCGGGGCGGGGCGCCTCGGGCCCGCGCCGGGAATGGCGGGCTACCTTTCCGGAAGCCAGTCAGGTTCGACCTCCGGCCCGATGGCGCGTTCGGCTACCGGGCCTGCCGCGAGCCGTTCGGGCACCGGTCCCACGGCGACGCCCGCCGCGACCGGTGCGACGCCCGCCGCGCGGCCAGGCATCGACGGCCGCACCGGACCGAACGCGGGCCGGCCGGGCAGTGGCACCGGACCGAACGCGGCGCGGCCTGGCACCGGGCCGACCGCCGCGCGGCCATCCGCCGGACTCGCGCAGCCCGGCCTGACACAACCCGGCCTGACACAGCCGAGCCTGCCGCAGCTGGCCCCCGCGCAGCCCAGCTTTCAACCGCACGCCGCGGCCCGCGGCTCCGGCCGGCAGCCCGAGGTGCCCGACTGGGCGGAACGGACCGAACGGATAGACCGGGTAGCCCCGGCCGGCTACCCCGACCCGCGGCTGACCGGCAGGGGCCAGGCCGCGGGCGCGGGCAACGGCCGCCGCAGCACCGACGATGACCCGCTGACCAGCAAGAAGTACTCGCGCGAGGAGCTGGTCAACACCGACGGCCGCTCCTATCGCTTCGCGTCGCAGCGCGCCCAGGTTTCCGCCGGACGGTACGCGGCGGCGCTGACCGAGAACACTCAGACGTTCAGCATGAACGGCCAGTACACGTCCGATCCGCAGGCGCCGGCCGTGCGCTATCCGGCGCGCGGCGGTCAGCAGCCCGGCCAGCAGGCCGCCCTGCCCGGTCACGGGTCCGCCGCGAGCGCCGCGCCACGCAATCCCTATGACCGCGGAACCGGCTCCTACCCCTACCCCAGCCAGCCGTACCCATCCCGGACCGCCGCTGCGCGCGACCAGGACGAGAACCGCTACCCCCAGCCCGCCAGGCCGGGCGGCTACGACGTCGGCTACAACGCGAGCAGGAACGGCGGCGGCGGCCACAACGGCCACGGACGGTACACCGGCAACGGCGGGTACCCCGGGGGTCACGGCGACGGCCGTGGCGGCAGCGGGCGCTACTAAGTGAGGCGCACCCACACCGTGGCCGGTTAGGGCCCGACCGGTTAGGGCCCGGCCGGTTTGGCCGCCCGGTCCTGACCATTCCAGGCACATGCCATCCTTGTGTCGTGCCCGAAGGTGACGTCGTCTGGTACACCGCCCGGCGCCTGCACGAGGCGCTCGCCGGGCGGGTGCTGACGCGCAGCGACTTCCGGGTCCCCCGTTTCGCCACCGTCAACCTGGCCGGGCAGACCGTCACGCAGGCCCTCGCCAGGGGCAAGCACCTGCTGATCCGCACCTCCGGCGGGCTCACGGTGCACACGCACCTGAAGATGGACGGCTCATGGCGGATCCGCCCGGCTGCCGACAGCCTGGCGGACAGCCACCGGATCAGGCTCCTGCTCGCCAACGCCGAATGGCAGGCGGCCGGCTATCTCCTTGGCACCACCGAGGTTCTGCCCACAGGCAGCGAACACGACGTGACCGGCCATCTCGGCCCGGACCTGCTCGGCCCCGACTGGGACCCGGCGGAGGCCGTCCGACGGCTGACGACCGACAAGGACCGCGCGCGAGGTCGGGGACCTTGCCGCGCTCGTGCAACTCGGGCACCGGCTGCTCGACGCCAACAAGACGCGGCCCGGGCACGCGTCGACCGGGGACACCAGGCCCGGCAGGGAAAGCTGGGTGTACGGGCGCGCGGGCCGGCCATGCCGGCGCTGCGGGACCGTCATCAAGCGGGACGAGCAGGGTCCCGCGGGTCAGGAACGGCTCAGGTTCTGGTGCCCGACCTGCCAGCGATAGCGTGGGTGCGCGCCGCTAGGCGTTCGGCGCCGAGATGCCCCAGCGGATGGCGTTCACGACCAGGTGACCGGCCGGGCGCGCGAGGACCGCGTCGGCGAACGGCAAGGCCGGGATCCTGAGTTCGCTCCTGGCCCACCGGGGAAGCAACGCGACCGCCGCCTCGGCCAGGCCCCGGTACAGCGGGCGGACCACGAGCGGCAGCGGCGGTTCCCGCAGCAGGAATCGGGCGGCCGCCCACGCCTGCGGCGTGCCGGCGAGTTCGGGACGGTAGCGGCCGATGGTGGCGGTTACCCCGGCCTCGGTCCTTGGCGGGTCCGGCACGCCGAGCTCGGCGGCGATCAGGGCCATATCCGCCACGTAACCGTCACGGGCCGCCTGGTCGAGGGACTGGCCGCCGTACACCTCGTAGGCGCGCAGGAATGCGTAGATCTCAGCGACGTGCACCCAGGTCAGCAGGTGCGGGTCGGAGGCCGCGTACGGCCGTCCGTCCGGCGCGGTCCCCGTGACGTGCTCGTGGATGGCGCGGACCTTCGCTATCGCCGCCAGCGCGTCAGCCCGGCGGCCGAACGTCGTCACCGCGACGAAGCGGCTCGTCCGCTGCAGCCGTCCCCAGGGATCGTCCCTGTAGCCCGAGTGGTCGGCGACCGCCGCCATGGCCAGCGGGTGCAGGGACTGCATCAGCAGCGCCGCGATGCTCCCGGCGAACATCGCGCAGTCATCGTGCACCAGCCGGATCGGACGGTCCGCGGCGAACCACCGCTCGGCCTCCGTGATCCGGGGCCGCTCGCTCGGCACCGGCTGCCGGGGCCCCACGACCCGCTCGAAGACGGCGTCGCCGATCCGGCGGCGAAAGGCATCGGTAACCGGCATACCTGGGAAACGCCCCGGCGGACCTGCTGCGTCCCGACGCCCGGCCCGCCGAGGATAGCCATGTCCCCTTCCGCGAGCTAAATTAAACCGGCGGCAGCCCAGATTTCCTTCTGCGATGTAAAAGATAGGGTGGTGGCGCGCCTGCGGCTGGTGCCAGATCATTGGACGAGCCGCGGGTCTGCTGCCGGTTAGTGCCGTGCGCCGGCGGCTGCCCGTAACCACCCGGGAAAGGGGTCCAGATGAGCATCACCACGCGAGCCGCGGTCTGCCGCGTGCCCGGCCACCCGTGGGAGATCACCGAGCTTGAGCTTGACGAGCCGAAGGCGAACGAGATCCGGATCAAGTTCTTCGCGGCCGGACTGTGCCACTCCGACGACCACATCCAGAAGGGCGACGCGCCGATGCGGATGCCCGTGGTCGGCGGGCACGAGGGCGCGGGCATCGTGGACGCGGTGGGTCCTTCCGTCACCCGGGTCACGGTCGGCGACCACGTGACCTGCTCGTTCATCCCCGCCTGCGGCAAGTGCCGGTATTGCGCGACCGGCCGCCAGCAGCTGTGCGACGCCGGCAAGAACGCCGGCACCGGCCTGTTCCCTGACGGCACGTTCCGGTTCCACCAGGGCGGCGAGGACTTCGGCGGCCTGTGCGTGCTCGGCACGTTTTCCCAGTACGCGGTCGTGCACGAGTATTCCGTCATCAAGATCCCCGAGGAGATCGGCTTCGACGTCGCCGCCCTGGTGGCCTGCGGCGTGCCGACCGGCTGGGGCTCGGCGGTCCGCGCCGGCGACGTGCGCGCCGGGCAGACCGTGGTGATCTACGGCGCCGGCGGCGTCGGCAGCAACGCCGTGCAGGGCGCCGCCCTGGCGGGGGCCAAGAACGTGATCGTGGTCGATCCGGTGGAGTTCAAGCGGAAGATGGCCCTGTCCGAGTTCGGCGCCACCCACGCGTTCGCCTCCGCCGAGGAGGCGCACGACTTCGTCGTCCAGACCACCTGGGGCGAGCTCGCCGACCGGGCGATCATCACCGTCGGCATCCTGCACGACGAGGTGATAGCGAACGCGATCAAGGTGGTGGGCAAGACCGGCCAGGTCACGATCACCGCGGTCGGGAAGGGCTGGGTCAACGAGAACCCCGGCATGCTGATCGGCTACCAGCGCAGGCTTCAGGGCTCGATCTACGGCGGCTGCAACCCGCTGAGCGATGTGCCGCTCCTCATCGGCCTCTACCAGGCGGGCAAGCTCAAGCTCGACGAGCTGATCACCCGCCGGTACAAGCTCGACGAGATCAACGAGGGCTACCAGGACATGCTCGACGGCAAGAACATCCGCGGCGTGATCATCCACGAGCACTGAGCAGCAAGGAAGGGAACCGCAGACAATGAGCATCACCACCCGCGCTGCCATCGCCCGGGCTCCGCACGTCGGCTGGGAGATCGTCGACCTGCAGCTCGACGAGCCGAAGGCGCACGAGGTCCGGGTCAAGCTGATGGCCGCCGGGCTGTGCCACTCCGACGACCACATCACCGCCGGCGACGCCCCCGTCCGGCTGCCGGTCGTGGGCGGACACGAGGGCGCCGGCATCGTCGAGT
Source organism: Trebonia sp. (assembly GCF_030042015.1). Lineage (GTDB taxonomy): Bacteria > Actinomycetota > Actinomycetes > Streptosporangiales > Streptosporangiaceae > Trebonia. The sequence continues at coordinate 6,047 of NZ_JASIAL010000449.1, read as the reverse complement.
CCGTCGGCCCCGACGTGCAGCGCGTCAAGCCGGGCGACAAGATCGTCTGCTCGTACATCCCGGCCTGCGGCGCCTGCCGGCCGTGCTCGACCGGGCACTCGAGCATGTGCGTGAAGGGCCTGCACGCCGGCACCGGCATGTTCGAGGACGGCACGTGGCGTTTCCACGAGGGCGAGACGGACATCGGCGGGTTCTGCTCGCTCGGCACCTTTTCCCAGTACGCGGTCGTCTCGGAGTGGGCCACCGTGCCGCTGCGCGAGGACTTCCAGGACATCCCGTGGGAGGTGCTGTGCCTGGTGGGCTGCGGCGTGCCGACCGGCTGGGGGTCCGCGGTGCACGCGGCCGGGGTGCAGGCCGGCGACACCGTCGTGATCTTCGGCGCCGGCGGCGTGGGCAGCAACGCGGTGCAGGGTGCCCGGTTCGCCGGGGCGAAGAACGTGGTCGTGGTCGACCCGGTGGAGTTCAAGCGGGAGATGGCCACCACCGTGTTCGGCGCCACGCACGCGTTCGCCACCGCCAAGGAGGCGCACGACTTCGTCGTCCAGACCACCTGGGGCCAGCTCGCCGACCACGCGATCATGACGCCCAACGCGGTCACCGAGGAGATGGTGAACGCCGCGGTGCAGATGACGGGCAAGGGCGGCAAGGTCACGATCACGGCGGTCGGGCACATCGACGAGCGCGCCGTGCACCTGCCCGCGGGCATGCTGATCGGCTACATGCGCCAGATCCGGGGCGCGCTGGCCGGCGACAGCAACCTGCTCTACGACATCCCTGTGCTGCTCGGCCTCTACAAGTCGGGCCAGCTCAAGCTCGACGAGCTGGTCACCCGCACGTACGCGCTCGACGAGGTGAACCAGGCCTACCAGGACATGAACGACGGCAAGAACATCCGCGGCGTGATCATCCACGAGCACTGATGTCATGCGCTCTCGGTAAAGCCAGAGCCCGCGAACGCCGGCCAGAAACCCGGTAGCCTCACCAGCATGCGCGACGAGACGATCGCAAGTTTCCTGACTCGGCTTGCCGCCCGGAGCGCGGCGCCGGGCGGCGGTGCCACCGGCGCGCTGCACGCCGCGCAGGCCGCTGCGCTGCTCGCGATGGTGGCCCGGTTCAGCGACAGCCCGCGGCACGATTCCGAAGTGGTCGGCCGGGTCAGGGCCGCGGCGGACGGGCTGGCCGACGAGGCGGTTGAGCTCGCCGAGGCCGACGAGGCCGCGTTCGGCAGGGTCGTGGTCGCCTACCAGCTCCCCAAGGACACCGCCGAACAGAAGGCGGCGCGGTCCGCGGCCATCGCCGGCGCCCTGGCCGGCGCCACCCGCCCGCAGGCCGACCTGATGGCCGCGGCGGTGCGGCTGGCGGGCCTGGCCGAGGACCTGCTGTCCGTCGCGAACAGGAACGTGATCTCCGACATCGCGGCGGCCGCCGCCGCGATCAGCGCCGCCGCGGTCATCGCGCAGGTGAACATCGAGGCGAACCTGTCCGGCATCAAGGATGAGGCGCTCGCCGCCGAGCTGACCCAGATCGCGGAGCTTGCCGACGGCGTGACCGACCGGGCCGGCCGGCTGGTCGACGCGATCCGCGAGGAGATCTCCAGGTGACGGCCCAGCCCGGGAGCGAGCTGTCCGGCAGGGAACTGGCCACCCAGATCCGCGCGACGACGGCCGCGCGGGCCGCGGAGCTCGCCGCCGCCGGCCGTCCGCCCCGGCTCGCCGTGGTCACCGCGACCGACGACGAGGCGAGCGCCTCCTACGTCCGCTCGATCGCCAGCGCCGCCGCCCGGGTGGGCGTCGCCTGCGACGTGCTGCGCACGTCCACGGCCAACGGCATCAGCGCCACGCTGGCCCAGCTCGCCGACGATCCCGAGGTGCAGGGCGTCATCTTGCAGACCCCGCTGCCCGACGGCGCCGGGCTGGCCGACCTGGCGACGGCGATCCCACCGGAAAAGGACGTGGACGGCGCCAGCCCGGCCTCGCTCGGCCGACTGGCGGCAGGCCTGCCCGCGTTTCCCCCGGCCACGGCCGAGGCGGTACTCGCGCTGCTCGACCACTACCAGGTGGAGCTGCGCGGCAGGCACGCGGTGGTCGTGGGCCGGTCGGTGGTGGTCGGCAAGCCCGCCGCGCACCTGCTGCTCGACCGGCACGCCACCGTCACCATCTGCCACTCCCGCACCCCCGACCTGCCGGCGATCACCCGGCAGGCCGACGTTCTCGTCGTCGCCACCGGCCGGGCGTCCCTGATCGGCCCGGAGCACGTCTCCCCGGGCACCACGGTCGTCGACGTGGGCACGAACGCCACCCCGGACGGCCTGGCAGGCGACGTGCACCCCGCCGTCGCCGCGGTGGCGGCCGCCCTCACCCCCGTGCCCGGCGGCGTCGGCCCGGTCACCACCGCGCTGCTGCTGCGCCACGTCGTCGAGGCAACGGCCATGGCCGGCTGAGGTCCGCTCGCCGGCTTCCGCCCGCTTGCGGTTGCCCTGGATCATCATTCCAAACGATCCGTGGCGTCTCACCCGTCACCTGACTCCCCCGGGACGCCGCGCAGTGCCCGCGGGCACCGCGAAGTTGCTGGCGGTGGGGCCCCACCATGCGCGCCTGCCGCCGACGGGCGGTCGGCTCGCCGACAGGAACTGGGCCGTTGGCGCACCTGACCCAGTAGTGCCGGGCCGTTAGCGTAACTGGCCCAATGCGCGGGCCCGGCACGCTGTGACGGCTGGTTCCCGTGGGGTGCTGGCGCCGGTAGTGGGACCTTGGCCTAGTGAGCCGGTCATGAGTTCTGCGGTCACTTCGACATCGTCTTCGAGGTGGGGGCCCCGCCACCAACAGGGCTGGCGCTGGAGGCCCCAGCGCCAATGCGGGCCGCAGTGCCCGCGGGCGTGGCCGAGGACGCGGGTGAACGGAGCGCTGTCAGGTGCTGGTGGTGCCGCTGTTCGGGCCGAAATGTGCCCATACGGTACTAGCCTGGGAAACCGTGGCGGGATATGACGATGGACGGGTGGCGTGCACCGACGACGGGCTCCTCATCCGTCACTACTATCTGTACGGCGCCAAGCGCATCAGGTACTCCGACATCCGGGAGGTCCGCCGGGTGTCGCCGCTCGGCTTCACGGCCAGGTGGCGCATCCACGGCAGCGGGGACTTCGTGCACTGGTTCAACTACGATCCGCGCCGTCCCAGGAAGAACACCGCCCTCGTCATCTACCTGGACGCGTCGGTCAGGCCCGTGATCACCCCGGACGATCCGGAAGCCGTGCGGGCCGAGCTCGAGGCCCACGGGGTCCGGGTGACCACCGGCACCGAGAGCATGCGCTAGCTCCCGCGCCGTCAGCCCGCCGCAGGCTCGACCTGCAGCGGCCCGCCGCCGCTGCTCACGTCGATCGTGCGGGGCGCTGCCGGGTCGGTGGCGATCCCGATGAGCCGGTGTCCGCCGCCGCTGTCCGCGGTCACCGCGTACGGGCCGCCTGGCAGGGTTATCAGGGCGGGGCCGCCTTCGGTGCTGACGATCACCGCCCGCGGCGGGGCGGCGAACACCAGCCGCGCCGCGCCGCCGTCGGTGGTCACGGTCAGCGGGCCGTGGATTCCCGTGGCGTTCACCGCTCCGCCGCCGGAGTTCACCGTCGCCCCGGCGATCCCGGAGACGAGGACCCCGCCGCCCTCGCTTGCCACGGTGGCGGTGACGTCCCCCGGCGGCGGCACGGTGACGGTGAAGCCGACCTCGCAGCCGGAGATCGCGCACGACGGGGCGTCAAGCGTGAGGACGCCGCGGGAAACCGAGTGCCGCACCGCGGGCGGCCCGCCGTCCTGCGCGTCGTACGCGATCTGCTCGCTGACCTGGACGCTGGCTACCTGCCCGACGGTGACCTGCACCGGCAGGCCGTAGCTCTGCACGTCCACGCTGGTGACCGGCTGCGGCACGGTGATCACCGGGCTTGGGACGGCGGTCAGCGTCACGGGCACCCGAGTCCACCCGCTGGTGATGAAGTCGGCACAGGGGATCGCGATCGCCGCGATGACCAGCAGCCCGGACAGGCCCCAGATCCGGCGGCCCCGCAGCGGGCGGCCGGGACCGCCGCCGCGCGCGGTCACCGCGTACATGGCAGGTCCACGGTGAGCAGGGTCGGCCCGCCCGGCGGGCTGTCGATCTCGAAGGTCCCGTCGACCGAGGAGGCGCGCCGGGCCAGCCCGGCCAGGCCGGTGCCGCGGGCCGGGTCGGCGCCGCCGACGCCGTCGTCGCTGATGATGACGTGCAGCCGGTCGCCGGCGCGCTGCACGACCACCTGCGCCTGGCTGGCCTGGGCGTGCTTGGCGATGTTGGCCAGGCCCTCGGACACCACGAAGTAGGCGACCGCCTCGATCACCGGCGGCGGGCGGCGGGACTGCAGGTCCACGGTCAGCCGGACCGGGATCGGCATCCGCGCCACCACGCCGGACAGCGCCGCGTCGAGGCCGCGGTCCTCAAGTACCGCGGGGTGCAGGCCGCGGATCAGGTCCCGCAGCTCGGCGAGGGCGGCCTTGGCCTCCTCGTGGGCAGCCGCGATGGCCTGCCGCGCCTCATCGGCGGTCGCGGCCCGGGCCCTGGCCATGCCCAGGTTCATGGCCAGGGAGACCAGCCGCTGCTGCGTGCCGTCGTGCAGGTCGCGCTCCAGGCGGCGCCGTTCGGCGTCGGCCGCGTCGACCACGCCGGCCCGGGTCTGGGTCAGGTGCTCCACCCGGTGCGCCAGCTGCTCGGCGCGGCTCGGGCCGAGCAGCGCCCGGGCGGCGCTGACGTCGAGCGCCCGCACCCCGGCGGTGACCCACGGCGCGGCGAGCAGCAGCCCGATCCCGGCGACGGTCAGGTACACGTCGGCCGGTGCGCCGGGCAGCGGGAAATGCGCGGCCAGGGGCGCGGACTGCCCGCGCTGCAGCAAAGTCCCCGCGGGCAGGGTGTACGCGTACGTATACACGAGCGCGTACACGATGCCCGCCACCCACATCGCGATGGCGGCGGCCGCGGCCAGGGCCAGCGCCGGGCCGGCGAGCAGGTGGTAGCCGAGCTGGCGCCAGGTCGCCTGCGAACGGGCCGCCGCGACGATCCCCGGCACGCCCAGCGGGCGTTCGATGCCCGGCCGCGGCGGTATGACCACGGCGGCGGTGACTCGCAGCCGGTGGCGATGGACCGGGGTGAGCAGCGGGACGGCCAGCACCGCGAGCACCAGGACCAGCAGCACCATCGGCGCCGTCGCCGGGTGCACCGTGCAGTACACCGCCGCCGCGATCAGCGGCACGGCGAGCTGGGCCGGTATCCCTCCGGCCAGGTAGACGGCCTCGGCCCAGGCACGCCGCGACCACGGGACGCGGCGGTGCCGCGGGACGCGGGCGTCGGGGGCGTCGTGCTGCGCGACCAGGGTGGCCATGACGTACACGGTATGCGCCAGGGACGTTGCCTGCCCATCCGGCGGGGTTCACCGCCAGGGGTGAAGCTGGCTGCACCCCGAATTGTGGACGCCGGGCCAGTGCGCGCGGCTGTCCGCCGCGCCATCCTCTCGGTCATGATGAGACAGCACAGCATGGCCGGCGCGCCGGACGACCTGATCCGGCTGGCCGGGGTGACCAAGACCTACCAGGCCGGCGCGCCGCCAGCGCTCGCCGACGTCAGCATGAGCGTGACGGCCGGGGAGGTCGTGGCCGTCATGGGCCCGTCCGGCAGCGGGAAGTCCACGCTGCTCAACCTGGTCGCGGGGCTGGACAGGCCCACCGCGGGCACGGTCGCCGTGGCCGGGCGGCGGATCGACGCGCTCGGCGAGGGGGCGCTGGCCAGGTTCCGCGCCCGCCACGTCGGGATCATCTTCCAGTTCTTCAACCTGCTCGACGACCTCACCGTCGAGGACAACGTGCTGCTGCCCGCCCAGCTCGCCGGGGCCTCCCGGCGGCAGGCGCGGGCGCGGGCGGGCGAGCTGCTCGACCTGGTGGGCATCGCGCGGCACCGCGACGCGTACCCGGCGCGGCTGTCCGGCGGGCAGCGGCAGCGGGTGGCGATCGCCCGGGCCCTGGTGAACGCGCCGGCGGTGC
>NZ_JASIAL010000448.1:0-3022 GCF_030042015.1 Trebonia sp. | reverse complement strand
CGCACCGCGCCTGGCTGGACCCGCTGCCCGCGCTGATCCCGCTGCACAGCCTGCCGGCCGCGCGGGCACGCGCGGGCGGCGCCCTGCCGCCCGTCGTCTACGGGGCGGAGGACAGGCCCGCCGAGCAGGCGCAGCGGCTCCTCGAGCTCGACCTGGAGGCGGGCACGCACCTGCTGATCGGCGGCGCGCCGCAGTCCGGCCGGACGACCGCGCTGCGCACGATCGCGGCGCGGATCGCGGCTGGCTACTCCCCCAGCGACGTGCACCTGTACGTGCTCGACTGCGACGCGGGCGCGCTGGCGCCGCTGCAGCGGCTGCCGCACTGCGGCGCCGTCGTGCGCCGCAGCGAGAAGGAGCGGGCCGGACGGCTGCTTGACCGGCTCGCCGCGGAGGTCGCCAGGCGCCAGGAGCTGCTGTCGGCCGCCGGCTTCTCCTCGGTCACCGAACAGCGCCGTGCCGTGCCAGGCCCGGACCGGCTGCCCTACCTGGTGCTGCTGCTCGACCGCTGGGAGAGCTTCGCGGAGGACCTCGGGCAGCTCGACAACATGCGGCTGACGGGCTTGCTGAACCGGCTGCTCAGCGAGGGCGCGGGCGCGGGGCTGCGGGTGGTCGCGACCGGCGACAAGACCGCACTGGCGCGGGCTTCCAGCCAGTTTCCGCAGCGGACCGTGCTGCGCCTGGCCAATGCCGGCGATCTGCTGCTCGCGGGCGTCCCCAGGGGCGCGATGCCTGACAAGCCCACCGAGGGGCGCGGTGTCATGCTGCCCGATGGCACGGAAGTCCAGATCGCCTTCGCCGGCGCCGATCCCAGCGGCGGCGCGCAGACCGTGGCGGTCGAGGCGCTCATCCAGCAGGCCGGGGCCGCGTACCCGAATCCGGCGCCGGCGCCGCTGCGGGTCGACCCGCTGCCGTCGCGGATCACGCTCGCCCAGGCGGTTTCACTGCCCGGCTGGTCCGGGCGCGGGCAGCTGCGGCCTGCCGTCGGCGTCGGCGGGGACGACCTCGGCTGGCTCGGCGCCGACCTGACCCGGTTCCCCGGGTTCGCGATCGCGGGGCCGCCGCTGTCCGGCCGCAGCACCGCGCTGCTCGTCATCGCCGCGTCGCTGCTCGAGGCGGGCACCTCGGTCATCGGCCTCGCGCCGCGCGAGTCGCCGCTGCGTGACCTGGCCGGCCAGGCCGGGGTGCTTGCGGTGTTCACCGACCCGAGCCCGGACATGGCCAAACTGCTCGAGCTGCTGCAGCAGGCCGACGGGCCGGTCGCCGTGCTCGTCGACGACGCCGAGACGCTGGTCAACGCGCCGATCGACCAGCTGCTGTCCCAGATCCCCGGCGAGGGCCGCAGCATGGGGCAGGCGCTCGTGGTCGCGGGCACGTCCGCGGAGCTGGCCCGCGGCACGCGGAACTTCACCGTGCTCGCCCGCCAGTTCAAGTGCGGACTGCTGCTCGCCCCCGAGGACGCGCAGCAGGGGACGGCGCTGTTCGGCGCCAGACTGCCGCGCAGCGCCGTCGGCGACCGGGCGGCCTGCCCTGGCCGGGGTTACCTCGTCCAGGCGGGGCAGCCGGTCCTCGTCCAGGTCCCGGAGCCGACCGTCAGTTGGTGAGCCAGCTCGGCAGGTCGCTGACGTGGTTTCCCGCCCACTGCGCGGCATCGGTGACGCCGTCGCCGACCGAGTGGACCACGTGGTTGATCGTCTTCTTGTTGTGATCGACGGCCCACTGAACGCCATAGCTGACCCCGACGCCGACGACGCCAGCGATCACCACGGCGCCGACGCCCACCGCGGCCTCGGGCAGGATCGCCGCCGCGACCGTCACACCGATCGCGCCGATCACCGGAGCGGCCGCGAGCGAAGCGATGCCGCCCGCGTTGTCTTCAATCCCGGCCAGCACCCCGTGCTTGCGGATGGAGTCACGGACCTGCCATACCGTCAGCACCGCCGAGGCGATGAAGGCCACATGGCCGGCCACATCGGCGTAGCCGTCGAATTTGCCTGCCGCCGCCACGGCGGTCTCTGCGTCGTCGAACGCGTCGTCCGCGGCGCCTTCCACGGCCTGGCTGCCGTCCTGCCACGCCGCGGTCTCCAGCCGCATCGCGTCGTCGAGGGCGTCGCTCGCGGTGGTGTCGATGTTGTACTTGAGCACGCTGACGCCGTCGGCGATGAGGCTGAACGGGTCCGTGATATAGCCGCCGAGGTACTGCCCGAGGACCCACGCCACCCCGCCGACCGCGAGGAGCTGGAAGTCCCCCAGGGCCTCGAGCACCGACTCCAGGCCGGTCACCAGGTCATCGACCGCGGCGGTGACGTCGTTCCACATCGCGCCGATGTCGCGCTCGGAGTCCTCCAGGCACTGCCGCAGCGACAGCTGGGTGCCGTCGGGCATGTGCTCGAAGCCCCAGGGCAGCAGGAAGTGCTCGGCGCCGTCGAGCAGGGTCAGCCCGCAGCCGCACCAGTACTGCTCTAGCTGGTAGGCCCGGCGGAGCAGGTCGGCGAGCCGCTCGCCGAACTCGATGATCGCCGAGGCGCCGGACCTGGCGCTGGCGATCAGGTCCTCGTACCGGGCGCGCCGGCTGCCCCAGTCCTGCGTGAAGGCGTCCGCCACGGGCCCGGCCCAGGCCAGCCGAAGCCCGGATCCGCCGGCCCGGTCGGCGGTGTCGAGGTCGCTGTCCAGCTGGTCCATCAGCGTGTTGATCGTGTACCCGGCGTGCAGCCACCCGTCCGGGTCGCCGGCGAGCCCGAGGCTGCCCATCAGGGCCTGCCCCCGGGAACCAGCCACCCCGCCAGCGCCCGTTCGGTGTTCTCGTAGGTGGCGGCGGTGGCGGACAGGTGCCCGGCGACCTCGCCGAGCTCGGCGCCGGCCCGGCCCAGGGCGCCGCCGAGCTCGGCGAGGACCCGGTCAAGCAGCCCTGAGGCGTTGCCGGGCGCCGCGGCGCCCGGCGTGCCGGCGATCTGCCCGCCTGCCTGCCCGAACGACCCGGCGGCCTGGTCCAGCTGTGACGCGCCCCAGTTCAGCGCGCCGAAGT
>NZ_JASIAL010000075.1:0-3308 GCF_030042015.1 Trebonia sp. | reverse complement strand
CTCAGCGACGACTGGAACCGCTGCACCTCGAACGTCTGCGCGTAGGTCGGCGGCTGCCTGCGCGGCCTGGCCGGGCGCCTCGGGCACCCCGGGCGCCCCGGGCGCCGCGGCCTCGGGCGCCCGTGCCGCCCTGGCCGCGGGAGCGCTGACCGGGCCCGGCTCCCAGGTCTGCAGCGAGGCGACCACCTCCGGGGTGAGGTACTTCAGCCGCGGGCCGTGGTGCGGCCTGCGGTACAGGAAGAACAGGGCGGTCGTGATGACGATGAACGCCCCGAGCGGCAGGGCGAACGACATGATCGTCCCGCCGAAGTACATCGCGGGGCCGTCCGCGAGATGCAGAGCAGACACGGAGCCTCCCAGCTCAGCGCACGTAGAACAGCAGCCAGAAGAGGAACGCGATGATCGCCAGGTAGTTCCACACCAGGGTGAAGGCACTCAGCGACGACTGGAACCGCTGCACCTCGAACGTCTGCGCGTAGGTCGGCGGCTGCTCCACGAACGAGATCGCCGGGATCCCCCTGGCCCGGATGCAGAGTATCTCGAGCCAGACCATGGCGCCGAACCAGGTCACCAGGGCGACCGGGTAGAAGCCGACGAAGCAGCTGGCGTAACCGGACTGGCCAGGGATGAACGGCAGGTTGAGCAGCTCGGTGACCTGCAGCGCCACCGCGGACAGGCCCAGGGCAAGGGCGGCCCACGCCGCCATCACCCACGGCCCCTTGTGGCCGGCCTTGATCCGCTGCAGCCCGGCCGTCTGCACGAGCGCGCTGACCACGACCAGCCCCATGATCGTCGCACCGTAGTACATGTGCGGCGGCGTCGTCGACGACGGCAGCCACTTCGAATGGCCGTTGGAGGACTCCAGGTAGAAGTAGGCGAACGCGAACGCGCCGAACACGAACGACAGCGAGCCGATCGCCAGCCTGCTGCCCGTCCATGCCGTGTTCAGCGCCGCCTCGTGGTAGAAGGCGGCTTCCTCCGTCGCCCTGACCGAGGCCTCCCCGCTGCCCGGGGCGGTGGTCTCAGACATGCCTCAGGCCTCCAATCCGCCGCTCGTGCCGGCGCCGGCCCCGGCCAGCGCGCCGCTGATCACCCCGGCCGGCGGATTCAGGTCCGCGACGGGCAGGGCGTTCGGGTCGCCATACTCATACGGGCCCGCCAGCACGACAGGGATGTGCGCGAAGTTGTCAGGCGGCGGCGGCGAGGAGACCTGCCATTCCAGGCCGCGGGCCTGCCACGGGTTGTCCGCGGCGCGATTTCGCCAGACCACCGTGGACATCACGAAGTTAAAGATGAAGATGAGGAGCGAGCCGCCGAGGCAGAACGCGGAGATCGACACCCAGTCGTTCAGCGTCTCCAGGTTGCGCGCGTACTCGAACACCCGTCGCGGCTGTCCCATCATGCCTACCGCGAACAGCGGCATGAAGGTGGAGTTGAACGTGATGAACATGGTCCAGAAATGAATCTTCCCGAGCCGCTCGTTCATCGTGATCCCCATGACCTTCGGCAGCCAGTAGTAGATGCCGCCGAAGAACGCGAAGATCAGCCCGCCCATGATCATGAAGTGGAAGTGCGCCATCACGAAGAAGCTGCCGTGCGCGGTGGTGTCGACGGGCACGTCGGACAGGAAGACGCCAGAGATCCCGCCGAACAGGAAGTTGACGTACATGCCCATGGCGAACAGCATCGGCGTTTTCAGCCGGAGCTTCGCCTTCCAGAACGTGCCCATCGCGACCAGGTAGATGAACCCGGTCGGTACCGAGATCAGCTCGGTGGTCAGCATGAACAGCGGTCGCATGTCTGGGTCCATACCGGAGTCGAACAGGTGGTGCTGCCAGACGAAGAACGACAAGATCGCGACGCCGAACATGCCCGCGGCGCCGACCTTGTAGCCGAACAGCGGCTTCCTGGCGAAGACCGGGATGATCTCCGACACGATGCCGAAGCCCGGCAGCGCCAGGATGTACACCTCGGGGTGCCCGAAGAACCAGAACAGGTCCTCGTACAAGTATGAGCTGCCGCCCAGCTGGTTGACGAAGAACGCGGTCTGCGCGGTGCGGTCGGTGATGATCATGTACATGCCGCCGACGAGCACCGGCGCGGCGAGCACCAGCAGGAAGCCGGTGGTGAGCATCGCCCAGGCGAACATGGGCAGCCGGCTCCAGCGCATGCCGGGCGCCCGGTAGCAGATGATCGTGCAGATGAGGTTGAAGCCGGCCAGGATGACCGAGATGCCCATCAGGCCGAACGCGAACGCGTAGGCGTCCATGCCCTCGCCCGCCTGGATGGACAGCGGGGCGTACCCGGTCCAGCCGGTCGGGAACCCGCCAAGCGGGATGGCGGACAGCAGGATCAGGAAGGAGCACGGGGTGAGCCAGAACGACAGCGCCTCGAGCCGGGGGAAGGCGACCCGCTTCGAGCCGATCATGATCGGCACCAGGTAGTTGCCGAACGGCCCGAGGATGACCGAGGTCATCATCATCATCATCATCGTGCCGTGCTCGCCGACCACCTCCAGGTAGGCGGAGGGGCTGAGCACGTGGTAGCTCGGCGAGAGCAGCTCGGTCCTGATCGCGATCGCGAACAGGCCGCCGGTGAAGAAGTAGACGAGCATGCCGATCAGGTACTGGATGCCGACCGTCTTGTGGTCCAGGGTGTACCTGAAGTACTTCGAGAGCCCGCCGTCCGGCTCGTCCGTGTCCCGGATCGGCTTGCCGAGCATCTGCCTGATCAGGTCGTTGAAGACGCCGAGCCCGATCAGCCAGCCGATCACCAGGAAGGCGTAGCCGAGCACGATCGCGAAGTCGTTGTCGTCCGAGGACGCCACCTGCTGGTAGCCGGCGCCGATGAAATTGCCAAGCCAGTGCCCGAACGCGTAGCCGATGATCGCGCCGATGATCGCGGTGTGCCATGCAGGGCGCAGCCACCAGGCGCGCCTCTTCGCGGTGCCGCCAGGCTCACGTCCGCCAGGTGCCTGCGCGCTTTCCGGCTGGGTTTCGATGGCCATGTGTGTTACCTCGTTCCCTTCCGTGGCTTGCGCTGGCTCATGGCTGCTCTGGGTCTGCCGGGTTGTAGTAACCGCCGCCCGCGCTGGTCAGTCCGAGTTCCTGGTTCACCTTGCCCACGTTGGTAAGCACTGTCGGATCGTAGGTGAGGGCGTACGGCGGCAGCAGCTTGGTCACCGCGGCGAGCTGGATCGCGGTGGAGTGCGCCCAGCTCAGGAACGCCGACACGGACACGACGCTGCCGTAGTTGTACATGGCGCCATGCCAGATGCCGCACAGCTCGGCGCACCGGACCGTGAAGCC
>NZ_JASIAL010000447.1:0-18131 GCF_030042015.1 Trebonia sp. | reverse complement strand
GATACTTGCGATAGCAAGAGTAAATCTTTGAGGCCTCATTTGTGTCCTTCGGGCAGGCCGAAAGTGGCCCTCTGGCCCGGGGAAGCCAGATCAATAGTCGGACGGGCATGCGCCCGACGGCAATATCGATCTTCAAATTTGGCGGGGCTTCCCCTCGAACCGTGGAGAATTCGGTTCTGGGTCCTAACTACCTCTGCCCGCACAACCCCACCCCGGCCACGTCCGCGCTGCCATCCGCGATCAGGTAAGCCATGCAGCCGCCGGCAACCTCATCGCTGCCCTGCTCAGCAGTGACGCGCCGCCATACTCGCCGCCACCCAGGCCTGAGCCGCCGAACTGCGCCGCCAGCTACCCGATGATCCTGGTCGTTAATTCTGGTTCATGTGGCGCGCCGGCCGCGGCCGGGGCCGCCCCGTCACGCCCCGGCGCCATGCCATGCCCGGCGGCACCCGGGCCGGCGATCCCGGCCGGCCGCCGCCGCGATATGTTCCGGGTTCGCGTCGTCATGCCAGCACAAACCCCGAACATACCGCGAGGATCACCGCGGACCGGGAACGGCATGTGCTAACCGGGCATCCGGTACGGGCGTGATCGGCTATCCGCGCCAGAGCCGGGGATTCGGCCACCAGGTGCGGAGCGTCAACGCGATCATGCGCGACGGCGCCCGGCGGATGGAACAGCAGCGCGATAATGGCGGAAACGCTCCGGATTGCGGACCCATGCGGACCCTGTGCGGACCGCGGGGGGAGTGTGAGCCATGACCCGCGCGAACGCGGCTGACTACACGTTGAAGCGGAACTCCACCACGTCGCCGTCTCGCATGACGTAGTCCTTGCCCTCGATGCGGACCTTGCCGGCGGCGCGGGCGGCGACGATGGAGCCCGCGGCCATCAGGTCGTCGAAGGAGACGATTTCGGCCTTGATGAAGCCGCGCTGGAAGTCGGTGTGGATCACCCCGGCGGCCTCGGGGGCGGTCGCGCCGATCGGGATCTCCCAGGCGCGGGTCTCCTTCGGCCCGGCGGTCAGGAACGTCTGCAGCCCGAGCGCGCGGAACCCCGCGGACGCGAGCTGGGCCAGCCCAGGCTCGCCCAGCCCGGCCTCGGCGAGCAGCTCGGCGGCCTCGTCCTGCGGCAGCTCGGTCAGGTCGGCTTCGGTCTTCGCGTCGAGGAAGATCGCCTCGGCGGGCGCGACGAGCGAGGCGAGCTGCTTGCGCAGCCCCTCGTCCGCCAGGTCCGCGACGTCCATGTTGAACACGTAAACGAACGGCTTGGCGGTCAGCAGGTGCAGCTCACGCAGCGCCCGCAGCGCGATCCCGGCGGCCGCCGCGCCGGCGAACAGCGTCGTGCCGTTGTTCAGCACGTCCACAGCCGCGGTGGCCGCGGCGGTCACCTCGGCCCGTTCCGGATCCTTATTGAATTTTGACTCTTTGACCAGGCGGGGCAGCGCCTTGTCGAGAGTCTGCAGGTCCGCGAGCATGAGCTCGGTCACGACCGTCTCGATGTCGCCTTCCGGGTCGGCCGAGCCCTCCACCCGGGCCACGTCGGGGTCGGCGAAGACGCGGACGACCTGGCAGATCGCGTCCGTCTCGCGGATGTGGCCGAGGAACTGGTTGCCGAGGCCCTGGCCCTGCGACGCGCCGCGGACCAGGCCGGCGATGTCGGTGAACCGCACGGAGGCGGGCACGATGCGCGCGCTGTGGTACAGCCCGGCGAGCGCGGCGAGCCTGTCATCGGGGACGCCGACGACGCCGACGTTGGGCTCGATCGTGGCGAACGGGTAGTTCGCGGCCAGCGCCCCGGCCCGGGTCAGCGCGTTGAACAGGGTGGACTTGCCGACGTTGGGCAGGCCGACGATGCCGATGGACAAACTCACAGAGGGTGAGTTTAGCGGCGGGCCGGGATCAGAACTGCGCGGCGTACTGCGCGGTGTCGATCCGCGCCTCGATGACGAGCGGCCGCGTGCGCCGGAAATCGAGGGCCTTCTCCAGCCCGGCCACGCTGTCCACCCGCACGCCGTCGCAGCCAAGCGACTCCGCCAGCGCGGGGATGTCGGTGCGGTCGACGCTGGTCGCGGTCAGCGGGTAGCCAAGCGACTGCTGGTGCAGCTCGATCCGGTTCAGGGTGCCGTCGGAGAACACGACGACCACGAGGCCAAGGCCGAGCCGGGACGCCACCGACAGCTCGGGCGCGGTCATCGCGAACCCGCCGTCGCCGGTCAGGCAGACGACCGGCGCGCCCGGCCTGGTCACGCCCGCCGCGATCGCCGCGGGCAGCCCGAACCCCATCGCCGACAGCCCGTTGGTGATCAGCGTCTCGCGGGGCGCCCGCGCCACCCAGGCCTGGCCGGCCATGATCTTGTGCGACCCCACGTCGGCGGCCGCGATCGTGCCGGCCGGCGCGGCCTCGCGCACGGTCGTGACGACCTCGGAGGGGTTCAGCCGACCGGACGCGTAGCCGGCGTGCCAGGCGTCCCGCAGCGCGCCGCGGTGCGCGGCCACCTCGTGCGCGGTCCACCGCGGCGCGCCGGTCCAGTTCGCGTCGATCCAGGCGAGCGCGGCGGCCACGTTCCCGACGAGCTCGGTGGCGGCGGGGTAGATCTGGTCGGTGTTCGGCGTGGTGTCCACGTGCAGCACCGGGGTGGCGACCTGCCACGGGGTGATCAGCTCGACGGGGTCGAAGCCCGCGGCGACGATCAGGTCCGCGCTGGCGAGCAGGTCCCAGATCACCCGGTACCCGGCCATGTCGAGCACGCCCGCGAAGTACGGGTGGTTCTCGCTGATCACGCCCTTGGCCATCGCGCCCGCCACCACGGGCAGGCCGGCCCGCTCGGCCAGCCGCGTCAGCGCCGCGGTCGCGCCGCAGCGCACCGCACCGCCCCCGGCGAGCAGCACCGGCCGCCGCGCGGCGCGGAGCCGCCGCACCGGGTCCTCGCCGTAGCAGTCGAGGGTGCCGGCGGCCGGGGCGAGCGGCGGGACTTTCCCGCCGATCCCGCTTTCCGGCACGGTCATTCCGAACGAATCCGCGGTGACTGTCAGGTGCACGGCCCCCGGCCGTTCGGCCGTGGCGGTGCGCAGGGCCCGGCGGATCACGGTGTCGGCCGACCGCGGTTCGAGCCGGGCGGTGAGCTTGGTGACCGGGGCGAACAGCCGGCCCTGGTCGACGAGCTGGTGCGTCCAGTACTGCTCGCGGGCGCTGTCCACCTGGCCGGAGATCGCCAGCAGCGGGACCCGGTCAAGCATGGCGCTCGCGACGCCGTTGAGCAGTGCGGTCGAGCCCGGGCCGAGCGTGGACAGGCACACGCCGAGCTGCCCTGTGCACATGGCCGCGCCCTCGGCCATGAACGCGGCGCTGCCCTCGCGGACAGCGGCGACCGTGGCAGGGCCCTGGTCGCGGGTCGCCTCCATGAAGTCGACGACGGACTCCCCCGGGTACCCGAACACGTGCGTCACCCCCGCCTGGCGCAGATAGCCGGCCAGGACAGCAGCCACTGTTCGTTCGGTATCCATGGGACCTTTCCCTCCGGCGGCCGGTCAGCGGGGAGCGGTTGCGCCGCCGCGTCCACGATAGTTAACAAGCGCAAAAGCGGTGCTTAACCGGTGCCTGGTCGAATTCGCGGTAGCCGAAGCGGACGTGATCGGGGCCATGCCATGAGCGACTTCCACGCCGCGTACCCGCAGTACGCGGCCACCTCCCTGCTTGATGAGCTGCGCGCGTCCGAGTACGCGTACCTGGACGAGGGCGGCCACGTCTACCTGGACTACACCGGCGCCGGGCTCGCCGCGCGGTCCCAGCTCAGCGGGCACGCGAACCGGCTGCGCGCCGGCTGCTACGGGAACCCGCACTCGGCGAACCCGACCTCGAGCGCGTCCACCCTGCTGGTCGAGCTGGCGCGGGCGGCTATCCTGCGCTACTTCAACACCACCGCGCAGGACTACGCCGTCATCTTCACCCCGAATGCGACCGGTGCCTGCCGGCTGGTCGGCGAGGCCTACCGGTTCCGCCGGCTGGACCGGTTCGTGCTCACCGTCGACAACCACAACTCGGTCAACGGGATCAGGGAGTTCGCCAGGGCGCGCGGCGCGCGGGTGACGTACGTCGGCCTGACCACCCCCGAGTTGCGGGTCGACGAGGCCGGCCTGCGCGCGGCGCTCGGGCGCGGGCGCGGGCTGTTCGCCTATCCGGCGCAGAGCAATTTCAGCGGCGTGCAGCACCCGCTGAGCCTGGTCGGGCGCGCCCAGGCGGCGGGCTACGACGTCCTGCTCGACGCGGCGGCGTTCGTCCCCACCAACCGGCTCGACCTCGGCGCGGTCCGGCCGGAGTTCGTGACGATGAGCTGGTACAAGATGTTCGGCTTCCCGACCGGGGTCGGCTGCCTGCTGGCAAGGCGCGACGCGCTGGCCCGGCTGCGCCGCCCGTGGTTCTCCGGCGGCACGGTCTGGGCGGCCAGCGCCCAGGGCGGCTGGCACCGGCTGCTGCAGGACGAGGGCGCGTTCGAAGACGGCACGGTGAACTTCCTCGCGATCCCCGACGTGACGGCCGGCCTGGACTGGATCAGCGGCATCGGCATCGACCTGATCCACGAGCGGGTCGGTTACCTGACACGCTGGCTGCTCGACGGGCTGGCCGGGCTCACGCACGGCAACGGCGCGCCGCTGGTGCGGCTCTACGGCCCGGCGACCGGGCACGCCAGGGGCGGGACCGTGGCGCTGAACTTCCTCGACCCATCCGGCCGGGTGGTCGACGAGCGGGCGGTGGCGCGGGACGCGGGCGCGGCGGGCATCTCGCTGCGCACCGGCTGCTTCTGCAACCCGGGGGCGACGGAGTGGGCATTCGGGCTGACCAGGGCGGCGTTGCGCGCCCCGTGGCGGGCGGCCGCGCTGGGCGGGCAGCGGTTCCCGCGGCGCTGGCCGACGATGGACGGCTTCCTTGACGCGGTCGGCATGCCGTCGGGCGGCGCGGTCCGGGTGTCACTCGGTCTCGCCTCGACCCGGTCCGACGTGTCGGCGTTCCTCGACTTCGCCGAGCGCACCTACCGCGACCACGAGCCCGACCTGACGGGCCTGGCCCCCCGCCCGGGCTGCTAACCCGGCTGGCTCCGGCTGCCCGGTGCTACCAGTGCAGGCCAGCGACCTTGAGCACCTGCGGCACGAAGCTCGCCCCGTGCCACAACGTGAGCGTCGACGTGCCGCCGACCGTGAAGGAGACCGTGCCGCACCCCCCTTGATTGGCGTCCACCACGGCGAGCACCCGGCCGCCGGCGTCGCGGAATGCCAGTTCAAGCAGCAGGCCGCCGCTCGGCGGGCAACTGTGTATACCCGGCGGGAACACCGGCAGCGCGTCGGCGAGCGACACGATCTTCCGCAACGTGGCTTTGTTCGTGACGGTCACCGGGGCGGGCGGCTTGCTGCCCGCCCCGGTGACCTCGCTGATCGTCACCGAGACCGTCCCGGCCGGCACCCGTTCGCCGGCCGGCTTGGCCGGCAGCCACGTCACCTGCGAATCGACCCTGATCGCGGTCTGGTTCGCACCCGCGCTGACCACCTGGACGACGAGCTCGCGCGAGTCGAGCACAGCCGGGACAGGGGGCAGCGAGAACTCGTGCGACCATTCGTAGAGCCCGTCGCGCCCGCCCGCCTCGGCCGAGCCAGCGCTGGCGAAGCGCCCTGGCAGGTGCGCCTGCTCCCAGGCCAGCACAGCCTCCGGCGGCCCTGGTGCCAGCCACCAGGACACGTCATCGACCAGGTTCCCTCCGGGCACCTGGATCGGCTGGCTGAGCGCGCCCCCGCCGGCACCGGGTGCGGCGGTCAGCCGGCGCGCGCCCGCCGGGGGCACGAACGACGCGAGGATTGCCGCCGCGTCGGCCGCGGCCCGCTGCCGGGGGGAGACGGCCGCCGGTGCTGATGACCCCGGCTGCACGGTGGCGGCCTGCGTCCCGCAGGCGCTGACGGCGATCGCAGCGCAGGACGTGGCCAGTATTGCGCCGGGCAATCGTTTCATGGTCGCTCCCAGTCAGTCACGGGCCTTGATGTGCTGGCAGGTCCGGGCGCGCTGACTTTGTCCTATCCCAGCTGGCTGAATCCGGCTAGCTACCAGTGCAGGCCCGCGACCGCGAGCACCTGCTGGACGAACGACGCCCCGTCCCACAAGGCGGGCAGCGACTTCCCGCCGACCGTGAACGAGACCGTGCCGCACCCCGTCGAATCGGCCACAAGCACGGCGAGGGTCCGGTCGCCGGCGCCGCTGAACGTCAGCATGAGCCCCTGGCCGTTGTCCGCGGGGCAGCTGTAGACACCAGGCGGGAACACGGGCAGCCCGTCGGCGAGTGAGGCGATCTTCGCCACCTTCGCGTTGTTCGTGACCGTGACGGGAGCGGGCGGCTTGCCGCCCGCCAGGCCGGGCAGGTCGCGCAGCATCAGCAACTTCGCGCCGGCCGGCACCCGTTCCGCGGCCGGCTTGGCCGGCAGCCAGATCACCTGGGCGTCGACCCTGATCGCGGTCTGCCCCTGGCCGGCGCTGACCACCTGAACGATGAGCTCCCGCGAGTTCAGCACGGCCGGGACCGCGGGCAGCGAGAACTCATCCCACCATTCCGCCGCCGCGCCGCCCGCGTAGCTCGTGCCCGAGCCCGCGCTGGCGAAGCGCCGCGGCAGGTGCGCCCGCTCCCAGGCCAGCACCGCCTCCGGCTGGCCTGGTGCCAGCCACCAGGACGTGTCGTCCACCAGGTTCGGCGTGTCAGGCAGCTGCACGGGCTGCCTGAGCGCGCCGCCGGCGGCGTCTGGGGCGGCGGGCAGGCGACGCGCGCCCGGCGGTGGCACGAACGACGCGCGGATCGCCGCCGCGTCGGCCTCGGCGCGCTGGCGGGGGGAAAGGGCCGCGGGCGATGGCGCCTTGGCCGGTGACGCCGGCGCCTTCGGGGCCGAAAGTGTCTGGACAGAGGCAACCTGCGTCCCGCAGCCGGTGACAACGATGGCAGCGCACGACGCGAACAGGCCTGCGGACACGAACCGTCTCATGCCGCTTGGACGCCACGTCCCGGCACCGCGGTTCCGGCCGTTAGCGGGCGCCGGCCGTTTGCAGGCGCCGACCGCGAACGGGCCGGGGAACCGGGGGGTCAGCGTGCCGGGTGAGGCGGACGCGAAGTCTTGCGGATCACGAGCGCGATGGTCGCGGCGAAGAACGCTGCGGTGAAGCAGGCCAGGACCAGCCAGTCGACGGCCACCGCGCGGTCGAACGTCGTGCCGTAGGAGGCGAGCAGCGGCACGCCAAGCGGCGACCTGCCGCCCGCAAGCAGCTGCCGGACGCCCAGGCTGTGCCCGAGCGCCTCGAACGCCCAGCGGTCCGCCGTCGCGTAGCTGACCCAGCGGCCGACCGGGGCCATCGCGGGCACCGGCAGGATCGCGCCGGCGAGCAGCACCAGCGGGACGCAGGCGAGCGGCATCGCGATCGTGGCCTGCGACGGCCGTGAGACGGCCGCCGAGATCAGCAGGCCGAGCCCGAGCGCGGCCGCCGAGGACAGCAGCAGGGTGACGAACGCCGCCGGGTAGTCGCCGGCGGCGGGCAGCCGGCCGAGCGCGCGCAGCACCACGAGGAGGGCCGCGTCGGCCACCGCGAGCAGGGGAACCAGCACCGCGGCCTTGGCCAGCACGTAGGCGCCCGCGCCGAGGCCGGCGAAGCGCTCCCTGCGGAGCACCCCGAGTTCGGCGCAGATCTGCGGCAGCCCGTAGGCCAGGCCGGTGAAGAAAGCGCCGAACGCCACCCAGAACACGATCAGCACGCTCGCCTCTGGGCTGGGGTGTGCGGCGTCGAACGCCCCCGGCCGGAACAGCACGAGGAAGACCAGCAGCACCGCGGCGGGCGCTCCGCCCAGGATGGCCAGCGTCCGCCTGGTGCGGCTGAGGATGTCGGCGTTGCGCCTGGTGAGCACCGACCACTGCCACAGCGTGCGCAGCACCGGGGCCGGGGCCGGGGCCGGGGCCCCGGCCGCGGGAAGCGGCCCGGCGGAGTCGGGGAGCCGGACGTCCGGACCGGGCTGGCGCGGGACGACGGGGGCTGGGGAGACGCCATTGTGCGTTCGGGAAAAGGGAAAGAAGCGGCGGGACCATGCCTTAGCCGGATCGCCCAGCCCGGCCAGCCGCTCGTAGATCTCGTCAAGACTGTCCGCGCCGAAGTAGTCGCGGGCGGCCGCCGGGGTGCCGAAGAAGGCGAGGTGACCCCCGTTGGCCAGCACCGCGATCTTGTCGCAGCGGTCGGCGTCCAGCGGGTTGTGGGTGGTGAGCACCACGGTCGCCCCGTTGTCGCACAGGCGCCGCAGCACCCGCATCAGTTCCGCGGCGCGCGCCGGGTCCAGCCCGGACGTCGGCTCGTCGAGGAAGAACAGCCCGGGCCTGACCAGCAGCTCGGCCGCTATCGACGCCTGTTTGCGCTCGCCGCGGGACAGGTCGCCGGCCGGCCGCACGGCACGGCCGGACAGGTCGAGCACGCGCAGCACGTCGTCGACGGCGGCGTCCCCCGCGGCGACCTCCCGCAGCGAGGCCGTGTACCGCAGCGTCCGGGCGAGCGGCAGCGAGGCGTGGATCGCGTCGCCCCGCGGGACATACCCGACGCGTCCGGGGGCCCTGAGCACCGAGCCGCTCCACGGGGGGCGCAGCCCCGACATCGCGTCGAGCAGCGTCGTGTTGGCCGGCCCGCTTGTGCCGATGATCGCGATCAGTTCGCCGTGGTCGACAGCTAGCGAAACGTCACGCAGAATCAGGTCTCCGGACCGGGATCGCTGCCCGATCGCGCGTACCTCGATCGCCCTGCTTCCCTGTTGGCGCAAACCAGCCGGCCGCACGACAACCATTGTCGCCGCCCGCCGCGCGTGTCGCCGGGCCGGGTGGGCGCGGCTGTGCCAATACTGGACTCATGATCGTCGTCGCCCTGCTGGCCGGCCTCGCCATCGGCACGGTAATCGGATACCTGCTGCCGCGCAGCCGCCTTGCCGCCGCGGAGGCGCGCGCCCGCGCCGCCGAAGAGGCCGTCGCGCTGGTCGAGCGGACCGCGCGCGAGAAGACCGCGCTCGCCGACGGCCAGCTCGCGCAGCGTTTCGACGTCGAGCAGCTGGTCGGGCCGATGCGCGAGACGCTGGCCCGCGTCGAGCAGCAGCTGCGCGAGTCCGACCTGGCGCGCACGCGCTCGCACGCCGAGCTCGCCGCGCAGGTCGAGTTCACCCGGCGCGGTGCCGAGCAGCTGCGCGAGCAGACCAGGGCGCTGGTCAGCGCGCTGCGCCGGCCGGAGGCGCGCGGGCGGTGGGGCGAGCTGCAGCTGCGCCGGGTCGTCGAGCTGGCCGGGATGGCGGACCGGTGTGACTTCGACGAGCAGGTCGTCCTCGACTCCGGCCAGCGGCCGGACATGGTGGTGCGGCTGGCCGGGGGCAAGAACATCGTCGTCGACTCCAAGGTCTCGCTCGCCGCCTACCTGGAAGCCGCCGAGGCGGCCGACGACCAGGTGCGCGAGGACCGGCTGAACGCGCACGCGCGGCAGCTGCGCGCCCACGTCGACCAGCTCGGCGCCAGGGCGTACTGGAACGCGCTGCGGGAAACCCCGGAATTCGTGATCTTGTTCATCCCCGGCGAGGCGTTCCTCGCGCCGGCCCTCGAGCGCGATCCCGGCCTGCTTGAGCACGCGATCTCGCGCCGGGTGCACATCGCCACGCCGACCACGCTGGTGTCGACGCTTCGCACGGCGCAGTACGCGTGGCAGCAGCAGGCGCTTTCCGACAACGCGCGGGCAGTGTTCGACCTCGGGCGTCAGCTGCACGAGCGGCTGTCCGGGCTGGGGCGGCACGTGGAGCGGCTCGGCAAGTCGCTGACCGACGCGGTCGGCGCCTACAACGCCGCCGTCGGGTCGCTGGAAAGCCGGGTGCTCGTCAGCGCCAGGCGGCTTGCCGAGCTCGGCATCGTGGAGGCCGAGCTGCCAGGGCCCGCGGCCGTCGTGGACACGGCGCGACCGCTGTCCGCGCCGGAACTGCTCGCCGCCCGGCCCGGCCTTGAGGCCGGCCCTGACGCCGGTGTTGACGCCGGCGTTGAGGCTATTTGCGAAGCTCGCGCGGGAGCTGGAACGACATCCGCTCGGTGACGGCTTCGACCTCCTCCACGTCGCTGAACCCGAGCCTGTCCAGCTTGGCGAGCACGCCGCTGACCAGCTCCTCGGGAACCGAGGCCCCGCTGGTGACGCCGACCGTGCCGGCCCCCGCAAGCCAGCGGTCTTCGACCTCGCCCGCGTCGTCCACGAGGTAGGCGGCGCCCGCCCCCGCGTCCTTGGCCACCTCGACGAGGCGGACCGAGTTGGACGAGTTCGGCGAGCCGACGACGAGCACGACGTCCGCCTCGCGGGCGATCACCTTGACCGCGGCCTGCCGGTTCTGGGTCGCGTAGCAGATGTCGTCGCTCGGCGGGTCGACCAGCTGCGGGAAACGCTCCCGCAGCGCGGCGACCGTCTGGGTGGTCTCGTCCACCGACAGGGTCGTCTGGGACAGCCACACCACCTTGGCCGGATCGCGCACCTCGACCGTGGCCGCGCCGTCGGTCCCGTCGACCAGGCGGACCCGCGCCGGGGCCTCGCCGGTCGTGCCGACAACCTCCTCGTGGCCGTCGTGGCCGATCAGCAGGATGTCGTAGTCACCGGCCGCGAAGCGCCGCGCCTCGTTGTGCACCTTGGTGACGAGCGGGCAGGTGGCGTCGATCGCGCGCAGCCCGCGCTGCTGCGCAGCCAGGCGCACCTCAGGCGCGATGCCGTGCGCGGAGAACACCACGACGCCGCCCTCGGGCACCTCGTCGGTCTCCTCGACGAAGACCGCGCCCCGCTTCTCCAATTCGTTGACCACATGAGTGTTGTGTACGATCTGCTTGCGCACGTAAACTGGCGCGCCGAACCGGTCAAGCGCGATCTCCACAGCTTGCACGGCTCGGTCGACCCCTGCGCAGTAGCCTCGTGGCTTCGCCAGCAGGACCCGGCGGTGGGTCTCGGACATGCCTCCCATGGTAGGCGAGAGACCCGGTCCGCCGGCCAGACGACCGCTTTATATCGGTGGTCGTGCATAACGCCGTGTGTCAGCCAGCTTCACATTTGCGTGTCTGGCGGGAAACCGCCAAGATACCTCCTTAACTAAGGCACAACGGACGGGGCCCTGCTGCGGCACACTGGTGGTACCCGTCCTCCGAGGAGAGTGTGATTATGCGAGTCCCGCAGGTCAACGAGCGCGTCAAGGATGCCCCAGCGAATACGCTGCGGGCCATGTTCGCGGGAATCGGCCAGCTGCTGTCCATCACGGACAAGTTCCGGAACAAGTCCGCCGCGGCCCCCGCGGACACCGTCGCTCCTGAAACGGCCGTCCCCGAGGCCGCCGCCCCGCAGTCGGCCGCCCCGGAGACGGCGGCGCCTGAGACGGCCGTTCCCGAGACCGCGGTCCCAGAGACCGCGGTTCCCGAGACCGCGGTCCCAGAGACCGCCGTTCCCGAGACCGCGGTGGGCGGGCACGTCAAGGTGCTGCCGACGGAGGCTGCGGCGGCGGCCGGCGAGCCGCCGGTTCCGAACTACGACAGCCTGTCGGTCGCCTCGCTGCGCGCCAGGCTCCGGAACCTCACGCCTGCCGAGCTCGGCCAGCTCATCGAGTACGAGAAGGGGCACGCGGGCCGCGCGGACGTGATCACCATGTTCGAGCGCCGCATCGCCAAGCTCGCCGAGGAGTAGCACGCGCCCCGGCGAGTCGCGCGGCGGCTGCGCCGCGCGGTCCGCCGACCGTGGTGGGATGGTGGCATGGCCCTAGAGACGTCCGCCGAGTCCCCGGTCCCGGTGCGGACGGTGCTTCAGCTCGTCGGCGGCTGGATCGGACGCCTGGGCCGGGTCTGGGTCGAGGGACAGATCGCCGAGTGCAGCAAGCGCGGCGCCGCCGTGTTCCTCACCCTCCGGGATCCGGTCGCGGCCGTCTCCGTCCAGGTCATCTGCACGCGGCAGGTGTTCGAGGCGGCCAGCCCCGCGCCCGTGACGGGCGCCCGGGTGGTCGTGTTCGCCAAGCCCGAGTTCAACGCGACGCGCGGCTCGTTCGCGCTGACCGGACTCGAGATCCGCGCCGTGGGGGTCGGCGAGCTGCTGGCGCGGCTGGACAGGCTGCGCCGCGCGCTCGCCGCCGAGGGCCTGTTCGACCCCCAGCGCAAGCGCGCCCTGCCGTTCCTGCCCGGCGTGATCGGCCTGATCTGCGGGCGCGAGTCCGCGGCCGAGCGCGACGTCGTCCGCAACGCCGAGCACCGCTGGCCGGCCGTCAAGTTCAGGATCGAGCAGACCGCGGTGCAGGGCCCGTACGCGGCCGGGGACGTCATCGCCGCGCTGCGGCGGCTGGACGAGGACCCGGACGTGGACGTGATCATCATCGCCAGGGGCGGCGGCTCCGTGGAGGACCTGCTGCCGTTCTCCGACGAGGACCTGATCAGGGCGGTGGCGGCCTGCCGGACTCCCGTGGTGAGCGCGATCGGGCACGAGCAGGACACGCCGCTCCTCGACTACGTGGCTGACCTGCGGGCATCCACGCCGACCGACGCGGCCAAACGGGTCGTTCCCGACGTCACGGAGGAGTTCGCGCTGGTCACCCAGCTGCGCGACCGGGCCCGCCGCTCGGTGCTCGGCTGGCTGGACCGCGAGCGAGCCTGGCTAGACGCCGTCAGGTCGCGCCCGGCGCTTGCCGACCCGGTACGCGAGATCGAGCGCCAGGCCGAGCAGGTCGACGCCCTCGCCAGGCGCGCCCGCCAGTCGCTGGACGGCAGCCTCGCGCGGGCCAGCGACGACATCGCCCACACGCGCGCCAGGCTGCTCGCGCTCTCGCCCGCCGCGACGCTGCGGCGCGGCTACGCGATCGTGCAGCGCGCTGACTCGGCCGTGGTCCGCGCGGTCGCGCAGGTGTCCCCCGGCGAGCTGCTCACCGTACGGTTCGCGGAAGACCAGCTCGCCGTTCGCGCTGTCGCCACCGGCGACGGCGACCACGAGTAGGATCTATTTCGTGACAGATCGTGAATCACTCTCCTACGAGCAGGCACGTGACGAGCTCGCCGGTGTGGTGAAGCGGCTCGAGGCGGGCGGGCTGTCCCTCGAGCAGTCACTCGACCTGTGGGAGCGCGGCGAGAAGCTGGCCGCGATCTGCGCCGAATGGCTGGACGGGGCCCGGGCCAGGCTGACCACCGCGATCGCGGCCCGCGAACCCGACGACGCCGGGCCCGACCCTGGCGCCGCAGGCGCCCCGTTCTGAGCCGCTCGCCCGCCGCTCGCCCGCGCGTGGCCGCTCGACGCGGCATCTAGGCTGTAGGCATGCGCGTGGATATCTGGAGCGACGTCGTCTGCCCGTGGTGCTATGTCGGCAAGGCGCGGTTCGAGAAGGCGCTGCGCGCCTTCGGGCATCGCGACGAGGTCGAGGTCGTGTACCGCTCGTTCGAGCTGGATCCCGACTACCCCAAGGGCCAGCGGGACACCGTCGTGAGGATGCTGAGCAGGAAATACGGCATGGCCGAAGAGGAGGCGCTCGCCGCCGACGCGCGCGTCGCCGCGCTGGCCCGGGCCGAGGGGCTCGGTTTCGACTCCGACAGGCCCATCGGCAACACGTTCGACATCCACCGCGTGCTCCACCTCGGCCGCGAGAGCGGCGTGCAGCGCGAGCTCGTCGCCGCGGTCAACGAGGCCTACTTCGCGCAGGCGCTGCAGGTCTTCGACCGGGATGTGCTCGCCGAGGTGGCGGCGGACGCGGGACTCGACTACGGCAAGGTCGGCGAGATCCTCGACGGTGACGCGTACGCCGACGCGGTGCGGCAGGACGAACGGATGGCCCGCGAGCTCGGCATCGGCGGGGTCCCGTTCTTCGTCTTCGACATGGCGCTCGCGGTGTCCGGGGCGCAGTCGCCCGAGACTTTCGCCAGCGCCCTGAACCAGGCCCGGCCCCGCCGCGGCTAACGCCGCGAGCGGGGTAGAACATTCACCATGACGGACGAGCAGATCGATACCTCCCGCGATGCGGGCATACCGGGGACGCCTGAGCCGGGACGGCACGCGCCCAGCCGGAACCTGGCGCTTGAACTCGCCCGGGTCACTGAGGCGGCCGCGATGGCGGCCGCACGCTGGGTAGGGCGCGGGGACAAGATCGGGGCGGACGCGGCCGCCGTGAACGCGATGCGCAGGCTCATCAACTCCGTGTCGATGCGCGGTGTCGTGGTCATCGGCGAAGGCGAGAAGGACAACGCCCCGATGCTGTTCAACGGCGAGGAGGTCGGCGACGGCACCGGCCCGGCCTGCGACGTCGCCGTCGACCCGATCGACGGCACCAGGTTGTGCGCCAACGGGATGCCGAACGCGATCTCGGTGCTCGCGGTCGCCGAGCGCGGCTCGATGTACGACCCGTCCGCGGTCTTCTACATGAGCAAGCTGGCCACCGGCCCGGAGGCGGCCGGCGTGGTCGACATCAACGCGCCCCCCGCCGCCAACGTCGCCGCGGTGGCCAAGGCCAAGGGCATCTCGGCGAACGACGTCACCGTGGTCATCCTGGACCGGCCGCGGCACGCGGACCTGATCGCGGCGGTCCGCGCGAGCGGCGCGCGGATTCACCTGATCACCGACGGGGACGTGGCCGGCGCGATCATGGCGGCGCGCGCCGACACCGGGATCGACCTCATGCTCGGCATCGGCGGGACCCCGGAAGGGGTCATCGCGGCCAGCGCGCTGAAGTGCCTCGGCGGGGTGATCCTCGGCAAGCTCGCCCCCCGCGACGACGCCGAGCGCCGCCGTGCCCTCGACGCCGGGCACGACCTGGACCGGGTGCTCACCACCGACGACCTGGTCTCCTCCGACGACGTGTTCTTCGCGGCCACCGGGATCACCGACGGCGAGCTGCTGGCCGGGGTCCGCTACAAGCGCGGCGGGGCCACCACGCACTCGCTGGTGATGCGGTCCCGTTCCGGCACGATCAGGTCCATCAGGAGCGAGCACGCCCTGTGGAAGCTGAGCGCGTACAGCTCGATCAAGTACGACTGACGCCGCGTTACGGTAGCGAGGCTCGCCGCCGCCGCGGCAGCCAGCGGCGCGGTCGCGGCGGCGTGCGCACAAGCACCTCGCTCATGACCAGCAGCCCGCGGACCTCGACCACGGGAACGTCCGCGGAGGACGGCACCCACTTCACCGTCGCGCCCCGCTGGCGGCCGATCACTTCGGTCCCGTTCATCGCGACCTCGACGCCCGCCGGCACGATCAGCCGCACCCGGCCGAAGAACGCGTACACGTTGAGCACGACGTGCCGGTCCTGCAGCATCGCCTCGCGCAGGTCGAGCACGGCCTCACCGCACACGGCCGAGCACGTCATGACCGGCGGGACCACCCAGCGGCCGTGCCGCTCCTCGGTGCTGAACACCGCCGCCACGACCTTCCCGTCGTCCAGCCGGACCGGCTGCTGCGCGGGCGGGGCCAGGTCGGAGGTCAGCCCAGCGAGCTCGCCGAGCGTGCGGGCGGAAAGAGCCGCCGCCATGCGTTCGGAATGCTCGTCCTGGGTAAGGCGGCCGTCGCCGAGCGCGGCGGCCAGCATGGCAATCACCCGGTCGCGATCTGAGTCGGACGCGCGCAGATCGCGTGGCGCGGGCCGTGGTGGCATGGTCAGAACATACCCTTTTTGCCCATGACCGACGTCCTGCGGCGGGCCGCCGACCCGCGGCTACTGCTCGGGGCGCGCGCGGGCGGCCTGGACGAGCCGGTAGGACTCGCTGCCGGTCTCGATGATCTGGGCGCCGTAGGTGAGCCTTTCGACGATCGCGGCGCAGAGCCTGGGGTCGGTGAAGAACCGGTTCCACTCGGAGAACGTGGCGTTCGACGCGACGGCGATCGAGCGGCGTTCCTCGCGGTCGGTGAAGACCTGGAACAGCAGCCGGACGCCCGCGGCGTCGAGCTCGAGGTAGCCGAACTCGTCCAGGCAGAGCAGGTTGCAGCGGCCGTAGCGGGCCAGCACCTTGCTCAGCTGCCTGTCATCGACGGCCTCGGCGAGCTCGTTGACCAGGTTCGCGGTGGTCGTGTAGCGGACCTTCAGGCCTGCCTCGGCGATCGCGGTGCCGATGCCGATGAGCAGATGCGACTTGCCGGTGCCGGAGCCGCCGATCAGGCACAGCGGCTGCCCGGCGGTCACCCAGGCAGGATGGCACAGGGCGGCGACCTGCCCGGGCGAGACGTTGGGGTTGGCGGCGAAGTCGAAGTCCTCGATCCGCTTGGCGCGGGGGAAGTGCGCCTGCCGGACCAGGTGCCGCCTGCGCCGCGCGACTTCCTCGCCGAGCACGGCGGCGAGGAACTCCTTGTAGGTGAACCGCTCGCGCAGGGCGTAGGCGGCGGCTTCCTCGTATCGGTCGCGGACCGCGGGCAGGTTCAGGATGCGGGTCGCTTCCTCGATCGAGGCCACCGGGCTGCCCGGCTGCCGTTCCTCGGTGCGCGCCAGCGCCGCGACCACTTTGTCGTCCAGATGGACCGGCTGCTCGGCAGCCGGGGCCAGGTCGGCGGTCAGCCCCGCGAGCTCGCCCAGGGTGCGGGCTGAAAGAGCCGCCTCGGTTCGTTCGGAATGCTCATCGGGAGTGAGGCGGCCGTCGGCGAGCGCGGCGGCCAGCATGGCGACTACCCGGTCGCGGTCTGAGTCAGACGCGCGCAGATCACGCGCCCCGGACCGTGGTGGCATGGTCAGAAAGATACTCTTCGCGCTATGACCGACATCCTGCGGCGAGCCCGCGAGGAGAACGTCTCGCTGGTGCGATTCCTGTACGCCGACCACGGCGGGATCGTCCGCGGCAAGGCGGCGGCGACGGCGCGGCTCGCCGAGCGGATCGACAGCGGCATCGGCCACACCCGGGCGATGATGGCGATGTCGATGATGGACGAACTGGCGCCCGTCGACGGCATGGGGCCGGTCGGCGAGGTGCGGATCAAGCCGGACCCTAACACTTTCGTCACGTTGCCATACGCGTTCGGTGCCGCCGCTATGCTCGCGGACCAGGTAAACCCGGACGGCACGCCGTGGGACGGGTGCGCGCGCACCTTCCTCAGGCAGGCGATCGCCGAGCTGGGCGCCGACGGGTACGAGCTGCAGGCGGCGTTCGAGCCAGAGTTCTCGCTCGGCCGCCGCGACCGTGCGGATTTCGTGCCAATCGACGAAAGCCTGTGCTACTCTGCTACCGGTTTTCACCTAGCGCACGACTATACGATCGACCTCGTCGGCGCGCTGAACAAACAAGGTCTAGAGGTCGAGCACTATTACCCCGAGCTTGGCCACGGCCAGCAGGAAATACCCATCGGGCACGCGACGGCGCTGCGCGCCGCGGACAACCATGTCCTGCTGCGCGAGACCGTGCGTGCGGTCGCGATCAGGCACGGGCTGTGGGCGAGCTTCGCGCCCAAGCCGCTGCCGGACCAGGCGGGCAACGGCGCCCACCTGCACGCCTCGCTGTGGTCGCACGGGGGTAACGCCTTCGCGGACCCGTCCGGCCAGTTCGGGCTGTCCAGGCTCGGCCACCACTTCGTGGGCGGCGTGCTCGCGCACCTGCCCGCCCTCGTCGCGCTGACCTGCGGGAGCGTGAACAGCTACCGGCGGCTCGCGCCGTCGACGTGGTCCGGCGCTTACACGTGCTACGGCCCCGACAACCGGGAGGCCGCGGTGCGCATCTGCTCGCCCATCGGCGCGACCGGCTCGGTCAACCTCGAGCTCAAGCCGTGCGACTCAAGCGGCAACCCCTACCTCGCCCTCGGCGGGTTCATCCACGCGGGCCTTGACGGGATCCGCCGCAGGCTCGATCCAGGTCAGCCGCTCCTGGCCGATCCCGCCACCCTTTCTTCTTCCGAACGGTCCCGGCTTGCCGTGGCACGGCTGCCCGCTTCGCTGCCGGAGGCGCTGGACGCCCTGGCGGCGGACTCGCTGCTGATGTCGGCGCTCGGCCCGCTGCGTTCGGCGGCCTACCTCGCGGTCAAGCGCTCGGAGGCGGCGCACTTCGCCCGGCATGACGTCGGCTACGAGTGCTACCAGCACTGGATGAGGTTCTAGGGGGGTTGGCTGGCCCGGGGGGGCGACCCCCCGGAACCCCCCGGCCGCGCCTTAACGGC
>NZ_JASIAL010000446.1:0-2592 GCF_030042015.1 Trebonia sp. | reverse complement strand
GGCACATGGATGGCACCCCGCCTTCCCGGCCCCGGCCCCCGACGACACCGAGCCGGGAACCGTCTTCGAAACCAGCGCCCACGGCCGGCCCACCATCTGGCTCGTGACAGACCGGCAACCAGGCCAGCGCATCTCCTACGCCCGCGTGACCCCCGGCGACCAGGCCGGCACCGTGACGATCACGGTCAGCGCCGCCGGCCGCCACAGCGAGGTCGAAGTCACCTATCAGCTAACCGCACTCACCGGCCCCGCCAGCCGCAAGCTGCGTGAATTCGCCGATGAATACCCCGCCTACCTCCAGTCATGGCAAGACGCCATCACCGCCTGGATACACAACGCCGGCGCCGGTGCACGCGCGGGCCGGGATAACGGGAAGGAAAGCGGCGACGAGCTTCAAGCATGAAGTCCTCGTGAATCTCGAAGCCGCCTGCGACTCGTCCGAGTCGCCGAGCGACGACAACTGTGGTCCCGCCCCCGGCAAAGTCGGCGTATGGCGGGCTGGTGAAGAAGAGGTTGGTACTTCCGGCAGGGCGCCGGGGAAGCCACTCCAAGGCATCACCGTGGGTAACCCCCTCTTGGAGCACCTGAGCCAGAACCCGATCACCTGCCGGGTCAGTCCCAGCCGGTGAAGCTCTTGACCGCGATGCAGAATTCGTTGCCCTCGGGGTCTTGCAGCACGGTCCAGCTGTGGCTTCCGTCCCCCAGCCGATGCTGGCTGACGACCGTGGCACCGAGCGCTATGAGTTCGTCGACGGCTGACGGGTCGGGGTTCACCAGGTCGAGGTGGACACGGTTCTTGGCCTGCTTCGCTTCGGGCACCTTGTTGAAGTACCAGGCCGGCTCCGGCCGTTCGGCGTCGGCTCCGCCGATGGAGGCGAACAGCTCGCTGCTGCCCTTATCGAGCGGGCGGCCAAGCACTGCCGACCAGAAGGCGGCTAGCTTCAGCACGTCGTGGCAGTCGAAGGCGACATTGCCGATCCTGGACGTCATGGCATCCTCCCTGGCGCGTGGCTATTTGGCTCGACACGGGCACCCCTAGAAGGGGGTTCATCTAGGAACCTAGATGAATAGAGGTTTGGTTCCGTTGATCGAGTTCCACCTGGACGCCCGCTCGGGCGTGTCACCATACCAGCAGATCGTCCAGCAGGTACGGCACGCGCTCCGGCTGGGCTTGCTGCACGAGGGCGACCAGCTCCCGACCGTCAAGGACGTGGTGGCAAGCCTGGCGATCAATCCGAACACCGTGCTCAAGGCCTACAAGGAGCTCGAGCACGCGGGGCTTGTCGCGGCCCGGCCGGGAATCGGGACCTTCGTGACCGCGACCCTGAGCGGCGTCTCGCTGGCCGCGCACGGCCCGCTGCGGCAGGAGCTGACGCGGTGGCTGGCCAAGGCCCGCCGGGCGGGGCTGGACGACGAGAGCATCGAGGCGCTGTTCCGCGACACGTTTCGGTCCCCGGCTGCGGAGGGCGTAGCATGACCGATCTGATCACCGCCAGCGGGCATGCCCCAACAAGTTCCCGGCGGCGAGCCTGTCCCACGGCGCGAATGCCGGGCCTCCTCCCGGCATGAGCCAGGCCGTTCAGGAGTGCTGCGCCAGGCTCGGCATCAGGCAGCTGCTGACCCTACCAGCCGGGCCACTTTCTTGTGGCTGCGGCGCCGGTTCGCCTGATCAGGCGAGTGACGCCAGGAAGGCGCGCAGGTCCTCGGTGCCCGTGAAAACGTGGCCGGTGATCCCGAGGGCCTGCGCGCCCCGCACGTTGGCTTCTTTGTTGTCGATGAACACCGCCTCGGCGGCGCCGATGCCCAGGTCGGCGAGGACGTGCCGGAAGATCTCTGGCTGCGGCTTCAGCAAGTTGAGCTCGCCGCTGACGTAGCAGGCCGCGAGGAAGTCGCCGAGCGGGCCGTGCCGGAAGTAGCTGCCGTAGTCGGGCCCGGCGTTGGACAGCAGCGCCAGCCTGGTGCCGCCCGCCTTCAGGTCAGAAAGCACCTCGATCGTCTGGGGGTTGATCCGCATCCAGCTGCGCAGGTCCGCCGCCCACAGCTCGTGTACCCGCGCGTCGTCCCAGCTGGCGCCGATCTCGCTGGCGATCGCGCGCCAGTAGGCGGCGACGCCGGCCCGGCCCAGGTCCAGGCCCGACCTGTGGGCCCAGTAGGCGGGCCAGAACTTCGCGCCGTCCACCCCGGCCAGGGCGCTGATCGCATCCCGGTCGGCGGCTGACTGCCCAAGCGAGATGACCTCTCCGTAGTCGACGATGACGGTCCGGCCGGGAAGCGAGATGGGCGCACGGGTCACCCGAAAAAGCTACCCCCTGTCGCCTGAGATGCAGGGCTGCGTATGTTAAGCGGCATGACCTCGCGAGTGTCCAGTGACCTGCTGCTGGTGGGGAGCGTGCCGGCGGCGTCGGCCGAGGAGGCGCTGCGCGCGGGGGCGGCGAACTTCGCGGGCTTGGTGTTCGCGCTGCCGGACGGCGAGACCGGCCCGCGCTCGTCCTGGGTGGGGTATGAGCGCGAGCGCCTCGTCCGGCCGAACCCGGCGATCGAGACCGTCAGGGAGACCGACTCGCCGACCGGGATCCCGCGGCACATGTACGA
>NZ_JASIAL010000445.1:0-5100 GCF_030042015.1 Trebonia sp. | reverse complement strand
CAGTTCCGCATCCTCACCGGGGACCGGCCGACCGGCCCGCTGCACCTGGGCCACTACTTCGGCACCCTGCACAACCGCGTGCGGCTTCAGCAGGCCGGCGCCGAACTGTTCGTGCTGATCGCCGACTACCAGGTGCTCACCGACCGGGACACGGGCGGCCGCCTGGCCGACGCCGCCACACAGCTGGTGCTCGACTACCTGGCGATCGGAGTCGCCACGGACCGTTCTGTGATATTCGCCCACAGCGCGGTACCCGCCCTCAACCAGCTGGTCTTGCCGTTCCTCAGCCTGGTGTCCGTGCCCGAACTGGAGCGGAACCCGACCGTGAAAGACGAGATCGCGCACTCGCGGCAGTCGTCGGTGAGCGGGCTGATGTTCACCTACCCGGTGCACCAGGCGGCCGACATCCTGTTCTGCAAGGCGAACCTCGTCCCGGTCGGGCAGGACCAGCTGCCGCATGTCGAGCTCACGCGGCTGGTCGCGCGGCGGTTCAACGAGCGGTATGGGCGCGTGTTCCCCGAGCCGGACGCGCTTTTGTCCGCCGCGCCGCTGCTGCTCGGCACCGACGGCAGGAAGATGAGCAAGAGCCGCGGCAACGCGATCGCGCTCGCGGCGACCGCCGACGACACGGCGCGGCTCATCAAGTCGGCGAAGACCGACTCGCGAAAGCGCATCAGCTACGACCCGGCGACCCGGCCCGAGGTGTCGTCCCTGGTGCTGCTCGCGGCGCTGTGCACGGGCGCCGACCCGGTCGCGGTGGCGGACGAGATCGGCGACGGCGGCGCCGCCGCCCTCAAGGCCACCGTCACCGAGGCGGTCAACGAGCGGTTCGCGGCGATCCGCGCCCGGCGCGCTGAGCTCGCCGCGGATTTGGGGTACGTGCGGGGCGTGCTGCGTGACGGGTGCGAGCGGGCCCGCGTGATCGCCGATGCCACGCTTGACGAAGTGCGCTGCGCGATGGGCATGAACTACTGAAGCGGCCGGGTGTGCTCCCGGCAGAAGGGGCACTGAACACAGTGAGATGGGGCGGTGAACGGAGTCCCCCGGTCTGGATCTATTATTTAGTTGCTAGATAGCAATGAAATAAGGAGCTCCGGTTGTGCCAGACGTGCCATGGTGGGGGGCGGTCTCTTCGGCCGCGGCTCCCCTGCTTCTCGTCGGCGGCCTGACGGCCGCCGCCACGGTGCAGCCCGCGTCGTTCGACGCATTCAACAACACGGTGAGCGCGCTGGCCGGGCAGGGCGCGACGGACAGCTGGGTCATGACGCTCACGTTCGTGGTGGTGGGGGCGTGCGACATCGTGACGGCGCTCGCGCTGCGGGGGGCCGCGCTCCCCGGTCGGCTGGTGCTGATCGCCGCGGGCGTCGCCGGCATGCTTGTCGCCGCGTTCCCCGAGCACCTGGGCGGCTCGGTCGTGCACGCCTGGTGGGCGGGCATCGGCTTCGCCGGCCTGATCCTGTGGCCGATCTTCGCGATGCAGCGGGGCGAGGACGTGCCGTGGGGCCTGCGGCCTGCCACCTGCTGGTGGACGACGGTCACGCTGTGCCTGCTCACGCTGTGGTTCGCCGCCGAGCAGGCATCCCGCGGCGCGGAGATGGGGCTGGCCGAGCGGGCCGCGGGCCTGGCCCAGACCGTCTGGCCGCTCGCCGTGGTCGTGTCGTGCATGCGGAGCCGGCCCGCTGACCTGCCTCGAACCGAGTCGTCGAATCCTACGTGCTCATTATCGGCGGGCCGCACTATCCCACCGAAAGGGCAGGCTACATGAGCCAATGGGATTTCGGCACGTCAGCGGGCGGATTCCCGGATGACGGAGGCGAGGACGACTTCGAGGCGGGCTTCTCGCCGATCTTCTACGAGCGGGACCCGGAGGCGTTCGGCGAGCTCTGGCCGGAGCATCCCCGCGCCGAGCGCCCCGGCCGGGGGGCGCGCTCCGGCCCGCTGCGCTGGCTGGTTCCCGCCGTCATCGTGACCGCGGCCGCGGCCGCGGCTGCCGCGGTCGTGCTGCTCAGCGGCAGCGGCCACCCCTCCGCACCAGGTGCCCCTGCCACTCCTTCCGCGCCCGCCGCCCCCGCCGCCCCTTCTGCGTCGGCCGCGCTTTCCGCGGAGCAGTTCGCCACGTATGTTCCGCCGCGCGGCGGGTCCGGGCTGCGGGTCGTCGCCGACTACTGCGGCATCACGGCCGCGAATTAAGACCCTTTTTCATCCCGAACGGTCCCGGCCGTCTCCGGCCGCGTCCGCTGACTGCCCACGGCGTCAGGAAGCGCTATCCGGCGAGCTTGAACCGCGCCCCCGTCGGGTCGGCGGCTTCGGCCAGTCGGCCGTACGGCGTGTCGGTCGCGGGCTGGATGACGGTCCCGCCAAGCTCGGTCACCGTGGCGAGGGCGGCGTCGGTGTCGGTCACGTTGACGTAGACCGCCCAGGAGTCCCGCCCGCCCGCGGGCAGGTACTGCGACGCCTCCATGATCCCGGCGATCGTCAGCCCGCCATCGCGCAGCGTCGTGATCCGGAATTCCGGCGTGTCGCTCGCCACCCCTTCCCAGCCGAACACGTCGCGGTAGAACGCGACCGCCCGCGCGTAGTCCCTCGTCATCAGCTCGAAGTAGGCCGGCGCGCCCGGCTCGTTGAACACGCTGAGCCCGCCGAACCGCCTGGCCTGCCAGATCCCGATCCGCGCGCCGCCCAGGTCGTCGAGGACCGCCTCGGTGCCGAGGTCGGCGATGTCCATCGGCCCTTCGCGGAGGGTGGCGCCGCGGCCGAGCGCCGCCTCGGCGGTGGCCTTGGCGTCGTCCGCGGACAGGTACACGCCCCAGGTGTCCGGGCGGTCCGAGCCCGGCATCCCGGGCAGCTTCGGCATGCAGCCCGCGACGGGCACGCCGTCCCGCATGAACATGAAGTACCCGCCGAACTGCTCAGCTGCCTCCCCAGCAGTCCAGCCGAACAGCCGCGGGTAGAACTCCCGTGCCCGTCCCGTGTCGGACGTCAGCAGGTCAATCCAGCACGGTGCCCCGATCGGTCGCGTCATGATTGCTCCCCTTCGCGTTGTCCTTCGCGTTGTCCTCAGCAGAAAAGACGCGGCGGGCCAGCGGAACTCATCGGCGCCCGCACTCCCGGTGCGGCTATAAAAAGATCATGACAACAACGGGTGAGCTGCGGGCCGCGCTCGGCCGCACGGGGATCTGGATGCCGCCGCCGGCGGCGATCGGGGTAGACCCGCAAAGCTACGGGCGCGAGATCGAAGAGGCCGGGTTCGGCTCGGTCTGGGTTCCAGGCGTGAACGCGCCGGAGAACCTGGCGGCGCTGGAGCCGCTGCTGTCCGCGTCAAGCCGCCTGGTGGCCGGAACCGGGATCGCGAGCGTCTGGACCTGGTCACCGGCCGAGCTGGCCGCCGGGGCGGACCGGCTGGCCACGGCGTATCCCGGCCGTTTCGTGCTCGGGCTCGGCGTCAGCCACGCGCCCGCGGTCGAGCGGACCGGGCAGGCGTACGTGCGGCCGCTGGCCAAGATGGCACAGTTCCTTGACGAGCTGCCGCCGCTGCGGGCGCCGCTGGTGCTCGCGGCCCTCGGGCCGAAGATGCTCGAACTGTCCAGGGACCGCGCCCTCGGCGCGCACCCGTATTTCACCCCGCCTGAGCACACCGCCTTCGCCCGGTCGGTGCTCGGGCCCGAGCCGCTGCTTGTGCCGGAGCTGGCCGTCTGCCTCGCGGCGGGTGCCGACGGCCGGGCCGCGGCTCGCGCGTACGCCAAGTACTACCTGGTGCTGCCGAACTACACCGGCAACCTGCGCCGGTTCGGCTTCGGCGACGAAGACCTGGCCGACGGCGGCAGTGACCGGCTCATCTCCGCGATCGTCCCCTCCGGTCCCGAGGCGATCCGCGCGCGGGTACGGGAGCACTTCGACGCGGGCGCCGACCACGTGCTGCTCCAGCCGGTCGGCGAAGCCGGCCGCTTCGCCCCCGGCCAGCTCGGCGAGCTCGCGCCGGTCATCGCGGACGCGATCAGGAACGGCTGACAGCCGAGATACGCCACAGGCGACCCCGGCCGCGTGCGCGTGTGCCAGCGCGTCCGCGACCGGGCTGGCGGGAAATCATCGCCTGACGGCGCGGACGACGTCGCGGTGCTCGCGGATCGCCTGCTCGGGGGTGCTGCCGGGTCGTACGCGGAACCCGCAGTACAGCGCGACGCCGAAGTCGGGGAGGAATCTCGACGCGGTCGCCTGCCGCCGCCGTAGCCCTGCTTCACCATCAAGCGGCAGCACGATGCCGAGGTAGACGCGAGCATCGCCGGGCTCGAGGCCGGCGAGTGGGCGGAAGAACCTCTCGTCCTCGCTGCGCAGGTAGCGCGGGCCCGCCATGTGCACCCAGTCGGTCTGGCGGCCGGAGTTGGCGACCGCGTAGTTCGCCATCCGCACCAGCACGCTCATGTCCCGCGCCTCGTACATCGGCCACTCGGGGAACGTGCCGTAGCACAGGTGGTATCCGACGAGGACGTCTGCGGGAATCAGCCGGGGCAGCCGGTCGACCGCGGCCGCGAAGCGCTCCCACGCGCCCGCTCCCCAGGAGGTCCACGCCAGGACGCCCTCGATGTCGAGGGTCTCGTAGGCGATGTCCCACTGGATCGCCAGATCCTGCGGCGGGATCGCCGTCGTGAGCCGCCCGATCTCCCGCTTGACAAGGTCCTCATAGCCGCGCGCGGCTGCGGGGTAGTCGCGCCCGAAGTCGTCCCGCAGCCCGTTCAGCGCGCTGACCGGGAACGGCAGCCCCACCTGGAACCGCAGCCCGGCCGGGATCACGCCGTCGTCGCGCAGCGACCTGAAGACCTGGTAGGAGTCGATCGCGTCGTCCACGCGCGGCCAGGAATCCCAGTGCACGTCCGTGACGCCCGGGCGGATCCGGAAGACGGGCGTGTCGTACATGTGCCGCGGGATCCCGGTCGGCGAGTCGGTCTCCCTGACGGTCTCGATCGCCGGGTTCGGCCGGACGAGGCGCTCGCGCTCATACCCCACCCAGGACGAGCGCGGGCCGGTCTCGCCGTCCGGCAGCGCGAACACCAAGCCCGCGAAGTTCGCCGCCCCCGCGCGCAGCGCCTCCTCGGCCGACGCCGC
>NZ_JASIAL010000444.1:0-2691 GCF_030042015.1 Trebonia sp. | reverse complement strand
TTCGGCGCGGGCGTCGGCGAGCTGCCCGGCCGACAGCCGGGCCCGGCATCGCAGCATGGACCAGATCCGGATGTTCTTTGCTACGTTCTCGGCCTCGCGGGTGCCGGCCTCGATGATCGAGTGTGCCTCGTCCAGTCGCAGCTCCGAGATCAGCAGCAGCGACTTCCACGTCTGCGGCAGCCACAGCCGCAGGTCTTCCGCCTCGTGCTCACGCGCGACCGCCTCGGCCGCCAGGTTGACGGCGCCCCGCCAGTCGCCCTCAGCGAAGGCCAGCAGCGCCCGGGGCACGAAGGTGACGATCCCAGCAGCGGGATCACCGATGGCGGCCGCCTCCGCGATCGCGTCCGCGACAGGCGCGGCGGCCGCGCGCGCGTCGCCGCTGATGTCCAGGCCGCAGGCCATCAGCGACAGCAGTTGCACACGCAGCGCGGGCGGGACGCCCGGCAGCCGCAGGGCCGCCTCGCACTGCTCGGCGACCGTCGCAGGGGCGTACTGGGTCATCAGCATGCCGATGCTCAGCCGCGCCTGCGCCTCGGCGGCCGGGTCGGCGAGGTCGCCCGCGGAGGAGGCCATCAGCCTGGCCGCCTCGGCGGCCCGGCCCGCCTGCACGAGAAGGTCGATGGCCTGTGCGACGGCCTCGCCGCGTTCCGGGGCGCCGCGCCCGGTGAGGTCCAGGGCACGCCGGGACAAGGGCACCGCCACCGCCGGGGACACCTGCCCGATCTGCGCCGCCGCCCGCCGCAGCAGGCCGGCCGAGGCCACATCGCCGGGCTCGGCGACGTCCATGACCAGCTGCGCGACGTCGGCGGCCGACGACCCGTGCCGAAGCATCACCTCGATCGCGGTCCGGCGCACGCTGCGCCGGACGGCTCCCGGCACGCTGGCGTCGACCGCCTCGCGCACCAGGTCATGCCGGAACCTCAGCCTGTCCCCGTCCTCGGCCAGCAGACCCGCCGCGATAACCTCCCGGATCTCGCCGCGCAACTCCAGCGGCGGCCTGCCGAGCAGGCCGGCCAGCTCGTCCAGGGAGAAACTGCGCCCCAGGACCGAGGCCATCTCCACGGCGTCCCTGGCTGGCGCGGTCAGCCGCGCCAGCTGGCCGGCAACGGTGCCGACGAACCGGCGCGGCAGGGTGGCCCCGGCTGCCAGCACCGCGGCGCCTGCGGTGACCCGGACAAGATGTTCATCGCGCAGCCCGCTCAGCAGCTCGGTCAGCAGGAACGGCTGGCCATCAGCCCGGGTAAGGACCCGCAGCAGCGCCTCATCGGGCTCGCCGCCGAGCATGTCGTGCGCGACCTGCGCGACCGCGGCCTCATCCAGCGGGCCAAGGCGGACCTCGGCGGCGCCCGCCGCTTTCAGCCGGCTGACCGCTTCCCCCGCGGCCTCCGCCAGCTCCCCGTCGCGCAGCGCAAGCAGCCAGCTGATCCGGTGCGTGGCCAGCCGCCTGGACAGCGTGACCACGGCACCGGCCGTGGCCGCGTCCGCCCACTGCAGGTCGTCAACGACGATCAGCAACGGGGACCGGTGCGCGGCTTTCTCAAGGGATTCCTGCAGCTCGCGCAGCAGCCACAGGCGCTGGTCAGGAGACTGACTGAGGTCATGCAGACGGGCAGGATCGACGGGCGGATCCTCGGCGGAGACAAGGGCGTCCACAATCGCCCCGAGCGGCACGGCCCGCGCCGCGGGATCCCCGCCACCGCAGAACACCCGGACGCCCCTGTCCGGGGCGAGGCTCGCGGCCTCGGAGAGCAACGTAGTCTTCCCGACCCCTGCCGGACCGGTCACGAGCACAACGCTGCCGCGCCCGGCGCCGAGCGCATCCAGCAGCCCGCGCAGCACGTCAACCTGCGGCTCCCGGCCCCGCAATCTGGGAAGCACCGGGCCATCGTAATCGAACTTGGCCTGCTCAGCCGCGAGGGCCTGGACTGCCTGCCGCCGGCATCACGCTCAGGCTCGGGCTATGGTTGCGCAGAGGTCTTCACGTTTCACCGGTAGGACCTGATGCGGTCCGGCTCGTTCGAGACGGCGATGGCCAGCTGCTCGCCGACCTGGACGGGGATGGACACAGGCGAAGACTGCCCGCGGCTGGGCGGGCGGCTACGCGGGTTTCACGGGCGGCGATGGCCTGGCGGTTGCGTCTGCCGTAGGAGTCTTCCGGCAGCTTCTCGCTGTGCTGCTCGACTTCGCGGACGTGAGCCTCTCGGTCGCCGGCATAGGCGGAGACGGCGAACAGCGTGACGAGGGTGAGGCTACCGTCCGGGACGACCGACGGCGCGGACGTCACCGGCTTCCCGGCGGGATGTGGCTTGGCGTGACTGGGACAATGATACGCGTGAGCAATTCAGGCCGGCCCTACCGCGACGCACCGCCGTTCGCGCTGGTGATCTGCGGAGTACCAGCGAGCGGCAAGTCGACACTCGCTGACGAATGCCCGCTCATGCGGCATTGTCGGCGTCTGCCGTGAGTTCGAGCGCAGAACTGATGCATCTGCTTGCGGTCCGAGGTCCGGAAGCTCAACCGAGGCGGGCTTGGTCGCTGAGAGCTTCGCCGTCTCAGCCAGCGGGGGGTGCTGGCGGCAGCCCCGCCGGACCCGTGAAGGCGAAGACCTGGCTGATGCCCGGAAGCAGCAGCAGGCCATCGGCGGCCGACGGCGTCGGGAAGTGGTTCGCCGACCCGCCGAAGGGAATCGAG
>NZ_JASIAL010000443.1:0-6180 GCF_030042015.1 Trebonia sp. | reverse complement strand
GGTAAGCCTGAGAAGAAGACCCGGTTCGGGGGTGATCCAGCATGTGCACCGGAAGCGAAGGCGAGAACGGCGGCACGCCGCGCAGCGTTGCCGAGGCGCTGCGGCTGCTGGGCGCGGGGCTGGACTTCCTGAACTCCCCGGCCGGTGATGAGCTTGCGGCTGCCTCCCTGGGGGACGTGCTGGTCTCGCTCGGCGGGCTGCGGGCGAAGTTCGCCGCGGCGCACGCCGCGTTCCTGCGCCGGTTCGACGCGGCCGGCGCCCATGACGCCGACGGGTACGGGACCCCGGCCTCGTGGCTGGCCGCCAGGACCCAGATGACCAGGAAGGACGCCAAGGCCGCGGTCCGGCAGATGCGCCGGCTCAGCGCCCACCCCGGCGTGGCCGGCGCGATGGCCGCCGGGCAGGTCTCCGAATCCTGCGGGCTGCAGATCACCGAGCTGACCAGGAAGCTCCCCGAGGAGCTGCGCGCCCAGACCGGCACGATCCTGCTGGACGCGGCGGCGGCCGGCGCGTCCGTGGATGACCTGGCGCTGATCGCGGCCGCCGCCTGGGAGCAGTGGCGCGCACAGCACCCCGACCCCGACGACGATGATGACGGGTTCGACGACCGCTACCTGGCGGTCGGCACCACGTTCGGCGGCGCCGCCGTCATCCGCGGCAACCTCACCCCCGAATGCGGCGCCGCCGTCCAGGCGGTGCTCGAGGCCCTGGGCAAGAAGGCCGGCCCCGAAGATCACCGCAGCGAGGGCCAGCGTTTCCACGACGCGCTGCAGCTGGGCTGCGAGCTGCTGATCCGGGCGAAGATGGTGCCGGACCGGGCCGGGGCCGATACCCAGGTGATCGCCCACATCCCGTTTCCCTGGCTGCGCTCCCAGCCCGGCGCCGCCGCGGTCGAGGAGGCCTGGCTCCGGGCCCGCGCCGGGCAGGCCGGCTACCTGGCCGGCGCCGGCGCCGAGACCGCCGGCTGCGACGCGATGACCGTCCCGGTCGTCACCGGCCACGCCGACATGGCCGTGATCGACCAGATCATCGAACTGGCCCTGTCGGCTGCCGGGCACCAGCCCCAGCCCAGGCCGCTGTCCCCGGACGCGCACGCCGCGCTGCGCTACGCGATCGCCCGGCTGGCGGTCGACTTCGTCTCCGGCCCGCACGGCCTGGCCGGGGTGCTGCGCACCGGGCTGCTGTCCCCGCCGTATGACACGCCGAGCCTGCCGCTGGACGTGGGGTACTCCGACAGCATCCCGGCGGCCGTCCGCCGCGCCGTGCTGCTCCGCGACAGGGCCTGCGCCTGGCCGGGCTGCGGCCGGCCGGCCGCCTGGTGCGACGTGCACCACCTGCGGCACAAGAAGGACGGCGGCCAGACAAGCGTCAGCTCATGTGTTCTATTGTGCCAGTTTCATCATGACGTCTGCATCCACCGGTGGGGCTGGGAGCTGGTCCTGCACCCCGACGGGACCACCACCGCCCACGGGCCCAACGGGCAGGTCCTGCACAGCCACCCGCCGCCCACCCTCCGGGCCGGCTAGCCGGTCAGCCCTGCAGGCTTACCTCAAACCTGGACAGGGAGAACGTAACCGGCTTGCCGCCCGTATCGCTGACCTCCCAGCCGAACGGGATCTGGGTCAGCGGCGACGTCGCGGGGATGAACCCGAGCGAGACCATGGTTTCCAGCATCGCCTTGAGGTCTACCGTGCCCGACGTCTCGTTGTGGTTCAGCAGGAACACGTAGAAGCCGGTGATCCCGCTGCCATTGCGCCAGAGCGCGAAAGTCTGGCCCGAATAGGTGTACGTGCCGACCTTGGTCATCCCGTCGTCCGCGAGATTACGGTCCTTGGCGGGCGAGGTATCCACCCACACCATGATCTCGGTCTGCCAGTTGTTCAGCCACAAGTCGTAGGCAGCTTCGGCGTTGAGGTCGCTGATCTGCGGCATGGACTCGGTGAAATCGCTGGTCAGCGAGGTGATGTTGTTCAGGTCGTACTGCGCGGGCGGAGTGGTGTAGCCGGAGGCCTGCGTGTCGAGCTGGTAGTAGTTGAAGCTCGCGTCCGGGTAGGTGAGCACCTCGCCGGGGGCGTCGGACGGGTCGGTGTCAGTCGCGGTGACCGACCAGTCCTCCACGCTGAAGGCGGTCAGCACCTGCGGTCCCTGCCCGCCGGTCCACGGGTCCTGGTTGACCCCGAGCAGGTC
Organism: Trebonia sp.; assembly: GCF_030042015.1. Classification (GTDB taxonomy): domain Bacteria; phylum Actinomycetota; class Actinomycetes; order Streptosporangiales; family Streptosporangiaceae; genus Trebonia. Next base: position 3,993 of record NZ_JASIAL010000443.1, on the reverse strand, counting down.
AGGGGACGACTGCTGTCCCGCGGCGAAACCCGGGGCCTGCCCCGAGGATGGCCCCGCGTTCACGGAGCCGCAGCCGGGCGCGCTGGTCGACCCGTGCTCCGGGCAGCTCTCCGTGGTCCCGGCACCGGACACGGTGGGCGCGGGCGCTGGCGTAGTCGGTGCCGGCGTCGTCGGTGCGGGCGCGGTCGTAGCCGGCGGTGCCGCTGTCGGGGAGGCGGACCCGGTCTTCGCCGCCGACGGGCTGGTCGCCGATCCCGTCGGCTGGGTCTTCGCTTCCGTTGGCGTCGATACGATCACCGGTGAGTTACCGAATGTTGAAGCCGTGGCGGCCGGTGTCGGCACGCCGTTGCCTGCCGGCGCGGCTACCCCGCAGCCGGCGGCAATCCCGACGACGACCAGGGACGCGAAAGCCCTAATTACAATCCCCCAGGGCCGGTCGAGTGGCCGCGGACGGCGCATGGCACTTGTAGACACCCGAAAAGGCCCCAACCGCATGCCGACCCCCATTTTTCGGCCACCCTCCATTGTCCCAGGAAGAGACTAGCTGAATGGGCCGGCGGATTACCGGCAACTCGGAGTCCTTATCTTAGCTTCAATCGCTCTGTCCCTGAGGTGCAGTTAGTGATCACTTCCGAAGATCGTAAGGAAATGGCCTGCCGCAGGTCGTCGAGCAAGTCATCGGCATCCTCGATGCCGACCGACAGCCTGACCAGATCCGCGGGCACCTCGAGCGCCGACCCGGCCGCGGACGCGTGCGTCATCCTGGCCGGGTGCTCGATGAGCGACTCCACGCCGCCCAAAGACTCGCCCAGCGTGAACAGCCGGGTGCGGCCGCATACCGCTACCGCTTTCTGCTCACCGGCCGCGAGCCGGAACGAGACCATTCCGCCGAAGCCGTGCATCTGCATTGCCGCGACCTTGTGGCCGGGATGTTCCGGCAGGCCCGGGTAATACACGTGGCTGACCGCGGGATGTGCGGTAAGCAGCCGCGCGACCAGGGCCGCGTTCGCGCAGTGCCGGTCCATCCGCACGGCCAGCGTCTTGACCCCGCGCAGGGTGAGCCACGCGTCGAACGGCCCGGCGATGCCGCCCGTCGCGTTCTGGTTGAACGCGAGGTCGTCCGCGTAGCCGGCCTCGCGGAGCACCACCGCGCCGCCCACCACGTCGGAGTGCCCGCCCAGGTATTTGGTGGTGCTGTGCACCACGGCGTCGGCGCCCAGCTCAAGCGGGCGCTGCAGGTACGGGGAGGCGAAGGTGTTGTCGGTGACGAGGAACGCGCCGTTCGCGTGCGCGACCTCGGCGAGCGCGGCCAGGTCGACGATCGACAGCAGCGGGTTGGTGGGGCTCTCGGCCCAGACGAGTCTCGTCCTGCGGCCCTCCAGGGCATCGCGGACCGCGTCGAGGTCGGTCTGCGGGACCGCGTCGTAGCTGATCCCCCAGTGGGCCAGCACGTTCGCGAACAGCCGGTAGGTGCCGCCGTAGGCATCGGCAGGGATGAGCACGTGGTCGCCCGGCCGGCAGAGCGTGCGGATCAGGCAGTCCTCGGCGGCCATGCCCGAGGCGAAGGCGAACGCGCGTGCGCCGGTCTCGAGCGCGGCGAGGCACTCCTCCAGTGCCGTCCGCGTCGGGTTCGCCGTCCGCGAGTACTCGTAGCCGCTGCGGGCTCCGCCCACGCCGTCCTGCTTGTAGGTCGAGGTCTGGTAGATGGGCGGGACGACCGCGCCGGTCAACTGGTCCGGCTCCTGCCCGGCGTGGATCGCCCGGGTCTCGAACTTCATCGCTGCGCCTGCGCGTAGAAGGAAAGAAGGTCCTGCCGGGTGAGCACCGCGGCGGGCCTGCCGTCCACGTGCACGAGGGCGGCGCCTGCCTTCTCCAGCGCGGCGGCGGCCCGGCTGACCGGCTCGCCCTGCCCGATCAGCGGCAGCGGCGGGCCCATCAGGCTCTCCACCGTGTCGTGCGGCCTTGCCCGGCCCGACACCAGCGCGTCGAGCAGGTCACGCTCGTCGACGGAGCCCGCGACCTCGGCGGCCATCAGCGGAGGTTCCTGCCTGACCACGGGAAGCTGCGAGACGTCGTACTCGCGCAGCAGCGCGATCGCCTGCGCCACGGTCTCATCAGGGTGCACGTGGACCAGCGCGGGCATCGCGCGCATCGTGTCCGCTTCCCTGGCGGCGAGCAGTTCCCTGACCGTAGGCTCGCTGGTCTGGGCGCGCAGGAACCCGTAGTCGGCCATCCACTCGTCGTTGAAGATCTTCGACAGGTAGCCGCGCCCGCCGTCCGGCAGCAGCACGACCACCACGTCATCCTCTCCGGCGCTGTTGGCCACCCGCAGGGCAGCCACGACCGCTAGCCCCGCGGACCCGCCGACGAGCAGCGCCTCCTCGCGGGCGAGCCGCCTGGTCATGAGGAACGAGTCGGCGTCGCTCACCGCGATCACCTCGTCGGCTATCTCCCGGTCGAAGGTCGCCGGCCAGATGTCCTCACCCACGCCCTCGACCAGGTACGGCCGACCGGAACCGCCCGAGTAGACCGAGCCCTCCGGATCGGCGCCGATGACCTTCACCCTGCCACCGGAGACTTCCTTGAGGTAGCGCCCGGTGCCGGAGATCGTCCCGCCGGTGCCGATCCCGGCCACGAAGTGGGTGACCCGCCCCTCGGTCTGCGCCCAGATCTCCGGGCCGGTCGTGTGGTAGTGCGCGGCCGGGTTCTCCGGGTTGGCGTACTGGTCTGGCTGCCAGCCGCCGTCGGTTGTCCGCGCCAGGCGCCTGGCCACGCTGTAGTAGGAGTCCGGGTGGTCAGGCGCGACCGTGCCCGGGCAGACCACGACCTCGGCCCCGTAGGCGCGCAGCACGCTGATCTTGTCCTGTGCCACCTTGTCCGGGCACACGAACACGCACTTGTAGCCGCGGGCCTGGGCGGCGATGGCCAGGCCCACGCCGGTGTTGCCCGAGGTCGGCTCGATGATCGTGCCGCCGGGCCGCAGCGTGCCCTGCTTTTCCGCGGCTTCGATCATCCGCGGCGCGATCCGGTCCTTTACCGAGCCGCCCGGGTTCAGGTACTCCACCTTGGCCAGCACGTTCCGCGTCCGGGCTACGCCGCTGGTCACGGTGTTCAGCCGGACCAGCGGCGTCCCGCCCGTCAGCTCGATCACCGAGTCGTACACCTGCATGGTTCCACTCCCTCCCTCAGGACAGACACGCTATCTGCTCATGATCCGAGGAGGCTGTTAACGTGTTTGTGACACGAACATCGGGAGGCGCCAGTCATGCCGGAGGCAGTAATCGTCGCAACCGCCCGTTCGCCGATCGGCCGGGCATTCAAAGGGTCGCTCACCAGCGTCCGGCCAGACGATCTTGCGACGCAAATCATCTCAGCCGCGCTGGCGAAGGTCCCGCAACTCGACCCGGCGGACATCGACGACCTGATGCTAGGCTGCGGGCTGCCCGGCGGCGAGCAGGGGTTCAACATGGCGCGCGTGGTCGCGGTCCTGCTCGGCTACGATCGCCTCCCCGGCACCACGGTCAACAGGTACTGCTCGTCGTCGCTGCAGACCACCCGGATGGCATACCACGCGATCAAGGCGGGCGAAGGGGACGTGTTCATCTCCGCCGGGGTCGAGTGCGTGTCCCGTAGCGTCAAGGGCAACAGCGATAGCCTGCCGGACACCCGGAACCCGCTGTTCGGCGCCGCGGAAGGTCGCACCGCGATGACAGTGGCGGCCGACTCGCCGTCCTGGCACGACCCCCGCGCCGATGGCGAACTGCCGGACGTCTACATCGCGATGGGCCAGACGGCCGAGAACGTGGCGGCGCTGCGCGGCATCAGCCGGCTTGAGCAGGACGAATTCGGGGTCAGGTCGCAGAACCTCGCGGAGAAGGCGCTGGCCGACGGGTTCTGGCAGCGCGAGATCACTCCGGTCACCCTGCCCTCTGGCGACGTCATCTCCGCCGACGACGGGCCGCGGCCAGGCACCACCCTGGAGAAGGTCGCCGC
>NZ_JASIAL010000442.1:0-4023 GCF_030042015.1 Trebonia sp. | reverse complement strand
GACTGAAGCGGCCGCACGAATCTGGCCAGCCACCTGACGGCAGCCACCACCGGGTCATACAGGTAGCGCTGGAACAGCGGCAGCACGCGGAAGTCGTAGTTCACCGGGCCGGATCGGCCCGCCGGGTCATCAGACGCGCGCTCGATATGGAACTCCGGCTGGTACAGCTGGCCGAAGGTGACCCGGACGGGATTGGCGAACGCGGTGCCCGTGTATTGCATGTCGGGCTTGAACTTAAGCATGCCGCCGTCCCAGACCGGCACCGTCCGTGTCTGTGCGCCAGACCGGCTGGCCAGGTAGATGAGCACGGGGACCGCCGATACCGCGACCATGAATACGGCCAGGTAGGTGGGCGAGAAAGCGGCGAAGTTCTGGTGCGCCGGGATTATCGTGAGGTTTCCGATCAGCATGTCCGGGCGTAGCCGGACGCCGGTCACCGCCTGGGCCACCCGGCTCAGCGCGATCAGGACCGCCGGGGCGCCCACGCTGAGCGCGACACAGGCGATCGCGAGCAGCGCGGGACCGGCCACCGGCTGCCCCGCCTCCCGGGCATTGGCAGCGGCCCGGCTGCGCGGGATGCCCAGGAAGGCAATGCCGTACGCGTGCGCGAACGCCATGACCGCGAGTCCCCCGGACAGGGCCAGTGCCGCGCCGGCCACGACCAGCACGACCCCTGCCAGGGGCTGGATCCGGAATCCCTGGAAAAGCCCCTGGAATATCAGCCACTCGCTGACGAAGCCGTTCAGCGGCGGCAGGCCCGCGATACCGAGCGTGCCGATGAGCGTGATCACCGACGATTTCGGGAGCCGCCGCGCCAGGCCACCCAAGCGGTCCAGGTCCCGGGTTCCCGTCACATGTTCGACAACCCCGGCCTCCAGGAAAAGCAGGGTCTTGTAGGTGCCGTGATTGACCACGTGATAGATCGCCGCCACCATCAAGTACGCGCTGAGGGCGGGCTGATGGCCGGACCGGAACATCATGGCCGCGCCGACGGCGGTCATGATGATCCCGATGTTCTCGATGCTGTGGAAAGCGAGGAGCCGCTTGAAGTCCCGCTCGATGACCGCGTAGAGCACTCCGATCGTGGCGGTCACGCATCCGATCAGGGTGGTCAGGACACCCCACCACATCGGCCCCCCGGCGAGAAGCTGGAAGGCGAACAGCATCACCCCGTAGACGCCCAGCTTGATGATCAGCCCGGACAGGAAGCCGGATCCGTCCGCGGGCGCGACCGGGTGCGCCTCGGGCAGCCAGATATGCAGCGGGACGACCCCGGCCTTGAAACCGAACCCGATCAGCGCGAGCACGAACGCCGCGCTGCGCCACGCGCCGGGGATCGCGTGGCCGCGCGCTGCCATCACCGCGAGGTCGAGCGTCCCTGTCTTCACCGACAAAATGGCGAAAGCCGCCACCACGAGCGCGAACCCTACCTCGCCAAGCGCCAGGAACAGGAAGCCGCCGGCCATCACGCCAGGACGCTGGTGATAGCGCAAGATCAGCAGGTAGCTGAAGATCGTCATCGATTCCCAGGCGACAAGGAAGACGACCGCGTTGCCGGCCACGAGCACGCCGAGCGAGGCGAGCAGCGCCAGGTTATAGGCACACAGGTAGAACGCCGAGCCCGCACTCGGGCGGTGATACCCCGGCGCGAACAGGCCGACAGCGAGCGCGATCAGGCCGAGCAGGGCCACGAACGCCGCGGCCAGCGGGCTGAGCCGCACCGTGACCGCCCCGACGACGTCGCCGGCGCCGATCGTCCGGCTGGCACTGGCCCCGTTCAGCGCGGTCAGGATGCCGCCGGCGAGGGCGAGTGCGCCGCCGGTCGCCGAACCGGCCGTACAGGCCACGAGCCCGGGGCGCGTGCGGGCGAGGACCGCGACCAGCGCCGAGGCCAGCCACAGGGCGGCGGCGCACAGTAGCAGGATCGCGGCTGCCGCGGTCATGTGATCGCCTTGATCGACTGCAGGATCAGCTCATTCAGCCCGCCAGGGATCCACACCCCGAGCAGGAGCAGCAGCCCGAGGCCGGGGACGAGGGGAGACGTTCCTATCACCCGCGACGTCATCCCCGGAGCGGCCACGCCATCCCCAGGGGGCCGTCCGAAGACCATTCCCACGGTCGTGCTCGTGAGTGCCACGAACGCGATCACAAGCAGCGCCAGCAGGAAGAAGCCGAGCCAGGCGTGCCCGGCGAAGCTCGCCCGCACGATCGTGAACTCGGACAGGAAGATCCCGAACGGCGGCGAGCCGACGATCGCCAGCGAGCCGAGCAGCAGCGCCCCGCCGATCACCGGGGACTGCCGTAGCAGGCCGCGCACTTCGACGACGTTCCGGGTCTTGTACCGCAGCACGATTTCACCGCTGGTCAGGAACAGGACGGATTTCCCGATCGCGTGATTGAACGTCTGCAGCAGCGCGCCGTAGATGCCGAGCAAACCGCCGAACCCGAGGCCGATCGCGATCAGGCCCATGTGCTCGATCGAGGAGTACGCGAACAGCCGCTTGAAGTTGTCGCTTCCGATCATGAAAAGGGCGCCGACCGCAAGCGATGCGAAGCCGAAGACCAGCAGCACGTCGTTGGAGAAGCGGCCGAGGTCGGCGGTGGTCAGCGCCTTGAACCGGATGATCGCGTACATGCCGGTGTTCAGCAGGGCCGCGGACAGCATAGCGCTCGCGGGGCTGGGTGCCTCGGAGTGAGCGTCAGGCAGCCAGGTGTGCATGGGCGCCAGGCCAACCTTGGTCCCGTAGCCGACGACGACCAGCAGGAACGCGAACCTGAGGCTCGGTGCCTGCAGGACGCTCGCGTGCGCGAACAGCGTCGGCCAGGTCAGCCGCTGGTCGGGCGAGACGTGGATGAGGATTGCCGAGTAGTAGACGAACAGCGTGCCGACCAGCGCGATCGTGACGCCGAACGAGCTGATGATGATGTACTTCCAGGCGGCCTCCAGCGATGTCGCGCGTGCCTCCAGCGCGACCAGCACCGCGCTGGCCAGGGTCGAGCCTTCCACCAGCACCCAGAGCAGGCCCAGGTTGCCGGTCTGCAGGGCCGCCAGCATCAGCGCGGCGAACAGGCCGAAGAACGTGCCGTACAGGCGCACCTGCAGCGCGCTCAGTTCGCCGCGCTCGGCCTCGGCCTGAAGGTAGCTGTACGAGCCGATGCCGGCCAGCGTGACCACGAGAGCCACGGTGATGACGAAGAACGCCGACAGCGAGTCGACGTAGACGAACCCGCCAAGCGCCGTGAGCGGGTGCCGGGGGGAGATGCTCACCGCGAGCGCGATCGCCGCCGCTAGCGACCCGGCCCCGCCGGCTGCGGACGCGATCCCGATTCCCCGCGCCGAGGCGCCGGCCCAGGGCACGATCGCGCCGCCGAGCGGCAGCGCCCAGGTCAGGATCATCAGCGTGAGCATCATCCGCGCAGCCTCCGCAGGTCGCTGGCGCTGGCCGAGGCCAGTCGCTGGGCAAGGCCAGACACGAGCGCGAGCATGATCAGCACCCCGGCGACGAGGTCGAGGAAGATGCCGGCCTCGACAATGAACGGGAATGTGGCCACGAGCGTGATGGCCCCGAGGAACACGCCGTTCTCGACGATCAGCCAGCCGAGAAGCTGCGCGATCGTGTGCCGCCTGACCACCATGCACAGCCCGCCGAGCAGCACGACCGCCATGGCCAGGGGCACCGCGGCGGTGTCGAGCAGCCGGCCGGGCAGCGTGGACGGGCGCATCGCGAAGTAGGCGAGCGCGGTGAGCGCGGCGCCGATGATCAGCGATGTGGACAGGCCCAGGGTGATCGAGGCGTCCCGCTTCAGCCGCAGCCGGTCGACGAGGTACCGCCGGGTGGTGACCGGAATGCCGATGCCCTTGATCAGCAGGGTCAGCGCGGCCAGGACCCACAGCGCCGGCTCGTCCAGGTCCGCCGCGACGATCGCCGCGGCCAGCGAGAGCAGCACGGACTGCAGCGCGTAATAGGTCAGGTAACGGTCGAACAGCTTGGATCCGAGGCACGCGAACGCGCAGAGCAGGAT
>NZ_JASIAL010000441.1:0-5435 GCF_030042015.1 Trebonia sp. | reverse complement strand
CTCCCGGTGCGGCGGGCCGTTGCGGCTGGCCGGCCAGCACGCGGCGCCTGACTGCCGGTGGTGCGGCACCCTGGCCGGCGGCTGGAGCTGCCCGCGCTGCGGCCATGACGGGATCCGCGCGATCGTGACCGGCGCGGTCCGCACCGCCGAGGAGCTGGGCCGGGCGTTCCCCGGCGTCAAGGTGCGCACGTCGGGCGGCGCGGCGGTGATTCCGGCCGTGCCTGACGAGCCGGCCCTGGTCATCGCCACTCCGGGAGCCGAGCCGTCCGGCCGGTACGCCGCCGCCCTCCTGCTCGACGGCTGGGCGCTGCTCGGCCGCCCCAGCCTGCGCGCGGGCGAGGAGGCGCTGCGCCGCTGGCTGGCCGCGGCGGCCCTGGTCCGGGCCGGGGGGACGGTGCTGGTGCACGCCGATGCCGGGCTGCCCGCCGTGCAAGCGCTGATCCGCTGGGATCCAGTAGGTTTTTCCGAACGGGAGCTCGCTGACCGCGGCGAGCTAGGCTTCCCCCCGGCCGTGCGCATGGCGGCGGTGACCGGCTCGGCGGCGGCGGTAGCGAGCCTGCTGTCCGGCGTGGCGCCCGGGTTCGAGGTGCTCGGCCCGGTCCCTGTCGACCGCGCCGGCCCCTCGTCCGCCGGCCAGGCGGGTACCGAAGAGCAGGTCCGCGCCCTCGTCCGGGCGCCCCGGTCGCGGGGCGCGGCGCTGGCCGCGGCGCTGCACGCGGCCCAGTCAGCGCGCAGCGCCGCCAAGGAAGGCGGCGGCGTCCGGGTGCAGCTCGACCCGGCCGAGGTGATCTAGGCCGCCGATAGACTTCAGGTGAACAAGCGTTTGCCAGCTGGTGGGCAGGCGCGTGCCCGACTCAGGAGGATTGTCCGTTGCTAATGCCCATCCGGCTGTTCGGCGACCCGGTGCTGCGCACGCCTGCCGAGCCGGTTGTCGACTTCGACGCCGAGCTCCGCAATCTGGTGCGGGACCTCACCGAGACGATGCTGGACGCGCCTGGCGTGGGCCTGGCCGCGCCGCAGGTCGGCGTCGGCCTGCGGGTGTTCACCTATCACGTGGACGACGAGCCCGGCCACCTGGTCAATCCGGTGCTCGCCCTGTCCGGCGACGAGGAGACGGACGACGAAGGCTGCCTGTCGCTGCCCGGCCTGCAATACCCGACCCCGCGCGCGCCGCGGGTCGTCGCCAGCGGGTTCAACATGCACGGCGACCCGGTCACGGTCGAGGGCACGGAGCTCCTCGCCCGCTGCATCCAGCACGAGACCGACCACCTCGACGGCATCTTGTTCATCGACCGGCTGGACAAAAAGCAGCGCAAGCTCGCCATGAAGGCCATCAGGGAAGCCGAATGGTCCGGCGAGCCTGTCCCGGAGATCAGGGTCTCGCCGCACTCCACGCAGCGGATTCCCTGAAGGGGCGTGCCTTAGGTGCGGCTGGTCTTCGCCGGGACCCCGGCCGTCGCGGTCACCGCACTGCGCGCGGTCCTCGCCTCGCGGCATACCGTCGAGGCGGTCGTCACCAGGCCGGACGCGCCGGCCGGCCGCGGCAGGCGGGTCGAGCCGTCCCCCGTCGCGGCGCTGGCCCGTGACAGCGGACTTGAGGTGCTCACGCCGCGGCGGCCACGCGAGCGCTGGTTCCTGGACAGGCTGCGCGAGATCGCCCCGGACTGCTGTCCCGTCACCGCCTACGGCGCGCTGCTGCCGCAGGCGGCGCTGGACATTCCGCCGCACGGGTGGGTGAACCTGCACTTCTCTGTGCTGCCCGCCTGGCGCGGCGCCGCGCCCGTGCAGCACGCGATCCTGCACGGGGACGACATCACAGGCGCCACCACATTCCGCCTTGTCGCCGAGCTTGACGCCGGACCCGTCTTCGGCGTGCTGACCGAGGCCGTGCGGCCCGCCGACACCTCGGGCGACCTGCTCGGGCGGCTCGCGGCCTCGGGGGCCGAACTGCTGGTCGCCACGCTCGACGGGATCGAGGAAGGGTCGCTGCGCGCCGTGCCGCAGCCCGCCGAGGGCATCAGCTTCGCCCCGAAGCTCACCCCGGCGGACGCCCAGGTGGACTGGAAGCTGCCCGCGCACCTGATCGACCGGCAGATCCGCGCCTGCACACCCGACCCGGGCGCGTGGACGGCATTCGGCGGGGAGCGGATGAAGCTGTGGCCGGTGACGCTGAGCGCGGCCGGCGCCCCCGAGGGGCTCGGCACGGGGGAGTTGCACATCGAGCGCGGCGCCGTCTACGCGGGCACCGGCTCGCACCCGGTGCTCCTTGGCGATGTGCAGCCCCCGGGCAAGCGCCGCACGCCCGCCGCCGACTGGGCGCGCGGCCTGCGCGGCGATCAGGCTACGCGCCCAGGCTTCGGCTGACGATGACAGAAAGGCGACAGACACGGCGCCGTCCGGCACCCGGGCACCGCGGCCAGGCAGCGGGCAGGCGCACCGCGGCGCCCGCCCGGTCACGACCCCGCGGCGCTGACCTGCCACGGCGCGCGGCATACGACGTGCTGGCCGCCGTGGCCGACCGCGCCGCCTACGCGAACCTGCTGCTGCCGAGGCTGCTGGCCGAGCGCTCGATAACCGGCAGGGACGCCGCGCTGGCCACCGAGCTCGCCTACGGCACGCTGCGCGGCCTCGGCACGTACGACGCCGTTCTCGCGGCGTGCAGTGACCGCCCGCTGGACAGACTCGACCCGCCGGTGCTGCATGTGCTCAGGCTCGGCGCGCACCAGCTGCTCGCCACCCGCGTCAGCAGCCACGCCGCCGTCGCGACCTCGGTCGACCTCGCGAAGGCAGCGGCCGGCCCGCGGGCCTCCGGATACGTCAACGCCGTCCTGCGCCGGGTTTCCACCAGGGATCTCGACCAGTGGCTCGCGGTCGTCGCCCCCGCCCAGGAGTCCGATCCGGACGGCTACCTCGCCGTGCGCTACAGCTACCCGCGCTGGGTGGTCGGCGCGTACCGGGACGCGCTCGGCACGGCGGCCGAGCGCGAGCTGGCCGCGGCGCTCGCCGCGGGCAACGAGCGGCCGCGGGTGACGATGGCCGCCTTTCCCGGCGGAAGCCACAGGGACGAGGTCATGCCGGACGGGGCGGAACCGTGCCGCTGGTCGCCGTTCGGCTTCACGCTGCCCGCCGGCGACCCGGCGGACCTGGTCGCGGCGGGACAAGCCTGGGTGCAGGACGAGGCAAGCCAGCTTGCCGCCCTCGCGCTCGCCCGCGCGCCGCTGGCCGGCGGCGACCGGGCCTGGCTGGACATGTGCGCGGGCCCGGGCGGCAAGGCCCGGCTGCTGCAGGGCCTTGCCGGGCGCGCGGGCGCGCGGCTGGTCGCCGCCGACGTGCATCCGCATCGCGCCGCGCTGGTCAAGGCGGCGCTTGCGCGATCAGGGTCGGGTGCCTCCGGCGCCCCCGGCGCCCGCAGCGCCCGCAGCGCCCGCAGCGCCCCAGCCGACCCAATCGGCTCCGCCGCCGTGCTGGTCGCGGACGGCCGGCGCCCGCCATGGCGCGACGGCGGGTTCGACCGGGTGCTCGTGGACGTGCCGTGCTCTGGCCTCGGCGCGCTCCGGCGCCGCCCCGAGGCCCGGTGGCGCAAGTCAGAAACCGGCCTGCCCGCCCTCGCCGAGTTGCAAGGCGCCCTGCTGCGGTCCGCCCTCGCGGCCTGCCGCCCTGGCGGCGTGGTCGCCTACGTGACGTGCTCACCCGTCACGGCGGAGACGCGGGACGTGGTAGATGCGGTGGCCGGCGCCGCGGCAGGTACCGAGATCCTCGACGCGCCCGCGGCGCTTCCCGACGTTCCAGACGTCCGTTCGCCCAGCCCGCGCTTCGCCCAGTTGTGGCCGCACCGGCATGGCACCGACGCGATCTTCATCGCGCTGCTGCGCCGCGGCACAGGCTGAATCAGGCCTGCGCGCCGAGAGCCGCGCACCTACCTGCCCGCGTCTCCCAGGCGGTACTCGTGGGTGAGCTCGTCCAGCTGCCCCTTCAGGTCAGGGTCGATCCGGTAGTCGGCGGCGGCCAGGCTGGCGGCGAGCTGCCCCGGGCGGCTGGCCCCGATGATGGGCGCCGTGACCGCCTTGTTGGCGAGCACCCACGCGACCGACAGCGTGACCAGGCCGACCCCGGCCTGGTCCGCGAGCTTGCGCAGCGCCTCGACCGTGTCGAAGGCGCGCTCGTTCCAGTAGCGCTCCTGGTAGAGCTGCCCGGCCCAGCCGAGCGTGAACCGGCTGCCCTCGGGGGGCGGGGCGCCGCGGACGTGCTTGCCGGACAGCAGCCCGCCGGCTATCGGGTTGTAGGGGATCACGCCAACGCCGTCCTCCTCGCAGAACGGCAGCATCTCCCGCTCGATCTGGCGGAACAGCAGGTTGTACCGCGGCTGTACCGAGTCGAACCGGGCCAGCCGCAGCGTCTCGCTGCGGCCGATCGCGCGCACCAGCTGGTAGGTCAGGAAGTTCGAGCACCCGATGTAGCGGACCTTGCCCTGGTGCACTAGGTCGTCAAGCGCGCCAAGCGTCTCGTCGATCGGCGTCGCGGTGTCGTACCCGTGCAGCTGGTACAGGTCGATGTAGTCGGTCTGCAGGCGGCGCAGCGAGGCGTCCACGGCGGACAGGATGTGCTTGCGGGAGTTTCCCGCGTCGAACGGCGCCGGGCCGGTCGGCGCGAAGCACTTGGTCGCGATGATGAAGCGGTCCCGCCTGCCGCGCAGCCAGCGGCCGATGATCTCCTCGGTGCGGCCGCGGCTGGCCAGGTCCCCGCCGAGCGGGTAGGCGTCGGAGGAGTCGAGGAAATCGACTCCGGCCTCGGCCGCCGTGTCCATGATCTCGATCGCGGTCGCCTCGTCGCTTTGCAGCCCGAAGGTCATCGTCCCCAGGCACAGCCGGGATACCTGCAGGCCGCTCCGGCCAAGTCTGACGTGTTCCATGACTGGCACGCTACCGCCGGTCCGCGCGGCGCGGCGATGCGGGCCGCCAGAAACCCGCGCGCATACGTGCCCCCGGCCGCAACCGGCGCGCGCCGTCAAGCGTCTGCAGGGTCAGGTACACCGCAGCGGAGGTAGGCCGATGAGACGACGTGGCCAGGTGGCCGGCGCGATATCGAGTGCGTTCATCGCGCTGTTGACGATGGCATGCGCGGGGGCCGCGCCGGCATCCGCGCCAGCGGGGCACGGGACCACGCAGCCACCCGCCGCGGCGCGGGCGAGTACCCCGGCACCGGCGAGCACGCCGCCACGGCCGCAGGCGTTCGAGCCTGCGGGCGCGAGCTTCGTCTCGCCCAGCCTCGGCTGGGTCCTTGGGAGCACCGGCTGCGCGGACTGCGCCGGACTGCTGATGACCACCGACGGCGGCAGTCACTGGACGGCGCTGCCGGCCCCCCCGGCCGGGATCGGTTACGACACCCAGTCACCGGAGGCGGTAACGGACGTGGCCTTCGCCGACGCGAGGAACGGC
>NZ_JASIAL010000440.1:0-29993 GCF_030042015.1 Trebonia sp. | reverse complement strand
CAGCCGGGTGCCGGCCGGCCCGGAGTCAGCCGGATTGCCCGCGGCGTCCGGCCCCAGCCGCGCGCACCGCTCCGCCAGCCACTGGGCCGGCGGGCGGGTCCGGGGATCGACCGCGAGCGCCGCCGTGACCAGCGGGAGCAACGCGGCGGGCACGCCGTCGAGTTCGGCCGCCCCCTGCAGCACCCGGAAGAAGATCGTCTGGTACGTGCCGGTGCCGTACGGATTGCGGCCGGTGGCGGCGAAGACCATCGTGGCGCCCCACGAGTGCACGTCGGACGCCCCGCTGCTCGGCTGGCCCTCGATCACCTCGGGCGCCAGGTAACCGGGCGTCCCGATCACCACGCCGGTCTGGGTGAGCTGGGTCGCGTCGGGAACGTGCGCGATGCCGAAGTCGATCACCACGGGATGCCCGCCGGCGAGCATGACGTTCGCCGGCTTGAGGTCGCGGTGCACCACGCCCGCGGCGTGGATCGCGGCGAGCGCCGCCGCCAGCCCGGCGCCCAGCCGTGCCAGCGGGTCGCCGCGCAGCGCGCCGTCTTTCCTGACGATCTCCTCAAGCGTCCGCCCGCGCACGTACTCCGTCACGATGTACGGCGACGGGCCGCCCACGTCCGCGTCGAGGACCCGCGCGACGTACGGGCTGCGCACCCGCCGCATGGTCTCCACCTCACGCGACAGGCGCTGGCGCGCGATGGGGTCCCCGCTCACCGCGGGCCCGAGCACCTTGACCGCGACCGGCCGGTTCTCCGCGTCGCGGGCAAGGTAGACCACGCCCATCCCGCCCTCGCCGATCTTCTCGACAAGGCGGTAGGGTCCGATCTTCCCCCGAAGCGTTCCCAGTCCAGGCATCGTCTCTTCAGACTACGTTCCCTGCCGGCGAATTTCGGTAAAGCCTGGATTACGCTCACTGCTCCGTAAGGAGCCGGTGACCAGGCGGCGCAGCGCCTCGGCCGCCTGCGCGTTGTTCTCCGCCTGCACGACGAGCGCGCTGGCCAGCGCGCTCGCCCACTGCTGCAGGGGAACGCTCTGCCGGGACAGCACCACGCCGCGGACCTCGCGGCAGATCTCGGCGGCCGGCTGGCCGTTCCTGAGGGCGAGGGTCATGACCTGGTCGCCAAGCCGGACCGCGATCTTGGTGATCTCGCCGGAACGGCCGCGCATCCGGTCGGACATCGATGCCTTGCGTTCGACCGTCACGCACTCGGGGGGCAGCGCCTCGCTCAGCGACTTGGTGAGGACACGGGTGTAGATCGCCGCGTCGGTGCTGTCCATCCGCAGCGCGGCCGTGACCATCTCAAGCGAGAGCGCGTCATCCGGCTCAGTCATCTGCTCAGTCCCCACGATCACGACGATCCTGCCATAGCTAAATTACACCGGACCGCCGGCGTCAGCGTCGGTCGAAGGTGGCCTTGCCAGGGCCGTTCTCGATGAAGCTTCGCATGCCCGTCTTCTGGTCCTCGGTGGCGAACAGCGCGGCGAATTGCAGCCGCTCGATCTCGAGCCCGGCGGCGAGGTCCACCTCCAGGCCCCTGTCGACCGCCTGCTTCGCGGCGCGCAGCGCCAGCGCCGGGCCTGTTGCGTACCTGGCCACCAGGTCCGCCGCCGCCTCGTAGACGGCGTCGTCAGGGACCACCTTGTCGGCCAGGCCGATCGCGAGCGCCTCGGCGGCGGCCACGTGCCTGCCGGTGAAGATCAGGTCCTTAGCCCGGGCCGGGCCGACCAGGCGCGGCAGCCGCTGGGTGCCGCCCGCGCCGGGGATGATCCCGAGCAGGATCTCCGGCTGACCGACCTTGGCGCTCTCGCCGAGCACCCGGAAGTCGGCGCACAGCGCCAGTTCAAGCCCGCCGCCAAGCGCGTACCCGGCAACAGCCGCCACCACTGGTTTGGGGATCTCGGCGACAGCGGTGAACGCGGCCTGCAGCCTGGCCGAGCGCTCAGCCATCTGCGGGTAGCCCAGGCCCGCCATCTCCTTGATGTCGGCGCCCGCGGCGAAGACCCGCTCGCCGCCGTACAGGATGACCGCGCGGACCGCCGCGTCGGCGCTCACCTGCGCCGCCGCGGCCGCGATCTCGGCCTGAACCTGCGCGTTGAGCGCGTTCATCTTCGGCCGGTCCAGCCGGATCGTCGCGATCCCGGCCGCCACCTCGACGCGCACGAACTCGCCCACGCCCCTCACCTCCGCATGCAGACCCGCGCCACCCCTACGCTACAGCGCCCTGGGCCTGGTTCCGCCGGTCAGCGCAGGTCGCCGTTGGTCATGCCGGCCGGGGCGTCCGGGTAGGTGACCAGGCCGAGCTCGGCGCGGCTGGCGAGCAGCGGGTGCCTGGGCAGGACCCGCGCGGTGTAGCCGAACGGTCCGGGCCGGCCAAGCTCGACCGCGCCGGAGAACCGCGTCTGCGGACCTGGCGCGCCATCGGCGGGCAGGGTGTCCGGTGCCAGCGTCAGGTAGGACGGATCGACGATCTCGTCGTCTTCGCCCGGCCGGCCGTAGGCCACCTCCACGCAGACGTCGGCCGCGGTCAGCGTGCCAAGCGCGGCGGTCACGTGCACGTTCAGCACCGCGCCGAGGCTCGGCTCGGCGCCTTCCGCCTCCACGTGCTCGATCCGCACCGCGGGCCACGCCTTCCTGACCCGCTCCCGCCAGGCGGCAAGCTCGCGCGCCGCCGCGAAGCCGTCCGCCGCCAGCGCCCGCGACGACTCGGCGGCCGGAGCGTACAGGTGGGTCACGTAGTCGCCGACCATCCGGTCCGCCTGCACGAGCGGGCCCAGGCTGCGCAGCTCGTGCCTGATCATCTCCACCCAGCCGCCGGGAACGCCATCCGGGCCGGCGTCGTAGAACAGCGGCGCCACCGACTTCTCGAGCAGCTCGTACAGCGCCGCCGCCTCGAGCTCGTCCCGCCGCGCCGGATCGGACACGCCGTCCGCGGTCGGGATCTCCCAGCCGTTCGCGCCGTCGTACCACTCGTCCCACCAGCCGTCCCGCACCGACACGTTCAGCCCGCCGTTCAGCGCGACCTTCATGCCGGAGGTGCCGCACGCCTCGAGCGGCCGCAGCGGGTTGTTCAGCCACACGTCACAGCCCTGGACCAGGTGGTGCGCCAGCGCCATGTCGTAGTCGGGCAGGAAGACGATCCGGCGGCGCACGGCTTCTGAGTCGGCGAACCTGACCATCTGCTGGATCAGCCGCTTGCCGCTCTCGTCGGCCGGATGCGCCTTCCCCGCGATCACGATCTGGACCGGCCGGCCGGGGTCGAGCAGCAGCCCGGTGAGCCGCTGCGGGTCGTTGAGCATCAGCGTCAGCCGCTTGTACGAGGGGACCCGGCGGGCGAACCCGATCGTCAGCACGTTCTCGCCGAGCACGTTGTCGATCCAGCTGAGCTCGGCCACGGACGCGCCCCGCTGCCGCCACGATTCGCGCAGCCGCCGCCTGGTCTCCGCGACCAGCCGCGCCCGCAGCTGCCGCCTGATCTCCCACAGCCGCGCCGCGTCCGCCGACGCCGCCGTGGCCGAGTCGCCGAGCTCGGAGATCTCCCTGGCCACCCAGGTGGGCGCGTGCACGCCGTTGGTGATCGAGCCGATCGGCACTTCCGAGGTGTCGAAGCCCGGCCACAGGCCGGCGAACATCTCCCGGCTCACCTGGCCGTGCAGCAGGGACACGCCGTTCACCCGCTGCGCGAGCCGCATGCCCATCACGGCCATGTTGAACACGTGCGGGTCCCCGCCGGGGTAGGTCTCCGCGCCGAGCGGCAGGACCCGGTCGGCCGGCGGCCCGCCGGCCGCGGCCGCGGCGCTGAAGTACCGCTCCACCAGGTCGCGCGGGAACCGGTCGATGCCGGCGGGCACCGGCGTGTGGGTGGTGAACACGGTGCCCGCCCGGCACAGCTCGATCGCCTCGTCGAAGTCAAGCCCGGCGGCCACGTACTCGCGGATCCGCTCCAGGCCGAGGAAGCCCGCGTGGCCCTCGTTGGTGTGGAACACCTCGGGTTCGGGGTGCCCGGTGATCGCGCAGAACGCGCGCACCGCGCGGACGCCGCCGACGCCGAGCAGCAGCTCCTGGCGGAGCCGGTGCTCGCTGCCGCCGCCGTACAGCCGGTCGGTGACATCGTGCAGCGCGAGCTCGTTCTCCTCGACGTAGGAGTCCAGCAGCAGCAGCGGCACCCGCCCGACCTGGGCCAGCCAGACCTGCGCGGTCAGCAGCTTGCCGCCGGCCAGCGTCACCGACACGCGCAGCGGCTCGCCGCCCGCGGTCCGCACCTGGGTGAGCGGCAGGCCGTTCGGGTCGTCCGCCGGGTAGCGCTCCGCCTGCCAGCCGTCTGCAGACAGCGACTGGGTGAAGTACCCGTGCCGGTACAGCAGCCCCACGCCGATCACGGGAACCCCGAGGTCGCTCGCCGACTTGAGGTGGTCGCCCGCCAGGATGCCAAGGCCGCCGGAGTACTGCGGCAGCACCGCGGTGATGCCGTACTCCGGCGAGAAGTAGGCGATCGCCTTCGGCAGGCTCCGCGGCGCGCCGGCCGCGCCCGACTGGTACCAGCGCGGCCGCGAGACGTACGCGCGCAGGTCCGCGAGGACCTCGTCCAGCCTGCGCAGGAAGTCCGCGTCCTCCGCCAGCTCGGCGAGCTGCCCCGGCCGCATCGAGCTGAGCATCGCGAAGGGGTCGCCCCCTGAAGCGGCCCACCCGGCGGGGTCGATCGACTGGAACAGCTCAACCGCGCCCGGATGCCAGGACCAGCGGAGATTCAGCATCAGGTCATGCAGCGGGGCCAGCGGCCGCGGAAGCGTCACGCGGACCGTAAAACGTCGGATCGCTCTCACGGGCAGCCATCATAGGCAACGCGGGCACCAGCCGCCGAACCGTCCTCGGCGCGGGCAGTTATCCAGGGGCCGCGCGCGTTTGTGAATTGCAAGTGGGTACGGTGACCGCGTGATCGGACGCATCCCAATCCTCGACATCGAGCCGGTGGTGGACTGCGGCCACCGCCCGGCCAAGGCGGTCGTGGGCGAAACTTTCCAGGTCAGCGCCACCGTCATCCGCGAGGGCCACGGCGCGCTCGGCGCCGGCGTGGTGCTGCGGGACCCGGTCGGCACGCCCGGCCCGCTGGTCCTGATGCACGAGCTCGCGCCAGGGACGGACAGGTACGGCGCCGAGGTGACCGTCACGTCCGAGGGCGGCTGGCAGTTCCACGTGGAGGCGTGGAGCGATCCGATCGCGCACTGGCACCACGACGCGGCCATCAAGATCCCGCGCGGCCAGGACGTCGAGCTGATGCTGGCCGAGGGTGCGCTGCTCTTCGACCGGGCGGCGCGGGCCATCAGGCAGCCGCCGGGCGGCGTCCGCCAGGCGGCGGCCCGCGCCCTGCTCAGCGGGCTCGCCAGGAAGCTCAGGGACGACAGCCTGCCCCCCTGGGACCGGTTCACGGCCGCCGCCTCGCCCGAGATCAGGAGCGCCCTGTCCAGCTTCCCGCTGCGCGACCTCATCACCAGGTCCGCGCGGCTGCCGGTGCTCGTCGACAGGCTGCGCGCGCTCTACGGGGCCTGGTATGAGTTCTTCCCGCGTTCTGAAGGCGTGCAGTTCGACCCGATGGGGCGGCGGGAGCCGGTGTCAGGGACGCTGCGCACGGCCGCGCGCCGCCTCGAGGCGATCGCCGCCATGGGGTTCGACATCGTCTACCTGCCGCCGATCCACCCGATCGGGACAAGCTACCGCAAGGGCAGGAACAACACGCTCGAGGCCAGGGCAGGCGACCCGGGCTCGCCGTGGGCCATCGGCTCGGGCGAGGGCGGGCACGACGCGATCCACCCCGACCTCGGCACGTATTCCGACCTGGCCGCGTTCGTCAGGCGGGCCAGGGAGCTGAACCTGGAGGTGGCGCTCGACCTCGCCCTGCAGGCGTCGCCCGACCACCCCTGGGTGAAGGAGCACCCGGAGTGGTTCACCACGCGGGCCGACGGATCGGTCGCCTACGCAGAGAACCCGCCGAAGAGGTACCAGGACACCTACCCGATCAACTTCGACAACGACCCGGAGGGCCTGTACGCGGAAGTGCTTCGCATCGTCCGCCTGTGGATGGACCACGGGGTGCGGATCTTCCGGGTGGACAACCCGCACACCAAGCCGCTGCGGTTCTGGGAGCGGCTGCTCGCGGACATCAGGGAGACCGATCCCGACGTGCTGTTCCTGGCCGAGGCGTTCACCCGCCCCGCGATGATGCGCACGCTGGCGATGATCGGGTTCCACCAGTCGTACACCTATTTCACCTGGCGCAACCGCAAGGACGAACTGACCGAGTACATGCTCGAGCTGTCCGGGCCCGCCGCCGCCTACATGCGCCCGAACTTCTTCGCCAACACGCCCGACATCCTGACCGAGTACCTGCAGCACGGCGGGCCGCCCGCGTTCAAGATCCGCGCCGTGCTCGCGGCCATGCTCAGCCCGGCCTGGGGCATCTACTCGGGCTACGAGCTCTGCGAGAACAGCCCGCTGCGCCCGGGCAGCGAGGAGTACCTGGACTCGGAGAAGTACCAGTACCGGGTGCGCGACTGGGACGCCGCGGCACGGGACGGCCTCGGGATCGCTCCCTTGATCACAGACCTCAACAGAATCAGGAATAGCCACCTGGCGCTGCACTGGCTGCGTAATCTACGCTTCCATCTCGTGGATCAGCCGGAACTGATCTGCTTCTCGAAACGGGTGGCCGGCGGGGTGCGGGAACAGTCCGGCGCGGCTTCCGACACCGTCCTGGTGGTGGTGAATCTTGACCCGTATCAGGCCAGGGAGGCCACCGTCTGGGTGGACCTGCCCGCGCTGGGCATCGATTGGCACGAGGGGTTCACCGTCACCGACGAGCTCAGCGGCGAGTCCTACCGATGGGGGCAGGCCAACTACGTGCGCCTCGACCCGGCAGTGCAGCCCGCACACATCTTTACCATTACGCGCGACCTGGCATAACGAATTAGCCTGGCATGCGTCGGTCGAGCACATCCAGGAGACGCAAGCAGTGACAGAGCACGAGCCGGCACCCGGCCGGGACGCTCGTCCAGCCTCGGCACCGCAGCACGGGGCCGACGCCGAGACCCAGTTCGCCATCCCGCCGTCCAGCGCGCATCAGTCACCGTTCATCGTGCCGCCGTTCGCGGCGCCTCCAGGCGAGCCGGTGCCGGACTTCGCCCTCGACCAGCCGCGGGATCCGCAGTGGTACCAGCGCGCGGTCTTCTACGAGGTGCTCATCCGCGGCTTCCAGGACGCCGATGGCGACGGCACAGGCGATATCCGCGGCCTGACCTCCCGCCTGGACTACCTGCAGTGGCTGGGGATCGACTGCATCTGGCTGCTGCCCATCTATGAGTCCCCGCTGCGCGACGGCGGCTACGACATCGCGGACTACATGCGGATCCTGCCCGAGTACGGGAACATCGCCGACTTCGTCGAGCTCATCGAGGAGGCGCACAAGCGCGGCATCCGGGTCATCGCCGACCTGGTCATGAACCACACCAGCGACCAGCACCCCTGGTTCCAGGCGAGCCGCGGCGACCCGGACGGCCCGTACGGCGACTTTTACGTGTGGTCCGACGACCCGGACAAGTACCCCGACGCCCGGGTCATCTTCGTCGACACGGAAAGCTCCAACTGGACGTTCGACCCGGTCCGCGGACAGTACTTCTGGCACCGCTTCTTCTCCCACCAGCCGGACCTGAACTTCGAGAACCCCGTGGTCCAGGACGCGATGATCGAGGTGCTGCGATTCTGGCTCGACCTCGGCATCGACGGCTTCCGGCTGGACGCGGTGCCCTACCTGTACGAGCGGGAGGGCACCAACTGCGAGAACCTCAAGGAGACGCACGAGTACCTCAAGCGCATCCGCGCCGAGGTGGACAAGCTGTACCCGGACCGCGTGCTGCTCGCCGAGGCCAACCAGTGGCCCGCGGACGTGGTCGAGTACTTCGGCGATCCCGAGACCGGCGGCAACGAGTGCCACATGGCGTTCCACTTCCCGCTGATGCCGCGCATCTTCATGGCGGTGCGGCGGGAGCAGCGCTACCCGATCTCGGAGATCCTGGCCCAGACGCCGAAGATCCCGGCCGGCTGCCAGTGGGGCATTTTCCTGCGCAATCACGACGAGCTGACGCTGGAGATGGTCACCGACGACGAGCGCGACTACATGTACGCCGAGTACGCCAAGGACCCGCGGATGAAGGCGAACATCGGCATCAGGAGGCGCCTGGCCGCGCTGCTCGACAACGACCGCAACCAGCTCGAGCTGTTCACCGCGCTGCTGCTGTCGCTGCCCGGCTCGCCGGTCATGTACTACGGCGACGAGATCGGCATGGGCGACAACATCTGGCTGGGCGACAGGGACGGCGTGCGCACGCCGATGCAGTGGACGCCGGACCGCAACGGCGGCTTCTCGAGCTCTGACCCGCAGCGGCTGTACCTGCCGCCGGTCATGGACCCGATCTACGGCTACCAGTCGCTCAACGTCGAGGCGCAGCAGCGCAGCCCGCAGTCGCTGCTGCACTGGACCAGGCGGATGATCGAGATCAGGAAGCGGCACCCCGTCTTCGGCATGGGCGCGTACGAGGAACTCACCTCGAGCAACCCGAGCGTGCTGGCCTTCGTCAGGGAGCACGACGAGGCAGGCACGCCCGCCGGGCGCCGGCCGCACGGCGGACACGGCACCCCGCGAGAGCACGACGCAACCGATCAGATACTCTGTGTTAACAATTTGTCGAGGTTCCCGCAGCCAGTCGAACTTGACCTGCGCAGGTTCATCGGCGTGACGCCGGTGGAGTGCATGGGCGGGGTGACGTTCCCGCCGATCGGGGAGCTGCCGTACCTGCTGACGCTGCCGGGACACGGCTTCTACTGGTTTCAGCTCCCGCCAGTGCGGGAGGAACACGACCGGTGACCCCGCGGCTGCCTACGGGATGAGCGAGGCGATGGCTTTCGAGGATGCGCTAGCAGCGTGGCTGGTACGGCAGCGCTGGTTCGCCGGCAAGGGGCGCGGTCTGCACGATCTCGCGATCGTCGCCGACACCCAGCTCATGGACGGCGATCCGGAGCTGCGGCACCTGGTCGTCACGGTCTCGCACGGGACGACCGCCGACTACTACCAGGTGCTGGCGGGGCTGCGCCGCCGGCTGCCTGCCCGGCTGCGGCACGCCAGGATCGGCCCGGCGGGCGACGGCCGGCAGGCGTATGACGCGCTGCACGACGCGGACCTCACAAAGCCGCTGCTGGCCGGCATCGCGGCCGAACGCAGCGCCGGTTCCGTGCACATGCGCAGGCTGCCTGGCGCCAGCTTCGGGACCGGGCTGGACAGCCTCGTGCTCGGCAGCGAGCAGAGCAACACCAGCCTGGTGTACGGCGATGAGTCGATCCTCAAGGTGTTCCGCAGGATCGCCCCCGGGCCGAATCCCGACCTGGAGGTGACCACCGCGCTCGCCCGGCTCGGGTCGCCGCATGTGGCCGAGCCGCTCGGCTGGATCGAGACCAGGCTGGACGGCGCCGCCACCAGCCTGGCGATCCTGTCGAGGTACCTGCGGCTGGCGTCCGACGGCTGGTCGCTGGCCGCGACCAGCGTGCGGGACCTGTACGCGATCGAGGGCAGCGCGGCCGACCGCACGTGCGCGGCCGACGCCGGCGGCGACTTCGCCGGCGAGGCACGCCGGCTGGGCATGGCCACGGCCCAGGTGCACGCCGACCTGGCCGCGGCCTTCGGCGCCGACGAACTCGGCCCCGACGCGGCCGGCGAGCTGACCGAGCGGATGTTCAGGAACCTGGACCTGGCCAGGGCCGCGGTGCCTGAGCTCGGCAGGCACGCCGAAATGATCGGCGAGGCCTACTCCAGGCTGGCCAAGCTCAAGGGCCCGTTCCCCGTGCAGCGCGTGCACGGCGACTACCATCTCGGCCAGGTGCTGCGCACAGAGACCGGCTGGGTGCTGCTCGACTTCGAAGGGGAGCCCGCCACCCCGCTCGCGCAGCGCCGCGGCAGGTCCTCGCCGCTGCGCGACGTTGCCGGGATGCTCCGCTCGTTCGATTACGCGGCCCGCCACCAGCTCATCGGCAACCCCGACCAGGCCGCGCTGAGCGCGGTGGCACGCGACTGGGTGCGCCGCAACGGCGGCGCGTTCTGCGCGGGCTACGCCGCGGCGGGCGGCCTCGACCCGGCCGCCAACCAGGTGCTGCTGCGCGCGCTGCAGCTGGACAAGGCGGTCTACGAAGTGCTCTATGAAGCCAGGCACCGTCCGTCCTGGCTGTCGATACCGCTGGAATCCCTCGCGGAGCTGTAGCCGCCCCGCCGACCGCAGGACGCAAGAACACGATGACATCCAACGATTTGCCCGCTCCGCAGGGACAGCTGCCCCGCGGCGAGATCGACCGACTCGTCGCCGGTCACCACCATGACCCGCACGCGGTACTCGGCGCGCATCCGGGCCCGGCGGGCGTGACAATCCGCGCGCTGCGCCCGCTGGCCACCTCGGTCACCGCGGTCCTGCCCGACGGCAGCCGCCACCCGATGGCGCACCGGCACGAGGGCGTCTTCGAGGTGACGCTGCCACAGGCGCACCTGTCCGTTCCGGATTACCTGCTTGAGGTCGGCTATGCGGAACCCTCGTCGGAGGCGGATGCTGCCGTCGGGGGGGCCTGCGCGACCTTGCAGGACGACCCGTACCGGCACCTGCCGACGGTCGGCGAGCTGGACCTGCACCTGATCGGCGAGGGCAGGCACGAGCAGCTGTGGCAGGTGCTCGGCGCGCACGTGCGGGGGACCGGCACGGCGTTCTCGGTCTGGGCGCCGAACGCCCAGGGCGTGCGCCTGGTCGGCGACTTCAACTTCTGGGACGGCACCGCCTACCCGATGCGCTCACTCGGCGGCGCCGGGGTGTGGGAGCTCTTCGTGCCCGGCGTGCGGCCGGGAGCGCGCTACAAGTACTCGGTCTGCGGCCCCGACGGCCTGTGGCGGGAGAAGGCCGACCCGATGGCGCGGCTGGCCGAGACCCCGCCGGCGACCGCCTCTGTCGTGTACGAGTCGTCCTATGCGTGGGGCGACGCGGACTGGATGACGGCGCGGCCCGCGCGCCAGCCGGTGAGCAGCCCGCTGAGCGTGTACGAGGTGCACATCGGGTCGTGGCGCCCCGGGCTGTCCTACCGTGAGCTCGCCGTCGAGCTCGCCGCCTACGTGACCAGCCTCGGGTTCACGCACGTGGAGTTCCTCCCGGTCGCCGAGCACCCGTTCGGCGGATCGTGGGGGTACCAGGTGACCTCGTACTACGCGCCAACCTCGCGGTACGGCACCCCCGATGACTTCCGGTTCCTCGTCGACACGCTGCACCAGGCGGGCATCGGGGTGATCGTCGACTGGGTTCCCGCCCATTTCCCGCGCGACACGTGGGCGCTCGCCGAATTCGACGGCACCGCGCTCTACGAGCACGCCGACCCCCGGCTCGGTGAGCACCCGGACTGGGGCACGCTCGTGTTCAACTACGGGCGCTCCGAGGTCCGCAATTTCCTGGTCGCCAACGCCATTTACTGGCTGGAGGAATTTCATATCGACGGGCTTCGGGTGGACGCGGTGGCGTCGATGCTGTACCTCGACTACTCGCGGCGCGACGGCGAGTGGACGCCCAACGCGTACGGCGGCAGGGAAAACCTGGACGCGATATCGTTCCTGCGGGAAGTCAACGCGACCTGCTATAAGCGGATGCCAGGGATCATGATGATCGCGGAGGAATCCACCGCCTGGCCAGGGGTCTCCCGCCCGGTGTACCTGGGCGGGCTCGGGTTTGGCTTCAAATGGAACATGGGCTGGATGCACGACACGCTCGATTACATGCGGCACGACCCTGTGCACAGGCAATACCACCACAACGAGCTGACGTTCTCCCTTATCTATGCGTACTCCGAGAACTTCATACTGCCGCTTTCGCACGATGAGGTGGTGCACGGCAAGGGCTCGCTACTCGGGAAGATGCCCGGCGACGAATGGCGCCGGTTCGCCAACCTGCGCGCCCTTTACGCCTACATGTGGGCGCATCCTGGAAAGCAGCTGCTTTTCATGGGCGGGGAATGGGGCCAGGTCAGCGAATGGTCGGAGACACACGGGCTCGAGTGGTGGGTGCTGCAGTACGGCTTCCACGCCGGGGTGCAGCGCCTGGTGCGCGACATCAACATGTTTTACCGCCGGTCCCCCGCGCTGTGGTCGCAGGACTCCGTGCCTGAGGGGTTCTCCTGGATCGACGCCAACGACGCGCCCGGCAACGTGATCTCCTTCCTGCGCTTCGGCTCGCCTGAGCACGCGGTCCCCGTGCTGGCCTGCGTGGCCAACTTCTCCGCGATGCCGCACTCGGAGTACCAGCTCGGCCTGCCGCTGGCGGGGCGCTGGCGCGAGGTGCTGAACACCGACAGCACCCTGTACGGCGGCAGCGGCGTCGGCAACCTGGGCGTCGTCAACGCGATACCCAAGCCCTGGCACGGCCGCCCGGCCTCGGCGACGATCGTCCTGCCCCCGCTTGGAGTCCTCTGGCTCACCCCGGAGTGACGGGCAACCCGCCCATGCCCGGCGTGTCTGGGGCGCCTCCGGCCGACAGGGGATACAAGACGCACGGACATAAGCCGCAAAACGGACGGCACGATGTGCGTTTCGTATCCTATGTGGGCGAAACCGTCTCAGTGTTCGAGATCGCTGGCGGGGCGGACATCGTCGAAACGTGTCGGCTACGCTGGCGCTGTGCAGACGTGGGAGGCGATCAGGTCGCGGCGCAACGTGCGCTCGTTCGAGGACCGGCCGATCGCCGACGATCACCTTGACGAGATCCTCGAGTCCGGCCGCCGGGCGCCGTCGTCGCAGAACTGGCAGCCGTGGGACTTCATCCTGGTCCGCGAGCGCGAGCAGCTGCTGCAGCTCGCGCACGTATGGCGGGGCGCGGGCCACGTGGCGCACGCGGCAGCCGCGATCGCGCTGATCGCGGCCGCGCCGGCGGACGACCGGCAGCGCGACCGAGTCCAGTACGACCTCGGCCAGGCCACGATGAGCATCATGCTCGCCGCGGCCAGCCTCGGCATCGGCAGCGGCCACGCGGGCGTCGCCGACCAGGACATGGCGCGCGGCCTGCTCGGCTTCCCCGAGGACAGGTTCTGCGCCTACCTGATCTCGCTCGGCTACCCGGCGGACCGGCCGCTCACGCTGATCCGCCACCCCGACCGCCGCCCCTTCGGCGAGGTCGTCCACCGCGACCGGTGGTGACCCGCGGCTCGTCAGGTGACCTCGACGATGCGCGCTTCGACGAGCGCGGCGCCCTCGACGCGGAGCACGCCAAACGTGCCGTGCGGCTGCCGGCGCCGGTCGGTGGGCGAGCCCGGGTTGAAGATCCGCAAGCCGTCGCCCGCGGCGTCGAGCGGGACGTGCGAGTGCCCGAACACCACCAGGTCAGCGGCCGGGAACCGGGCGCGCATGCGGGGCAGCCGCCCGGGCGGGGGGCCGCTGTCGTGGATCATCGCGACACGCAGGCCCTCGACCGTCAGCGCGGCGGTCTCCGCCGCGCCCCAGGCGGCGACGTCCGGGCCGTCGTTGTTGCCGGCGACCGCGGTCACCGGGGCGTACCCGGCGAGCTCATCGAGCACGGCCGCCGTGCAGACGTCGCCTGCGTGCAGGATCAGGTCCGCGCCGCGCAGCAGGGACGCGACGGCAGGCGGGCAGGACTTCCAGCGCCGCGGCGCGTGCGTGTCCGACAGGACCACTACGCGCATGCCGGGCTCCCCTCCTGGTCACGGTCACGGTCACGCGACGCGGCGCGGACCCCGGTCTTCCTGGCCTATCGCCGGCAGCACCGCGGTCAGCGCGGCGCTCTTGTCGGCCGCCGCCTTGCGCTGCGCGGCCTCCACCTCGGCCCGCGCGGCCGCGGCGGCCAGCCTGCTGCCCGCGACGCGGCGCCTGCGGCCCTCGTGTATCGCCCTGAGCATGCGGTCCAGGAGGAAGAGCACCCCGGCGACAAGGGCAATCGCCACAACGAAGATCACGTCCATGCGCATCAGCCTCCGGTCGGTGGCGGACAGGACAAACACGTCGTGCGCTTCAGGCCTTGGGGGTAACACCCAGGCTACCCGCTCACAACAGCCCGAGGAGCCATCCGGGGCCTGTTACGGCGGCGCCCGCGTCCGCGCAGCGCCGCCGCAGCTCCCGGTCCGCCGTCACCACCAGGCACGACCCGCCGAGCGCGATGACCTGCGCGGCCTGCGAGACGATCGCGTCGTCGCCGGAACCGGGAGCCGTCACCACACCGACCCCGGCCACGTCGCGGCCCCCGGCGCCCCCGGCGCCCCCGGCGCCCCCGGCGTCGCCCACGTCGCCGGCCAGGCCGCCCCCGGCGGCGGCGCCCCGCGCGCGCCCCTCCAGGACGAGCACCCACGCGTCGGGGGCGGGCAGGCCGGCGGGCATCCGGTCCGCCGGAACCCCCCGGGCGGCCAGCGCCCCGACCTGCTGCCACAGCCGCAGTGCGGCGCCGGCCCGGTCCCGCCACCAGCCGTCGGCCCGCGCACCCATCACGTTGGCCACGTCGACCACGACGGTGACGGCGAGCGGAAGACGAGCACGGTCCTGGCCGATCGCAGTCACCCGCTTTCCCGTCGGCGCAAACCAGCCGGCTTGCGTTCGGACCATATAAATGACGATCCTCCACCACGCGTAAGCTGACCGCATGGCAGACGCGAAGCTCGCCGCGGTAACGGCGGGGCCGTCAGGAGGGACGCTGGCAAGCCAGCTCACCGGGCAGGTCACCAGGCTGCGGCAGCGCAGGACCGGCCCGTTCATCCTTGAGCTCGACCTGACCGACGGCATCGCGGAAGAGCCGCCGCAGGATCCGGTGTCGGCATTGCTGACGCTGCGCCGGACGCGCCTGCCCGACCTGCTCGAAGGCCTGCGGCGGGCCAGCCAGGACGACCGGGTGCGCGCGCTCGTGGTCAAGGTGGGCGGCGGCAGGATCGGGCTCGCGACGATCCAGGAGCTGCGCGGCGCGGTGCGGGACTTCAGGATGTCGGGCAAGCTCACGGTCGCCTGGGCCGAGAGCTTCGGCGAGTTCGTCCGCGGGAACCTGCCGTACTACCTGGCCACCGGCTTCGACCGGATCTACCTGCAGCCCTCTGGCACGCTCGGCCTCACCGGGGTGGCGGTCGAGCAGGTCTTCCTGCACGACGCGCTTGCCAAGCTCGGCATCGACTTCCAGAGCGCCAAGCGGCACGAGTACAAGTCGGCCGCCGACCAGCTGACCGAGACCGGGTTCACCGGTCCGGCTCGCGAGGCGGCGCAGCGGCTGACCGAGTCGGTCGCCGAGCAGCTCACCGCGGCGATCGCCGAAGGCAGGGGCAAGACCCCCGAGGAGGCGCGCGGCCTTCTCGACCGCGGCCCGTTCCTCGCCCAGCAGGCGCTCGCGGAGGGGCTGGTCGACGGGCTGGCCTACCGGGACGAGGTGTACGACCGGCTGCACAAGGAGGCCGGCCTGGACGCGACCCTGCTGTACCTGCAGCGGTACCAGCGCTCGCACGTGCTTGCCGACCTGTCGCGCCGCCTGCCGAGGGCGCCGCACGAGCGGTTCGTGGCGGTGATCTACGCGCACGGCGGGATCCGGCACGGGCGCAGCGGCCGGGGGCCGGCGGGCGGGGGCAGCATGGGCTCGGACACGGTCGCCGCCGCGCTGCGCGCCGCCGGCGGCGACGAGCGGGCGCGCGCGGTCGTGCTGCGGGTGAACAGTCCCGGGGGGTCCTACACGGCGTCGGACGTGATCTGGCGCGAGGTCGTCCGGGTCCGCGCGGGCGGCACGCCCGTCGTCGTGTCGATGGGCGACGTGGCCGCGTCCGGCGGATATTTCATCTCGGCCCCGGCCGACGTGATCGTCGCACAGCCCGGCACGATCACCGGCTCGATCGGGGTGATTCTCGGCAAGCCGGTGCTGCGGGAGATGTTCGGGCGGGCCGGGGTGAACACGGACACCGTGGCAGCAGGCGAGAACGCCACGATGTTCTCGTCCTCGCGGCCCTTCTCCGAGGCGGAGTGGGAGCGGATCAACACCTGGCTCGACGCGATATACGCGGACTTCACGCAGAAGGTGGCCGACGGCCGGCGCTTGTCCATCGACCGCGTGCACGAGCTCGCCAGGGGCCGGGTGTGGACCGGCGCCGACGCGGTGGCCAGCGGGCTAGCGGACGAGACGGGCGGGCTGCACGACGCGATAGCCATCGCGCGCACGCGCGGCGGGCTGCCGGCCGGGGCGCCGGTGCGGGTGTACCCGCGGCACAGCCCGCTTGACCAGCTGCGCCCCGCCGAATCCAGCGAGGTCCGCCCCGCCGCGCTCCCCCGGCTGCGCGCCGACGGGCTTGGCGCGGTCGGGGTCAGCGCGCTCGCGGCGCTGTTCGCCGAGGGCTGGGGTCCGGCGTGGGAGTTCGCGGCCCGCGCCGGCCTGCCGCCGTACGGACCGCTGACGCTGCCCGGCAGCTGGCACATCAGTTGACCGAACGGACCGTGGCGCCTGCCATGCCGACGGCTGGCCGACGGCCTGGACGGGACCCAGGGCGCGGGTGAGCGGCACGGCGACCGGGCAGCTTGCCAGCGCGCTGTCGGCGTGGGCGGCGGGCGTCACGCTGGTCACGATCGCCGACGGGCGCGACGACGTGGGGACCACTGTCAGCGCGTTCTGCCCGGTGTCGCTTGACCCGCCCCTGGTGCTCGTGTCGCTGCTGGCCGGCTCGTACCCGGCGGAGGTGCTCAGCAGGCCGTCGCTGCCCGCTTCGCGGTTCGCGGTCACGCTGCTGTCCGCCGCGCAGAAGGCGCTGGCCGGGCGGTTCGCGGCCGCGGGCCGGCCAAGCGCCCGACTGCTGCTCGACGACGTCCCGCACGTGCGCGGCACGTCGTCCGGTGCGCTGATCCCGTCCGGGGGACTGGCCGCCCTGGAGTGCTCGGTGGCCCGCCGGGTCCCGGCCGGCGACCACCTGCTGGTGATCGCCGAGGTAATCGGCCTGCCCTACGTGGCGGAGGCCGGCGACCCGCTGATCCGCTTCCGCGGCCGCTACCCGGTCCTGTGACCCGGGCTCGGCGCCCGGGCTAGCGGGCGTCGGCGCGGTGGCCGGACTGCCAGACGGCGCGGACGAGGGGGACGCCCGGACGGTAGGCCAGGTGGGCGTGCGACGGGGCGTCCAGCATGATCAGGTCGGCGCGCGCGCCGGGCGCCAGGTAGCCCACGTCGGCGCGGCGCAGCGCGCGGGCACCGCCGGCGGTCGCTGCCCAGACCGCCTCTGCCGTGGTCATGCCCATGTCGCGGACCGCGAGCGCGATGCAGAAGGGCATGCTCGAGGTGTAGGAGGATCCGGGGTTGCAGTCGGTGGCGAGCGCGACCACGACCCCCGCGTCGAGCAGCCGGCGGGCGTCAGGGTACGGCTGCCTGGTGCTGAACTCCGCGCCGGGCAGCAGCGTGGCGACGGTGGCCGAGGACGCGAGCGCGGCCACGTCGGCCTCGCTCAGGAACGTGCAGTGGTCGGCCGACGCGGCGCCCGCCTCCACCGCCACGCTGACCCCGGGGCCCGGGCCGAGCTGGTTGGCGTGCACCCGCGGCTGCAGCCCGCACGCCCGTCCGGCGGCGAGCACGGCGCGGGCCTCGTCGGCGCCGAAGGCGCCGCGCTCGCAGAACACGTCCACCCACCGGGAGTGCGGCGCGCACGCCTGAAGCATCGGCCCGCATACCAGCTCGAGGTAGCCGCCGGAGTCACCGTCGAACTCGGCGGGCACGACGTGCGCCCCCAGGTAGGTCACCTCCGGGGTGACCTCGGCGGCCAGCGCGACCGACCGTGCCTCGTCGCGGACCGTCAGGCCGTACCCGGACTTGCACTCGAACGTCGTGGTCCCCTGCCGCAGCATCTCCCCCGCGAGCCGACGCAGCCCGGCGCGCAATTCGGCGTCGGACGCGGCCCGCGTGGCGGCGACCGTGGACCTGATGCCGCCGGCCGCGTAGGAGCGGCCCGCCATCCTGGCGGCGAACTCGGCGCCCCGGTCGCCCGCGAACACCAGGTGCGCGTGCGAGTCGACGAACCCCGGCAGCACCGCCCGGCCGGCCGCGTCCACCACGGCGTCGGCGGCGGGCGCCCGGGCCGAGGACCCGGTCCACGCGACCCGGTCCCCCTCGACGACCAGCGCGGCGTCGGCGATCGCCGCGAACCCGCCTGGCCCGCCGCTGCCGTCGGCAGCGGCGTTCGTGACCAGCTCGCCGATCCGCGTGATCAGCAGCGTCTCCGCCATCGTCGGGGCCCCCTCAGCAGAGCACCGCGGCGACCGCGGCGGCCAGCTCACCGGGCACGTCGTTGATCAGCAGGTGCCGCCCGTCACGGACCACGTCCGCGCCGGAGACCACCACGTCGCGGACGTCCGCCGCGGTCCCGGCGGCCAGCAGCGCGGCCAGCGGGTCGCCCGCCCCGGCGCCGGACAGCCGCGGGCCGTCCAGCGACACCGTCGCCAGGTCGGCGTACGCGCCAGGCACGATCTCCCCGGCATCCGGCCAGCCCAGGCAGGCGTGCCCGCTGACCGTCGCCGCCGCCGCCAGCTCCGCCGCCGTAAAGTTGCCGCGCCTGTGCGTCACCAGCCGCTGCGACAGCTCCATCCAGCGCGCCTCTTCGAACACGTCGATCACGCTGTGCCCGTCGCTGCCCAGGGTCAGCGCGCACCCGGCGGCCGCCAGCGCCGGAGCGGGCCCGACGCCGTCGGCCAGGTCGGCCTCGGTGACCGGGCACATGCAGACCGCGGTACGCGACCCGCCGAGCAGCTCGATGTCGCGGGCGGTCAGGTGAGTGGCGTGCACCATCGTCGAGCGCGGGCCGAGCGCGCCCGCGTCGTACATGACCTCCGCGGGCGTGGCCCCGAAGGCCGCCCGGCATTCGGCATTCTCCAGGGGCTGCTCGGACAGGTGCGCGTGCACCGGTGTGCCGTGGGCATGCGACCACGTCATGACCTCGGGCACCTGGTCAGGCGGCACCGCCCGCACCGAGTGGATCGCGGCGGCCACGCGCGCGTGCGGGCTCACCATGCCGAGCGCGTCACAGCCGAACCCGGCGACCCGTTCCGCCCAGGCGGCCGCGGTCCCGTCGCCGAACCGCAGCTGTACTCCCGTCAGCGGCCGCGGCGCGCCGCCCGGGTCGAAGCCGCCTGCCAGATAGCAGGTGTCGAGCAGGGTGATCCGCAACCCAGCCGCGGCGGCGGCGGCGATGAGGAGACGGCCCAGCTCGTTCGGATCCGAATATTTGATTCCCCCCGGGCCGTGATGCAGGTAGTGGAACTCGCCGACGCACGTGATCCCCGCCAGCGTCATCTCGGCGTAGACGGCGCGGGCGAGCGCGTAGTACGTGTCGGGGGCCAGCCGTTCCGCGACCGCGTACATGCGGTCCCGCCAGGTCCAGAACGTGTCGCCCACCGCCGAACCGCGCAGCGCCCGGTGGAACGCGTGCGAGTGGGCGTTGGCCAGGCCCGGCAGCGTCAGGCCGGGCAGCCGGACCGTGCCGGGCGGCACCCGCGCGGCGGGCGTGCGGGGGGTGACCGCGGCGAAGCGCTCGCCGCGGGCCTCGATCAGGACGTCGCGGACCAGCCCGCCCCCGCTGCCGCGAGGCGCCCCCAGCCACGCCCGTTCGGCGTGCCACCAGCGCGGCGCGGCGATCACCGGGCCGGTCCTGGCAGGCGAGCGAGCGCGGTGCCCCGCCGCGCTGTGGCCGTTGTCACACGCACATCATGCCCGTCGCCGCCGGGGCGGAATACGCCGGCCCGCGCGCGGCACGGCGGGGCAACGGCACCGGCTGGCCGGTCACGCGAAGCCCGCGGCCGACGGCAAGTGCTCGTAAAATCACTGCGTGACAACTACCGATCACGATCACCCGCTGGGCCACGAGCACCGGGACGTGTCTGGCGGATGGCTGCGCCCGGCGGTGTTCGGTGCGATGGACGGGCTCGTGACCAACGTGTCCCTCATCTCGGGCGTGGGCGGCGGCGGCGGCTCGCGGCACGCGATCATCCTCACCGGCCTGGCCGGCCTGGCGGCCGGCGCGTTCTCCATGGCTGCCGGGGAGTATGTCTCGGTCTCCTCGCAGAACGAGCTTGTCCAGTCCGAGGTGGATAAGGAGCGGCACGAGCTCGCCCACAACGCGGTCGCCGAGCAGGCCGAACTCGCTGGCATGCTGCGCCGTCGCGGCGTGAGCGCCGCCACCGCGCGGCTGGCCGCCGCCGAGATCTCGGCCCAGCCGGAGAAGGCGCTGGCCGTGCATGCGCTCGAGGAGCTCGGGATCGACCCGGCGGAGCTGCCGTCGCCCGTGGTCGCCGCCGGCGCGTCGCTTTCCGCGTTCGCCGCCGGCGCGGTCATACCGCTGCTGCCCTACCTGTCCGGCTTCGACGCGCTATGGGCCGCGCTGGTCCTGTCCGCGCTGGCCGCGATCGCCGGCGGCGGCATGGTCGCGCGGCTGACCAGCAGGCCGTTCTGGCGCGGCGCGGTGCGCCAGCTGATCCTCGGCACCTTCGCCGCCGGCATCACATACCTGATCGGGCTCGCGGTGGGCGGCCTGGCCACGCACTGACGGCCGGCCCAGGCGCGCGGGCGGCGCGTCCCGGCCTGCCGGGCGCAGTTCGGCCGCCCGCGGTCCCGCGCTCGTCCGGCGATCCGTAATAGATACGAAATGTTCGAATGGCATGTACGGCTGATTACCACTCGCTAACGTTCGTGTCCGGGAGGGTCGTGACCCGATCGTGATGTGAGGGGATCGTGGCATGTCAGGTCTGCTCGGCCGGAGCCGGCGTAGCTGGAGGCGACGCAGGAGGTACCGGAGATACCGGCAGACTCGGCAACCGGGTTTTCGTGTCGTCGCCGCGATAACAGGCGCGGTCGGCATCTGCCTCGTGGCGATCGCGTTCGCGGGAGCTAACAGCGTCGTCCGTGCGCACGCCGCGGCCGCGGCCGCGGTCGCGGCCGTCAACCTGAACGTCGTCAACCTGAACGTCATCGACAGGAACTGCACGCTGATCGTGCCGGCGAACCCGGAAAGTCCCCTGGGGCTCGCGACGCCCTACCAGCTCACCGCTACCGACCCGGCGGACGGGCCGTGCCACGAGTCCGATCCCGGCCAGGCCGCGTTCGTGCAGGCGGCAGTCATCAACACCAACACCGGGCAGATTTCGGTCTATGACCCGCTCGTCGTCGACGCGGGCACGACGCCCGCGGTGACTCCGCCCGTGCCGACGGTGCCGCGGGACAGCGTCGTGGCGCTGTGGTTCGGCTTCAACGGCGGAACGCTGAGCCTTTCCGGCGCCGACCAGGCTCCCCTCACCGGGGGCGCCAACAACGGGGGGAATGGCGAAAACCTGCTGGTGAACGGTGCGTGGCGCGCCTCGCTCGGCGACTTCCCCGCGGCGTCGGCCATCCCGGACATCATCTTGCAGCAAGGCGACTGCGTCGCCGGCGAGAGCATCGGCGGCCTGCTCTCGCCGTTCGGCCAGGCAGGTGCCTGCAACGCGGCGGCATTTTTCCAGGCGGCGAGCGCGGCGATCAAGGCGGGCAAGCTGACCGTCCCGAACCCCGGCAAGGCCAGCGACGGGCAGCCGTGCCTGACCACGCGCGACTTCGGGCTGGTTGACCAGGATCAGAGCTCAGGCGTCACCACCGAGTACCTGGCCAGGGGCGACGGGCAGACCGCCCAGGACACGAGGGCCAGCCGGCAGCAGCTGGCCGGGGCCGCCCCGACCCTGCTCGCCAATGACGGCGATAACGCGCTGCTCACCTCCTTCCTGGATCCCGCGATGGGCTGCACCCCGTGGCAGGTGCCCGACCTGGCCAGCCCGGGATCGACGACGACAGGGCTTCCGCTCGACGAGCTGCAGGCGGCCGCCTTCGCGGGCCAGTCGGGCGGCCCGGCCGCGCTTGTCCCGCAGAATGACCCGATGTCGCTGGACAGCAGCGGCAACCAGAACGCGGACAAGGACAACACCTACCGGGCCCTCGTTGACATGCCGCCGCTGCCGGCCGGGCAGACACCCGCCGAGTACTGCGGCGACATGGAGAGCATCCAGGGCGCGCGGCTGCAGCAGGACGTCAACCTGCTGGCTGACCATCCTGGCCCGTCCCCGGCGGTGGCCGGCAACCTCTTCCTGTTCATGGCGCTGCGGCTCCAGCTGTCCTTCGACAACCTGGGCTGCCAGCGCTTCGGGTTGCGCGACGACGTGTCCACCACCGTGAACGGCGGCGGCGTCGTGGTCGCCGCGTGCTTCCTCGACCAGGTGAAGGCGGTCACGCCCGGCATCGGCAACCCGACCGCCGGCACGACCGTGTGCCCGGCGAGCGGGTCCGGGCCGCGCCTGCGCCACCACGGTTACAACTACTGGTGGTAGCGGGCAGACAACCGCACCGCGTCACCCGAACAGGGGCCGGGACCCCGCCGCCGCGGCTCCTCATGAGTCACAGGGGCCACTGGCGTGCCACTTCGCACACTCTGTGACCATTTGCGCGCCCGTTATGGGCGATTTGTCCATGCGCAGAGTGTCCAAAGTAGTACTTGCGGGACTCCCGGGACGCCAGGGAAACCGCCTGACGCCGGATACTGCACCGGCAGTCGGCGCGCCGCGCCGCCCGGGCGCGCTTGACCAGATGGGTTTCCGCACGCCAGGCTGAGGCAGCGGACCGGGCAGTGGCTGCGAGCGGAAGCGAGGCGGCACGTGAACCAGCAGAGCGTCGAGATCGCCGGGCAGCTGATCGCCTACCTGGAGAGCCCCGGCGGCCGCGCCGACCGGGACGGCCGCGCGGTCATCTTCGTCCACGGCAACTCGTCCTCCGCCAGGACATGGCTCCCGGTGCTTGCGGGAAGCTTCGGCCGGCGGTTCCGCTGCCTTGCGCTTGACCTGCCCGGCCACGGGCAGTCCGAGCCGGCGAGAGACAAGGCCGACTACTCGCTGCCGGGATACGCGGCCGTGCTCGCGGGCTTCGCCCGGGCGCTCGGTGCCGCCGACGCGATCGTCGTCGGCTGGAGCCTGGGCGGGCATATCGCGCTTGAGGCTGCGCCAGCGCTGCCGGGGGCGGCCGGCTTTGTCATCTTCGGCGCGCCGCCGGTCGGGTCGGCAGCGCAGCTCGCCGAGGCGTTCCTGCCAAACCCGGCGATGAACGCCGGCTTCACCGCGAGCCTCACCGACGCCGAGGCAACCTCGTTCGCCGCCAGCTTCACCGCGCCCGGCTCGGCGCTGCCGGCCAGCGAGTTCGTGCCGGACATCCTGGCCACCGACGGCGCGGCGCGCGCCGGGCTGCTGGCCAGCATCGGCGAGGGCCGGTTCGCCGACGAGGTAGCGATTGCCGCAGGGCTCCGCCAGCCGCTGGCGATCCTGCACGGTTCAGGCGAGCAGTTGGTCAGCCTTGACTACCTGCGCAAGCTCACCATCCCGGCCCTGTGGCGCGGTGAGATACAGGTGATCCCCGGCGTCGGCCACGCGCCGCACCGGGAGTCACCCGAGCGGTTCGCGGCGCTGCTGACGGACTTCAGCGGTGATCATGACCGCTGACCCGCGCCGGCCGGCCTGGTAGCCGGCGTTCGATCGGCCAGCCTGAAACCGCCAGGCGCACGCATGACATGCTTGCTCAGATGCGAATACGTTTCCCGCGAGGCTGCGGCGTCCCTGGACAAGCCGACCCATCCCCGTGGCCGCAGTGAACAGCCCACTGCGAATCGCGCTGCTGTCCTACCGCAGCAAACCGCATTCCGGCGGCCAGGGCGTCTACGTGCGTCACCTGAGCAGGGAGCTCGCCGCCCTCGGGCACCACGTCGAGGTGTTCTCCGGCCAGCCCTACCCCGAGCTCGACGACGGCCCGCTGCTGCGCCAGGTGCCGAGCCTGGACCTCTACCGCGACGACGACCCGTTCCGCACCCCGCGGCGGGAGGAGATCAGGGACTGGCCGGACGCCCTGGAGACCGCCATGATGTGGGCGGGGGCCTTTCCCGAGCCGCTGACGTTCAGCATCAGGGCGCTGCGCGCGCTGCGCGCGCGACCGGGGGACTTCGACGTCGTGCACGACAACCAGGGGCTCGGCTACGGCATGCTCGGCGTGCGCAGGCTGGGCCTGCCGCTGGTGACGAGCATCCACCACCCGATCACCGTGGACAAGCGGCTCGACCTGGCGGAGCGGAGCTGGCTCGGGCGGCTTGACAAGGGCCGCTGGTACGGCTTCGTGCGCA
This sequence comes from Trebonia sp., assembly GCF_030042015.1. GTDB lineage: Bacteria > Actinomycetota > Actinomycetes > Streptosporangiales > Streptosporangiaceae > Trebonia. Next base: position 5,770 of record NZ_JASIAL010000440.1, on the reverse strand, counting down.
TGCAGGGCCGGGTGGCCAGGCACGCGGGCCCGCTGATCACCGTCTCCGAGGCGGCGAAGCTCGACATCTGCCGCGACTTCCTGGTGCCGCCAGAACGCGTGCACATAGTCCCGCTTGGAGTGGACACGCGGCTTTTCCGGCCACGTCCGCAGCCCCGGGTCAGCGGCCGGATCGTCACCGTCACCAGCGCCGACTCCCCGCTCAAGGGCCTGCCCGGCCTGCTGCGGGCAGTCGCCAAGCTGGTGACAGAACGCGACGTCCACCTCGTCGTCGTCGGCTCCCCCGCGGCGGCGACCAGGGCGCAGGCCGCGCAGCTGTCCCTGGGCGAGCGGGTCACGTTCACCAGCGGCCTGCCCGACGAGCAGTACGCGGCGCTGCTGGCATCCGCGGAGGTGGCGGTGATCCCGTCCAGGTACGAGGGGTTCTCGCTGCCCGCCGTCGAGCACATGGCGTCGGGCACCCCGCTTGTCACCACCCGGGCGGGCGCGCTGCCCGAGGTCACCGGCGACGCGGCGCTGTTCGTGGCGCCTGGCGACCCGGAGGAACTCGCCGCGGCGCTGCGCATGCTCCTCGACGACGCCGCACGGCGGGAAACGCTCGCGGAACGCGGCTTGCGCCGCGTCGGCGAGCGGTTCGCCTGGCCGGCGGTCGCGGCCGCCACCGTCGCGCTGTACCGCGCCGCGATCAACGGGAACCTCGCGTGCTGACGGTCGACTTCGGCAAGTTTCGCATCGGCCCGGGGGACCGCGTCCTCGACCTGGGCTGCGGCGGCGGGCGGCACGCGTTCGAGGCGTTCCGGCGCGGCGCGCACGTCGTCGCCGCCGACTTCGACGGTAAGGAGCTGGCGCCGGTCATCGGCATGTTCGCCGCCATGCGCGCGGAAGGCGAGGCCGGCCCGCCCGCGGCGGCCGCCGCCCTGACCGCGGACGCCACGAGCCTGCCGTTTCCCGACGGCGCGTTCGACCGGGTCATCGCCGCCGAGATCCTCGAGCACGTGCCGGAGGACTGGCGGGCCATGACCGAGATCGCGCGGGTGCTGCGGCCCGGGGGGATCGCCGCGGTCACCGTGCCCGCATGGCTGCCCGAGCGGGTCTGCTGGGCGCTGTCGAGGGAGTACCACGAGGTGCCCGGCGGGCATGTCCGCATCTTCACCCGCGGGGAGCTCACCGCGAAGCTCGCCCGGGCCGGCCTGGAGGCGATCGGCAGCCATCACGCGCACGGGCTGCACTCCCCGTACTGGTGGCTGAAGTGCGTGGTCGGGGTGCACGACGACGCCAACCCCGCCGTGCGCGGCTACCACCGGCTGCTGGTCTGGGACATCGTGCGCCGCCCCGCGCTGACCCGCGTGTGCGAGGCGGCGCTCAATCCGCTCATCGGCAAGAGCCTCGTCATCTACGCGGAAAAGAAAAGATCTTTCCTCCCGAACGGACGCGTGGTTCCCCCGGCACGCACGCTGCTTCCCGCGGAGGGCAACGCGCGTGCGGCCGGCTGACCCGGAGTCCAGCGAGCGCCCCGCGGGCCCGCCCGCCAGGATCTGGCGGACCGCCCGGTCGATCGCGGCGGCGCAGCTGCCCTGCGGGGCGATCGCCTGGCCGGACGGCCACGTGGACCCATGGGACCACGTGGAATGCGCGATGGCGCTGAGCGCCTGCGGCCTGACCGGGCCCGCGCGGCGCGCCTACCGGTGGCTGCGCGACACCCAGCGCCCGGACGGATCGTGGCCGCGCACGACCCGCGGCGGCGTGGTCACCGATCACGCCGCGGAAACCCACCACGCCGCCTACGCCGCTGTCGGCGTCTGGCACGAGTTCCTCGTCACGGCGGACCGCGGGTTCGCCGCGCGCATGTGGCCGACGGTGCGCGACGCGATCGGGTGGGTGCTCGGCCTGCAGGCGCCGCGCGGTGAGGTCGCGTGGGAACGGGACGCGGCCGGCGGGCCCGGCGAGTTCGCGCTGCTCTCCGGCTGCTCCAGCATCCTGCACGGCCTGCGCTGCGCGATAGCGCTCGCCGGCCTGGCCGGCGAGCCGCAGCCGGACTGGGAGCTCGCCGCCGTCCAGCTCGGGCACGTGCTCGCCCGCCACCCGGAGGCGTTCGCCGACAAGAGCCGGTTCGCGATGGACTGGTACTACCCGGTGCTCGGCGGCGCGATCAGGGGGGCCGCCGCCGCCGGCCGGCTCGCCGCGGGCTGGGACACGTTCGTGGTGCCGGGCCTTGGGGTGCGCTGTGTCAGCGACCAGCCGTGGGTGACGGTCGCCGAGACCTGCGAGCTGGTGCTGGCGCTCGACGCCTGCGGCCTGGACGAGCAGGCCGTCGGGCTGCTGCCCGCCATCGAGCGGCTGCGCCACGACGACGGCTCCTACTGGACCGGCTGGCAGTACGCCAACTCGGCGCACTTCCCCGCCGAGCGCAGTAGCTGGACCGCCGCCGCCGTGGTCCTCGCCGCGGATGCCCTAGCGGGTTTCAGCCCGGGCGCGGGCATCTTCCGCGACATCCCCGCCCCGGTGGCCGCCCGCCCGCAGGCGGACCCGGACGCCTGCGGCTGCGCCCCGGACTCGGCCGACGCGATCGCGGGACCTTAAGGGCCGCATCAGCCGATGCCGTCGCCGGTGCGTTCCAGGACGCGCAGCGATCCGGTGCGGCGGACTTCGGTGAACGCGCCGGAGGCCAGCGCCCGCCGGTAAACCAGGAACGGCGCCTGCCCGCCGTCGGCCGGGTCGGGGAAGACGTCGTGGATGGCCAGCGCCCCGTGCGGCGCGACCCAGGGCGCCCACCCCGCGTAGTCGGCCTGGGCGGCGGCTTCGGTGTGACCGCCGTCGATGAACAGCATGCCGAGCGGGGCCCGCCACAGGAGCGCCACGTCCGCCGACCGCCCGACGATCGCGATCACGTCGTCCTCGACGCCTGCGGCGGCCAGGGTGGCGCGCAGCCTGGGCAGGGTGTCGAGCCGCCCGGTCGCCGGGTCCACCAGGTCCGGGTCGTGGTACTCCCAGCCGGGCTGGTGCTCCTCAGAGCCCCGGTGGTGGTCCACGGTCACCACCTGCTGCCGCACGCCCCGCGCCCGCGCGGCGCGCACGCCCGCAGCCAGGTAAATCGCCGACTTACCGCAGTAGCTGCCGACCTCGAGCACCGGGCCGACCGCCGCGTAGGCCCGCGCGGTCTCATACAGCGCCAGTCCCTCCGCGGCCGGCATGAACCCGGTGGCGGCCTCGGCCGCACTCCTCAGCCGCCCGTCCACGCTAGGCCCTGGTCAGCAGGGACAGCGCCATCCGGGCCGACGGCCGGGCGATGAGCGCGGCGAACGATATCTCGCTGCGGCACATCTTGACGAAGACCCGCCATCCCTTCGGCGTGGCCAGGCCGGCGTGGAAGGCCCCCGCGTGCCTGGCGAACGCCGCAAGCAGCAGGCCGCCGGCCCGCATGTCAGGAACAAGCGCCCTGCCGACAGCCGCGACGTATTCGTCGAGCGCCGACTCGGCCTCGCCGGGGCGGTCGGACACGACGGCCTTCGCGGCGAACTCGCCGGCCAGCGCGCCGGACCGCAACGCGAAGCTGATGCCCTCGCGTGTCCACGGATCAAGCAGCCCTGCGGCGTCGCCGGCGACAAGCACCCGGCCCTTGCGCAGGCCGGACCCGGCGGCCCGGCACCGGGTGAGGTGCCCGGAGTCCCTGACCACCTCGAATTGCGCGAGCCCGAGCCGGGCGGTGAACTCACGCAGGTAGTGCCGGGTGGCCTCGCCCTGCCCGCGGGCGGCGATGACCCCCACGGTCAGCCGGTCGCCTTTCGGGAAAACCCACGCGTACGAGGCGGGAATCCGCCCCCAGTCCAGCAGCACCCGGCCGGACCACTGCCGGCGGACCGGCCCGGGAACGGCGATCTCCAGCTCAAGCCCGAGGTCGACCTGGGCGAACGTCACACCCACGTGCCGCGCGCTGACCCCGGAGGACCCGTCCGCGCCGATGACCACCCGCGCCGTGACCGCCGACCCGTCGGCCAGCCGCGCGCGGGCGAGGCCGGCCGCCTGGTCCAGCGCGCGGACCGGCGCCCGCTGCCGTACGGCCGCGCCCTGCTCCTTGGCCCGGCGCAGCAGCGCCGCGTCGAACTCCTCGCGGGTCACCATGGCCAGCAGCGGCTCGCCGTGCTCGCGGGTGAACTCGCGTCCGCCCCGCAGCGTGAACGTGGCGGACCGGATCCGGTCACGGGCGGGCAGCGCGATCTGGCCCGCGACCGCGGCAAGCGACGCTCCGATCAGGCCGCCGCCGCACGTCTTGTACCTGGGATGCTGCGCCCGCTCAAGGACGACGGTCCGCGCTCCGGCCGCGGCGGCCGCGCTCGCGGCGGCCAGCCCGGCCGGGCCCGCGCCGACGACGGCGACATCCCACTCCGGTCGTTCCCGCACCTCGCCAGCGTAGGTGACGCCCGGCCACCGCGAACCGCAGACTCCCCGGAGCGGAACGGCATCGGTCGCTTAGGATACGAAACGCAGCTCCCGTGCCCGGTTTCAACCGTTTTGTCCATGCAACTCGTATCCTATGTTGCCCGGCGGGCATGGACCGCGCCCGGTTTGGGCGATTTATCCGGTTGGCCGGGCGGCTTAAGTTCCTGGCATTGGAACCAGCGCAGCCGGGGCCAGGGGCCGCAGACACCCCGGAGCAGGTGCGCCGTCAAGGCGCAGCCGGGGCCAGGGGCCGCAAGTACCCCGGAGCAGGTGCGCCGTCAAGGCGCAGCCGGGGGGTCCGGGGGGTCGCCCCCCGGGCTAGCAGAGCTCATCTCGGGGTGGTGTACTGGCCGAGGAACAGCGGCAGGCCCGACCCGGTCTCCACGATCGCGAACAGGAACGGGCGGTCGACGACCAGCGTGACGTCCGGGCTGGGCTTCCTGACCAGCGCCAGCGTGGCGAAGGCGACCGCGGTCGCGGCGGCGGCTTCCGTGCCCTTCTCGCCGACGTCTACGTAGGCCTTGTGCAGGACGGCGCTGATATGCAGCGGCTCGTCCCCGGTGATGCCGCTGAAGTCGGCGGCCCCCGTGAAGGCCCGCCGCACGCCGAGCTGCTGCAGCGTGTCCGTCAGCAGGAACCCGGCGGTGACGCGGAAGCGCGGCAGGGTGAGGTCGACCTGGCATTCGGCGGCGCCGGACAGCAGCCCGTCCAGCAGGGCGCCGACGCCGCCGGCGGCGGCCAGGTGCCCGGCCAGCTCGCTGAGCGGCCCGTCGGGAAGCACCACGGCCATCGCGAGGGAACCACCCCGGTAGGGCAGCAGGACGGCCTGGTAACCGTCGCCACGGTGGTAGGCCAGCCCCGCCAGCAGGTGCATCATGTCCGTGGGAGCCGGCCCGGATCGTTCGGGATAAAAGGGCCTTTGCCTTGTCTCCTGGGCCGGGAACTGGCGCACCCACAGCGCGTTCAGGTAGACGGCGTTGGTCAGCACCAGCCGGGTCAGCGTGTCGACCGTGCCGCGCGGGACCAGGCCGGTGATCTTGCCGGCCGTCTGCTCGGCCACCGCCGCGTTGATCGCCTCCCGCGCCGCCTCGGGCGCGTGCCGGAAGTCGCACCGCTCCACGGAGACGGTCCCGGACAGCTGGGCGAGGAAGCTATCCCGAACGGACAGGGCCGTCTGCAGCCACATCACGTTCGGCGCCTGGAACGTGAGGTCGTCACCTGGGCGGATCGCGGCGAGCTGTGCCAGGCCGTCCGCGGCGGCCTCCTGGGCCGGCAGGTGCAGCGCGGCCGCGAGCTCGGCCGCGGTCTCGCCGCGGGCGCCGGCCAGCGCCATC
>NZ_JASIAL010000439.1:0-8377 GCF_030042015.1 Trebonia sp. | reverse complement strand
AACCTGCGACACGGGCCTTTGGCGCGCGGTGGCAGTGGACATCGGCATCGCCGGCCTGCTGATCCCCGAGCCGCTCGGCGGCGCGGGCGCCTCCTACCGCGAGCTCGCCGCCGCGGCCGAACAATTCGGCGCCGCCGTGGCGCCCATCCCCTACCTGGGCAGCGCGGCCGTCGCGACCGCGGTGTTGCTCCGCGCGGCCATGGACGCTGTCTCCCCCGGGGGGACGACCCCTGGACCTCCTGGAGCGGCGGCCGTCTCCCCGGGTCGCGCGGCCTCCGCCAACCCGCCGCCCGCCTCGCCTGCCGCGGACCTGCTGCGGCGGCTGGCGGACGGCGCCGTGACGGCCGTGCTCGCCGTGTCGGCCGCCACGCGCCCCGGCGGGCCGTTCCCGGACCAGGTGCGGGTAGCCGGATCCGATGCGGCCGGACTCGTGACGCTGCGCGGGACCGTGCCGGCGGTGCCTGACGCGCTGCCCGCCGACGTGCTCCTGGTGCCGGCCGAGGGCGTCCCGAACGGCCTGTACCTGGTCGAAGCCGGCGCGCCGGGCCTGCACCGCACGCCGATGGTGTCGCTGGACATGACCAGGCAGCTGTGCGACGTGTCGCTGGACGACGCCCCCGCGCGCCAGGTCGCGGTCGGCGCCGCCGCCGAGGCGGCGGTCGGCGCGGGGCTGACCGCCGGCGCCGCGGTCATCGCCGCCGAGCAGCTCGGCGTGGCACAGCGGTGCCTGGACATGACCGTGGCCTACGTGCGGGAACGCCGTCAGTTCGCCCGCCCCGTTGGCTCGTTCCAGGCGCTCAAGCACCGGCTCGCCGACCTGTGGACCACGATCACGCTCGCTCGGGCGGCGTCGCGGTACGCGGCGGCCTGCCTGGCCGCCGGCGACCCGGACACCCCGGTCGCGGTGGCGCTCGCGAAGTCGTCCTGCTGCGAGGCCGCGGTGACCGCCGCCCAGGAGTGCGTGCAACTGCACGGCGGGATCGGCTTCACCTGGGAACACCCCGCGCACCTGTACCTCAAGCGGGCGAAGGCGGCGTCGGTGGCCTTCGGCACGCCCGGCGCGCACCGCGATGCCCTCGCGGCCCTGGTGAATCTCCCGGCCCCTGGGGCGTAACCGGGCCGCTACGCCCCGCCCGCACGCCGCCCGGCCGCGCCCTGCCCGGCGCCGCTGTGCTCCGGCTGGTCGGCCACACCGGTCCGCTGCGACGGCACCTGCGCAGGCGGCTCGGTGAACGTCGCAGGGGCCTCCCGGTTCGGGGAGACGCTGCGGCCGCCCTCTGCCACGTGGACCCCGCCGAGCACGGGACCGGGCATGTCGGTCTCCATGTGATGCGCCCACAGCGGATGCTCTCCGAGCCACAAGATCCCGCCCAGCCAGATCGCCAGGCACACCACGGCGACCACGACGATGACCCATATCGCCGTCGGCGATGCCGTCGTCTTCACTGCCTCGATCATGGCTGGCCTCCTCGCCAGCACCATCCGTCACTGACATCCCTACCCAGACTCGGCGCCCTGACCACAGTCCCGCTCCGCCGCCGACGTCACCCACGGTGGGTGATGCCAGGCCCGCCCCCTGGCGGGCACAATCCGTGCGGCTGTCCCGCGCAGCTCACCGCTGGGGGAAGGGGACAGGGCCTTGAATCTGCTGCTCGAAAAGCTCGGCGGCGTCGCCGCCAGAAGACACTGGGTCTTCATCATCTGCTGGGTGGCCGTCCTCGGCGGCCTGCTCGGCGCCAAGCACGCGTTCGGCGGCGAGTACGTCAACAACTACACGATCTCCGGTAGCGACTCCGCGACCGGCCTCAACGTGCTGAACAGCACGTTCCCGCAGCAGGGCGGGTACGGCGGGCAGATCGTCTTCCACGCCAGGAGCGGCACGGTCAGCGCGCAGGAGTCGGCGGTCGACCAGTCGGTCACCAACGTGTCCAAGCTGCCCGATGTCATCAAGGCGGTCAGCCCGTTCGCCTCCGCCGACACCGGCGCCGTGTCCAAGGACGGCACGATCGCGTACGCCAGCGTGTCCTGGAGCGTGAACCCGGACTCGCTGGACACCGCCTACCTGGACAAGCTGAACAACGCGGTGGCGCCCGCCACGAAGGCGGGCCTGCAGGTCGCCTACGGCGCCGGGGCCGGCGAGATCGGCCAGCAGACCAAGGACCTCTCCTCGGAGGTCATCGGCCTGGCCCTGGCGCTGGTGCTGCTGCTGATCATGTTCGGCTCGCTGATCGCGGCCGGCATCCCGCTAGTGGCGGCCCTGTTCAGCGTGCTGTCCGGCCTCGCGCTGCTCGGGCTGCTGGCCCGCGTGATCACCTTCCCGACCACGGCGCCGACGATCGCGACGCTGCTCGGGCTCGGGGTCGCCGTGGACTACGGGCTGTTCCTTGTGGCCAGGAACCGCGAGCAGCTGGATAACGGGATGGAGGCCGTGCGCTCGATCCGGCGCGCCGCGGGCACGTCAGGAGCCGCGATCGTGGTGGCGGGCAGCACGGTCGCCGTCTCCGTCCTTGGCTTGTACATCTCCGGGGTCGGCTTCGTCGGCTCGCTCGGCCTGGCCGCGGCGATCGTCGTCGTGGTCACGATGATCTCGGCGCTGACCCTGGTGCCCGCGTTCATGGGGCTCGCCGGGGAGAGCGTGCGGGCCGTGACCGCCCGTGTCCGGGCGCGCAAGGCCGGGCTGACCGCCCGGCAGCAGGCCGCGCAGACCGCCGCGGCCACGCACGAGCAGCACGAGCACAGCGCGTTCGCCCGATGGGGGCGGATGGTAAGCGACCGGCCCTGGCCATGGGGAATCGCCGCACTCGCGGTGCTCGTCGTGCTGGCGATCCCGCTGTTCTCGATCACGCTTGGCCAGCCGGACAACGGGACACAGCCGACGTCCAGCACAAGCCGGCAGGCTTACGACCTGATCTCGCAGGGCTTCGGCGTCGGCGTCAACGGGCCGCTGACCGTCGTCGTGAAACTCCCCAACCAGTCGAGCTCGGCGAACAGCTCGCTGCTGTCCACCATGCAGTCCGACATCGCCAAGACTCCCGGCGTCGCCTCGGTCACGCCCGCGTCAGTCAACTCCGCCGGCACAACCGCGGTGTTCAACGTGATCCCGACCACCCGGCCGCAGGCCACGCAGACCACCGCGCTGGTCAGCACGCTGCGCGACGACGTGCTGCCGAAGGAGCACGCGACCAGCTACGTGACCGGCACGACGGCGGGGGCCGTCGACTTCACCAACCAGATCACCAGCAGGCTGGCATGGCTGATCGTCGCCGTCGTCGCGATCTCGTTCTTCCTGCTGACCGCGGCGTTCCGGTCGATCGTGATCGCGACCAAGGCGGCCGTGCTCAACATCTTGTCGATCGGCGCGGCGTACGGCGTCATCGTCGCGATCTTCGAGTGGGGCTGGGGCAAGAGCGTGATCGGCCTGCAATCGACGCTGCCGATCCCCGCCTACGTGCCGATGCTGGTGTTCTGCATCGTGTTCGGGCTGTCGATGGACTACGAGGTCTTCCTGCTGTCCCGGGTGCACGAGGCGTGGCTGACCACGGGGGACGCGCACCGCAGCGTCGCGATCGGGATCGGGGCGACGGCCCGGGTGATCACGACCGCGGCGCTCATCATGATCGCGGTGTTCACCAGCTTCGTGCTTAACCCGGACCCGACGGTGAAGATGCTCGCGATCGGGATGGCGTTCGCGGTGCTCATCGACGCGTCCCTGGTCCGGATGATCCTGGTCCCGGCGATCATGTCGCTGCTCGGCTCGCACGCCTGGTGGCTGCCGCGCTGGCTGGCGCCGGTGGTGCCCAACCTGCAGCTGGAGAGCTCTGTCGCGGTGCCCGAGCCGCGGCCGGCCGCCAGCGCTGAGCGCGTCACGCCGGACGAGCCGGTCGCGAACGACAAGCCGCAGGCGCGTTAGCCCGATGCCCGCGGCCGCCGCCGCGGGCTTGCCGCCGCCCGGGTGGCATGGGACAGTGAGGCCCATGGCATCGCTTGACGGGAAAGTCGTCCTTGTTACCGGCGCGACGGACGGGCTCGGGCGGGCGCTGGCCGCCGACCTCGCCCGCGACGGAGCCACGGTGCTCGTGCACGGCCGCGACCCCGGCCGGATCGCGGACACCGTCCGCGAGGTCGCCGCGCACGGCTCTGCCGACCGCTTGCGCGCCTACCAGGCCGACTTCGAAAGCCTCGCCGGGGTGCGCGCGCTCGCGGCGGCGGTGACCGCGGCCGAACCGCGGCTCGACGTGCTTGTCAACAACGCCGGCGTCGGCACCGCGAACCCAGGCGGCGGCGTCCGGCAGGAGAGCGCCGACGGGTACGAGCTGCGGTTCGCGGTCAACTACCTGGCCGGGTACGCGCTGACCCGGTTGCTGCTGCCGCTGCTGCGCGCGTCGGCGCCGTCGCGGATCGTCAATGTCGCCTCGCTCGGGCAGCAGGCGATCGATTTCGGCGACGTCATGCTGACCGAGGACTACGACGGGCTGCGCGCCTACCGGCAGAGCAAGCTCGCGCAGATCCTGTTCACCTTCGACCTGGCGGCCGAGCTCGACGGCACCGGGGTGAGCGTCAACGCGCTGCACCCGGCGACGTTCATGCCGACCAAGCTCTCCCACGCCGCGCCGATCAGCACGATCGCCCAGGGCGCCGAGGCGACGATGCGGCTGATCGCCGCGCCGGCCGAGCAGACGGGCACCGGCAGGTACTTCAACGGCCTGGACGAGGCCCGCGCGGACGACCAGGCCTATGACCCCGCGGCGCGCCGTCAGCTGCGCGAGCTGTCCGAGAAGCTCACGGGGCTGTAGGGCCGGGCACGCCTAGCCGGCCGGGATGCTCGCCACGTCGACCGCCTCGAGCTCGCCCGAGCCGTAGTTCGACACGAGCACCGTCCCGTCCGGGTCAGCGGCCATGTCGCGGGGGAACAGCCCCGACCGGATGTGACCGATGACCGCCGGCCGTCCGGCCAGCGCGGCCGCCACGTTCACCACGTCCAGGTTCGCGCTCTGTCCGGTGACGTCGAACCGGTTGGAGTCGGCGACCACGATCAGCGAGCCGCCGCGGGCGGCGGCCAGCCCGACCGGGGCCTCGCCCACCCGGACGATCGCCACCAGGGCGCGCGCCGGATCCGAGGTCAGCCGGGCCGCGGCAAAGCACAGCAGGTCATCGCTGGCCCGCGCGGTCACCCACACCTGCGTCCCGTCCGCCGACGTGATGACACGGACCGGCTCGCAGCCAGCGTCCACGGTGGCGACCACCGACGTGGCGGGATCCGTCTCCGCCCGCGCCAGGTCGGCCACCGTCAGCGTTCCCGTGTCGGCGCCATCGCCGCCGCCCTCGCTCGTCGCGTAGAGCCAGCGCCCGTCGGGGGAGACGGCGATGCCGACCGGCGCCAGCTCGAGCGGGATGCTGCCCACGTAGTCGGCGGGACCGAAGCCGTGGGCGAGCGCCTTGGCGAGGTTGAACACCACCGCCCGGTGCGCGTCCTCCAGGGTGACGAACGCGTAAGCGCCGTCAGGGGAGACCGCGACCTCGATGGCGCCGCCCGCGCCGGCCGCGCTGGCCGGCGCCTGCAGCGTGCCCAGCACCGCGCCGGCCGTGCCCTGTTCGGCGCGGGCGACGCTGATGACCACCGCGCCGGTGCCGTCGGCCGCCAGCAGGTACCGGCCGTCGCTGGTGATCGTCTCGCCGAGCGGGCTGGCCGGCGCCACGGGGATGGTCCTGACCGGAACGGGGGCAAGCGCGGCGCCCACGCGCAGCACCTCGATCGAGGCGGCAGCGGCGACGAACGCCCAGTGCCCGCCGGGGGTCACCGCGACACCGAACGGCATAGCCTCGATGCCGGCCATCGCGGCCCTGGTGTCGACCATCGCGCCCTTAATGCCGACCATCGCGGTGCGGACCGCGGTCAGCGCGGGGGACTTGGACACGGTGGTCGCGCAGCCCGGCGACGTCAGCGCCCGCGAAGGGAGCGGGGGAGGAGCCGGGGAGGCGGCGACCGTAGCCGCGGGCCGGGCGGCCGCCGTGCTGGCGCCGGACCCTGGCGCTGACGGATGCGCGGACGACGAGGTGCACCCCGCGCAGACGATCAGCGCGGCGACACAGCACATCGCCGCCGCGCGCGCCCCCGTCCCGGCAGGCCGCATGCCGTCATCGTAATGCCACGGTCCGTTCGGGATAACCGGTTTGAGCTCAGCCGGTGACCGAGCCGGCGGGCGGAATCGTGCCAGGACCCCTGGTGTTGCAGGCCAGCGCGGCGGAGTCGGTGTCGACGAGCGGCTTTGCCAGGGCCGGCGGGGTGGCGAACGCGGGGCCGGACAGGTCGAGCATGTCGAGCATGTTGTTGGCGTTCGCGTCCCGGCGGGTCAGTGCCGGCAGGTTCCACTTGGTCTCGACCAGCTTGAGGACGCTGGTGTGGTCGAAGACGTTGTGCGAGACGTAGCCCCGGCGCGCCCAAGGGGACACGACCACGCACGGGACACGGAAGCCGTAGCGGCCGAAGCCGTCGTACTTCGGCCCGCCGAGCAGGGGCTGGGGCTGGATGTCGTCCGGCGGCACGGCCTTGGGCGGCGGCACGTGGTCGTAGTAGCCGCCGTGCTCGTCGTAGTTCAGGATCAGCGCCGTGCTGCCCCACTTCGGCCCGGTCATCACCGCGTCGATGACCTTGGCGGCGAACGCCTCGCCTTGGGCGATGTTCTGCGGGTCCTCCTCGGAGGTGGTGACGTAGTCCGGTTCCACGATGCAAAAGCCTGGCAGCGTGCCGTCGGCCGCGTCGGTGAAGAACTGGTCGATCTTTTTCAGGCGCAGCGAGTTCAGCGGGTCCTTCACGAACAGGTACGGCCACAGCAGCGTGCACGGTGTCGTCGACCAGTAGTCCCGCCAGCTGATGCCGTGGGCGTTGAGCGCGTCGAAGATCGTGCCGTTCTTCGGATACGTGGCCAGGTCGAATGCCTGGTCGTCGTTGACCATGCCCAGCGAGGTGGCCGCCATCAGGTAGCGCCGGTTCGGCCAGGTCTGCCCGAGCACCGAGCAGAAGTAGCGGTCCGCGATCGGGAAGACCGACGCGAGCGAGTAATAGAACGGCTGGTCGGCCTGCTGCCAGTAGCCCATGGCGACCGCGCCGGAGGCCTCGACGAAGCCCTCGTTCTTGCCGCCGTCGTAGGAGGTGTGGCTCGCTTCCCAGGTCTGGGTCGGGCTCCCGGACAGCTGGCAGGTGGTCGGCATGCGGAAAGCGTGCTGAATCTTCGCCCCGCCGGAGTAAGGGTTGCTGGCGGTGGGCTTGCCGTCCGCGCCGAGCGTGAAGCCGTCCGCGCCGGGCCTGGCCAGCATGCCCAGCTTGTTGTCGTAGGAGTGGTTCTCCATCATCAGCACGACGACGTGCTCGAGCTGCGGGATCGTGTCGGTGCCCGGCGCCAGGTCCGGGTAGGGGAGCGAGCCGGGCTCGCGCGGCGCCGCTCCGCTGGCGCCGCCCGCCAGCGCCCACGCGGCGGGCGCGGCGGTGACCGCGGCGAGCCCCTTCAGCACCCCGCGCCGTGCCGGGCCCGCGGGCGCTCCGGCGATGTCGCCGGTCGCGCTGGCCTGGCTAGTGCCGGTCCTGTCCATCGGGCCTCCCGCTGCAGCCGTCACGGACGTCGTGCCCGCCTATGGGACGCTTCGACCGTCAGTGTGCCAGCGGCGGGCTTCGGGCGCTAGTGAGCCGGTCCCCGGTTGCGGGGTCAGCGTGCAGTCGCCTGCCCCGGCCCCGCGCTGTCCCGGCTGCCCCGGGTGCGGCGCGGTGTCCCCCGCCGCCGGGCCCCGCGTGTACCCTGCGCCCCCCTGCGTCGCGCGCCCGGCGGGATGCCTGAATTAACTGCCCAGGGGATGAGGCCTGACGCTTGACTCAGGCATCTGCGCGCGGCGGTCGCGGCTGCCCGGCACGGGTGCCCGCGGATGAGCCGGATCTGTGCCCGGCCGTGACCCCCCGCCGTCCCCTGCCGCCCGTGCCGCTGGCGTGCCCGCCCGGGGGATGCGCTTCATGATCATGGTCCATGGGCGGTTTCCGGTAGGTGGTTCACCGCTGGACGGGGGAATGTCCGCTATGTGCCCGCCGCTGGCGGGGTTGGCCCGTGACCTGCCCTGCGCCGCAAAGGGGCCAGCGGCCACGGCCGGCACCTTCTGTGACCGAAGACCGCTCACGTGGTGACCGCAGCACTCACGGCCGGCTCACTAGCCCAGCGGCGCGGTCGTCCACGCGGCCGGATTCGTGCCGAGGAATTGGGTCCGCGCGAGCACTCCGAGCACCCCGCCCAGTTCCGCGCTGCCCGGCAGCGGCGCGTCGACGCTGACGGCGTTCCTGGCCCGGCCCCAGTGCGTGTAGCCGGGTGATCGCCGCCTGCGCGAGGTCGTCAGCGCC
>NZ_JASIAL010000438.1:0-10263 GCF_030042015.1 Trebonia sp. | reverse complement strand
GGCAGCGCCCGGCCCCTGAGCACCTGCTGATCGCCCTGGTCGACCAGGGCACGGCCGAGGTCCTGCGGGCGCTGAGCCGCGCGGGCGTCGATCCCGCCGCCGCCCGCCGGGCGGTCCTCGCCGCCATCGCAGCGCCCGAGGGGCAGCCGCTCCTCACGCTTCCCCCGCTCACGCCCGCCGGCACGATGGACCGTCCGCCCCTGCCGGCCGAGCGACTGGACGACAGGGCGTGGCGGGTGCTGCGCTGGCGGCAAGACCACCTGCCCCTCGACCGGCTCCACGGGCGCGCGGACTGGGAGGCGCTGTCTCGGCTGGAACAGAAGGCGGCGTGGCGGACCGCCGATCGGTTCGGGCTCGACGACGACCAGCGTTACTCCCTGACCCGCCACCACCGCGACCAGGTGCGGCAGCGCATGGCGGCGGCCAGGCCGGACCTGGCCGGCCCGCCGCGCGCACCGGGCCGTCCGGTGCGGCGGCACGCCTATCTCAACGTCACGGCCGGCTGGGGAGTCTGGCTGCAGAACCGGCAGGCGGACGTGCGCGACCGCTGGTTCCGGCTCAGGACGACCCCTTACTACCGAGGGGCGCCACAGCCTTGATCGCCGAGCGGTGTGGCGGGGACGTGGCGGTTCTTCCCGAGGCCCAGCCGGCTGTCCGGTTCGCCATCCAGCCATTCGACCCACTGCCCGGAGGGATGGGCACGGGCCAGCAGGCGCCTGCGCTCGGTGCCGCGGTGGAAGGTCTGCGCCCCCAGCACCGCGAAGACGCCGTGGCGCTGGTAGTCGGTGATCAGCGACGCGGGCAGCTCGAGCCCCTGCACGCTATCGCGGCCTGACGGCCCGAGCGGGACGAGGGGATCGAGCGACAGCCATGTCACGGGGCGGGTCCGGCCCGCCTCGGCCATGATCCGCGTCAGCTCCGCACGGCGCTGCGGCGGCAGGAACACCGCCAGGTAGGCGTCGACCACGAACACGGCACGTCCGGGCGCGAGCCGGCCGAGCACGCCCGGCAGCACGTCGATCACGTCGCCCGCGAGGATCCGCGCCGGATGCCGGCGGGTCACCTGGATCGCCGTGGCCAGCCGGTCCACCGCGGAAGCCTCCGGCGGCGCGCACGCGAGCAGCCAGGAGCGGGCTGCCGGGTCCCGCAGGTCAACCGGGGCCACGTCGATCCCGGCACGCTCGGCGATGGGCGGGAGGGTGACCCCGGGCGGCGCCCGCGTTCCGCGCACGTCGCAGCTCAGGCACAGGGCCGCGACAGGCGGCCCGGACGCGCGGCCGCCCACCAGGTAGCGGAACCGGTCAAGCTGCAGGCCCAGGCCGGCGCCGGTGCCCAGGTCCACCAGCCCCACCGGCCCGGTCGCGTGGCCCGCCGTCGCCGCGACGCCCAGCGCGATCTGCGTGCACCGGGCCACCTCGTTCATCTGGTAGCGGCGCTGCGCGCACTCGGCGATGATGTCGTCCAGCCGCGCGGCGATGAACGCCCGGGCCGCCGGGCAGAAACCGTCGTCGAACGGCGGCGGCGCCGCTCCCGGCCGCGGGAAATAGCCGGCCAGTGGCTCGGGCCGGTCCCTGCGCACGAGGAACGAGACCGCGGCGCTCGCCAGCAGGGCGGGCAGCCGGTCTGACGGCAGCCCGGCCAGGCGGAGCAGCAGGTCCTCATCCGCCGCGATTACCCTGAACAGCGCCGCGGTGAGCCGCCAGGAATCCGGCGCACCCGCCGGTGACCACCCGGCAGCGACCTCCAGCGCCTGCGCGCGGATCTCCTCGACAGCGGACCCGGCCATCCCTCGCGGCCACCTAGGCGGGCGGGCCAGCCCAGGCCGGGCCGAGCAGGGCGTTGGCGGGGACGGCCCGCGGGGCCAGCAGCTTTTCGGCCTGCTCGGCCCCCGTGACGGGCAGGCCCGCCGGGTCGAGCAGCCCAACCTGGACCAGCAGGCAGGCCTGGTCCCAGTAGATGTGCTCGTGGGTGAGCTTGCCGTCCCGGAAGCCGGCGACCAGGCAGACCGGCAGCCGTACTGGCCTGCCCGTGGGCGGCACGCCGGGAAGCAGGTGGTCCATGACGATGTCGTGGGTGAACGACATCACGATTTCGTCGACCACGTGGTCGGCGCCGACGGTCCGGGAGACCTGCTGCATCGCGGTGTCCTGCGGCCAGTGGCCGATGAAGAACCGATCGTAGAACTGGCGCACCTGGGCCCGGCCGATGCCCCCTGTCATGACCGGGACGTGATTGAGGTACGGGTCGTCGGTCATGGTCGCCATCGTGGCGTCAAGGTCCCTGGCGGTGAACTCCGCCGCGAGGTGGTCATCGAGCACGCCGGGCAGCCCGCCGTGCCGTTCGGGATCCGTCATGCGCGCCCTCCGATACTGCTGCTTCCCCGTCGCCTCAGCCGCCGGGTACGTGCCCGGCGACGGCGGTGAAGGCGATGGTCTGCGTCCACCACGCCGGGTCGGCGCACTGGGCGAGGAACGCCCCTATTGACCTGTCGTCGAGCTTGCCCGACGCCACCAGGCGAGGGCGCAGTTCGGCGACGGTCTGCCGCCAGTACTCGGCCCACGCGGAGCCGCCGTTGTACAGCGCCGTCTCCGCCGTGCCCCCGACGTCCCGCACCCCGCGCCCGGCCAGCATCGCCGGCAGCCGGCGGCCGACGAAGTAGTCGATCCCCTGCTCGCGCGACCAGGCCAGCCAGCCCTGCCAGAACTCGCGGACCTGCGGCGGCTCGGCGACGCTGACCGGCAGGAAGTCCGGCTCGATCAGCAGGATCGACCCGCCTGGCGCCGCGCTGGCGACGAGGTTCGCCACGGCCGCGGGCCGGTCCGCGACATGGTGCAGCACGGCGCGGGCCGTCACCAGGTCGAAGCCTCCCGGCTCGACCGGCCCCGCGAGGATGTCCCCCTGGCGGAACTCAAGCCCGGGCGCGTCCGCATCCGCCAGGGAAAGGTCGAGGTCCACGGCCACCGCCCGCCCGCCGGGCGTGACACGCCCGGCCAGCCACGCCGACATGGAGCCGTTGCCGCAGCCGACCTCGAGCGTGCGCGCTCCCGGCCGCAGGCCCAGCCGCTCGATGTGCCTGCGGTGCATCGGATCGAGCAGCCGCGACATCAGGGCCAGCCGCTGCCGCTCGCCTTCGAGGTGATGATCAAGGGTGTACTCAGGCATGCTGTTCGATGGATACCCGCGAACGATTGCGCTCAGACACCTCAGCCCGCTGGGTTCCCACGGGGAACATCAGCAACATGCGGATATTCGCGGACATAACCGGGAGCACAATGATGTTCGGTGGCGGCAACCGGTCGACGGCGGCTGGTACGTCTACGACTCGACGCCCTAGCCTGCGACAATGGCCACGTGACGAAGCAGTGGGACGCCGTGGTGATCGGCGGCGGGCATAACGGGCTGGTGGCGGCGGCCTACCTGGCCAAGAACGGGCTGCGCACGCTGGTCTGCGAGCGGCGCGAGGTCATCGGCGGCGCGTCGGTCAGCGAGCATCCGTTCGGTCCGGATTACACGGTCACCTCGCTGTCCTACGTGCTGTCCCTGCTGCCCCCGCAGATCACCGCTGACCTGGGGCTGGACCGGCACGGCCTGACGATCTACCCGCAGGGGCCGTACTTCGCGCCGCGCCGGGACGGCCGGGCGCTGCGGCTGCCGAACGACGCCAGAGAGCGGCGCGCGGAGATCGCCACGTTCTCTGAGCACGACGCCGACGCCTACGACGGGTACGAGCGCCACCTGGCTCGCATCGGCAAGGTCCTCGCGCCGCTGCTGCACGAGGTCCCGCCGAAGGTCGGCTCCCACCGCCCGGCCGACCTGCTGGCCCAGGCGCGGCTGACCGCCCACCTGCGCAAGGTCGACGTGCGGGGCGCGGTCGACATAACGCGGCTGCTCACCGGCTCCGTCGCGGACCTGCTCGACCGGTACTTCGAGAGTGACGCGATGCGCGGCGTGCTGTCGGTGTCGGGAGTGATCGGGACGTGGGCTGGCCCGCGTTCGGCGGGCACCGCGTACGTGCTGCTGCACCACCACATCGGCGAGGCCGACGGGCAGGCGGGTGCGTGGGGCTTCCCGCGCGGGGGGATGGGGGCGGTCGCGGGCGCGCTGGCGGACGCGGCCCGGTCGTTCGGCGCCACGATCAGGACGCGGGCCGAGGTGGCCGCGATACGCACCCGGGCCGGGCAGGTGACCGGGGTGGCGCTGACCAGCGGCGAAGAGATCGAGGCGGCGACGGTCGTCACGACCGCGCACCCGGCGATCTCCTTCCTGCGCCTGCTTGACCCGGCCGACCTGCCGGACGGGTTCCGGGCCGACATCGAAAACTGGCAGACGCGCAGCGGCACGGTGAAGATCAACCTTGCGCTGGACCGGCTGCCGGTCTTCGCCGCGCACCCGGACCCGGACCCCGAGGTGTACGGGGGCACGATCGTCTTGTCAGAAAGCCTCGACGACGTGGAGAACGCGTTCCAGGAGGCGGCCGCGGGAAAGCCGTCCGCGCTGCCGTTCGCGGACATCTGCATCCCGAGCGTGTTCGACGACTCGCTCGCCCCGCCGGGCAAGCACGTGATGTCGATGTTCACCCAGTGGGTGCCGCACACGTTCGCGGACGAACCGGATGAGGCCGCGCTCGCCGCGTACGCCGACCGGGTGATCGCCCGCGTGGAGGCCGTCGCGCCCGGGTTCGGCGACTCGGTGCTGCACCGGCAGGTGATCGGGCCGGACGTCATGCAGCGGGAGTACGGCCTGATCGGCGGCAACATCTTCCACGGCGAGCTGTCGCTCGGCCAGATGTTCCACGCGCGCCCGGCGGCCGGGTACGCCGACCTGCGGACCCCGGTGCGCGGGCTGTACCAGGCCGGCTCGGCCACCCACGGGGGCGGTGGCGTCACCGGGATTCCCGGCCGGAATGTGGCGGGCCAGATCCTCGCCGACCGGCGCGCGCAGCGCTGGCGGGAACGGGCCTGGCCGGGCCGCGGTAATACCCGGTTATACTCAAGAATATGAAGACCGCGATCTCCGTTCCCGATGAGACCTTCGAGGAGTCAACCAGGCAGGCGGCCGAGATGGGCATCAGCAGGTCTGAGTTTTTTGCCCGTGCGGCCCGCAGGTACCTGGACGAGCTAGCCTCGCAGTCGCTGTCGCGCGAGATTGACCAGGCTCTGCAGACAGCCGGAGACGGCGAGTCGGGCGCGGCTGCCGTTGCCGCCGGCCAGCGGCGACTGGCGGCCGGAGACGACTGGTGATCCGCCGCGGCGATGTCTGCTGGGCCGATCTGGGCGAAACTCAAGGCAGCAGGCCGGCCAGGCGGCGCCCGGTCCTGGTGGTCCAGTCCGACCCCTACAACGCCAGCCGGCTGAACACCACGCTGGCCGTCGTGATTACCTCGAACACGGCTCTGGCGGCAATGCCCGGCAACGTCTTTCTGCCTGCCGCGACGAGCGGTCTGCCGAAAGACTCCGTAGTCAACGTCACTGCCTTGGTCACCCTCGACAAGGCCGGGCTCGACTCCGCCATCAGGCAGCTTCCCGCCTCCCTCATGCACGAGGTCGACCGCGGCCTGCGCCGCATACTCGGCCTGTAACCGGATCGCGGCGGATCGCGGCAGGCCAGGGTACGGATTCGCCAGCGAAAACCTGACCGGGGCGGCATACAACGCCGGGACGGTCGCGATGGCCGCCAGCACAGGTGAGCCGGAAGCCAGACGTTGCATCAGGGCCCGCGGCGCCTTGCGGGTCGCGGGGCCAGCCGGTACCGGGCCTCCCCGGCCACCGCCAGCGGTTCCCGGCTGGTGGCCGGGATCGTCACGTCATCGGCCGCGGCCAGCAGCCCGGCGCACAGCTCCGCCGCCGCGCCGATCACGTGCTCACAGTTGTCCAGCTTGGTCGAGTCCTCGATGCCGCCGGACAAGAAGGTGACCGCCCCGCTGGGAAGCCCGCTCACCCGGCGCCGTCGGCAATCGCGGCGGCGAGCCTGCTGCGCTGGTCGGGCGTGAGCTTACCGACCGGGACGCGCTGGCCGTCGATCTCGACCTCGATGTCCTTCACCTTTGCCTTGTCCCGGCGGGAGTTGATGAAGGCGACGAGCTTCTCCGTCAGGTCGACTACCCCGCTGGCGATGTCGACGATGGCCAGGATCTCCGCCAGCCCGAGCCGCGGCTGCTCGACTTCGACGAGGACGGGGTCGACGCCGTCGGCGCCGCGCAGGTAGGCCTCGAACTCGGCGGCAGCCGCTGCCGGGTCGGCTCCTGGTTCGGGAATGCAGTGAATGACGACTTCAGCCATGAGGCGTCTCCTTACGCGTCGCAGGCACCGGCATGGGCCGGCCGATGGTCGTGAGGACGAGCGGCGCCCAATAGTAGGCCCTGCGCTCCCTGGCGCTGGCCGTGTCCAGGAACGCGCGCTGTGCCTGCGCCAGGGCGATGTCGGCCGGGGAGCCCTGGGCGAGGTTGCGGTGGAACGCGGTGATCAGCCTGGCGATGACCGAATCGTCGGCGGGCCAGGCCGGGGCGAGCACGCTGCCGCAGCGGGCTTGCAGGAACGCCGCGGACAGGCCGAACAGCTCATCGCCTGGCTGCTCGGCCATGCCGCGCCCGCCGATCGCGCGCTGCCCGGCGTAGCACGCGGTCAGCACCACGACCTCGCACCCCAGGTCCGCGGCCGCGATCTCGTAGCCGTCGACGCTGTCGTCGGCGAGTTCAAGCACCGATTCCAGCGGCGCGTCCCCGGAAACCTCGTCGATCAGGCTGTGCCCGTGCGTGGCGAGCAGCAGGCACCACGCCCCGGTGAGCGTGCCGTCGCGCAGGGCGCGCAGCACCTGCGCGCGGGTCGGCTCGGCCGTCAGCGAGGAGGCGATGCCGACCGCCGAGTAGATCGCGGCGGTGGCCGCCGCCTCCGCGCGCACGCCTGGCAACGGGTCCAGTTCCCGCCCGGGGAACTCACTGACCGCCAGGGCCGCCATCCGGGGTGCGCCCGGGGCGCCCGGGGCGCCCGGGGCGGCGCGCGGCACAAGCAAGCTGGTGAGGTTGGGGACGTAACGGACGGCGAAGGACCGGACAAGCGGCTTGTCCTGGTAGGGCAGCGCGGCGAACGGATACCAGTGCAGCAGCCGGTGCGGCGACACGATCAGCCGCCGCTTGCCTTCGAGCAGCGGCTGGCCCTCGACGGGAGCAAGGACGGGAGCCAGCGGCCCGATGTAGTGTGCGTCCAGGGCGAGGTTGGAGCCCGTCAGCGAGCCAAGCACGCCGATCAGGCCGTCAAGCAGGCTGCGCTGTTCCTGCGTGACTGGCTTGCTCTCCACCGCGATCGCCTCGGCCGTGATCGTCACCACGAGCAGGGTCAGGGGCCGCAGCCAGAAGTAGGAGAGCACTGCCTCATCCGGTTCGAGCAGCGCCTGGATGCCCGCGAGCGTTACCGGCGGGACGCTCGCCTGCGGGTCGCGCCGGGAGATGGCCCGGCGGTCCCACAGCTGCAGGCGCTGCCTGCGCAGCGCCTGCAGCGCCTCGCGTTCGCGGGCGCCGGCGTGGATCTCGTCGTTCAGCGCGCTGAGTTCGCCGTCAAGCCCGGCGCTCCCCCGCGGGCTGGTCAGGAAGAGCTGCCGGACCGAGGCCCTGGCCTTGGACAGCTCCATGCGCTGCAGCATCAGGTCGTAGGCGCCGCTTTTCCATGCGCTGAAAACCGCGATAGCGATGACGTCGGCATGCGGGGCGAGCAGCGCCGCCTGCTGGAACGGCGCGCTGACCCGGTAGCGGTCCCGCTCGATCAGGTCGATGACCTTGCCCGCCGCGTCCGAAGCCTGCCCGACGTGGTCAAGTCCGAAGCCGAGCTGCACCTTCGCCACTTCCGACATCGCCAGGATCGCCTGGTCGGTCGCGAGTTTGCCGCCGGCCAGGCTGGCTTGTTCGTACTCCTCTTCAAGCAGCCCGATGGCGGCTTCGGGCTCGCCGGTGGCGAGCTTTACCCTCGCGCCGGCCTCGAGGGCCTGCGCGATCGTAACCGGCTGGCCGAGGACCCGGGCGCGCGCGATGCAGTCCTGCGCCAGCTGCCGCCACCGGGCGACCGTCTCCGGGGTGTCGGCGGTGGAGTGCTCGGTCAGGTCGAGCAGCTCGTTGACCATGCCCATGATCGCCATGAACTCGGCGGTGGGATCGGGCAGGCCGTCGCCGGGCGGTGCGGGCCGGGCGGGCCGGGCGGGCCGGGCGGGCCGGGAAGACTGACCGAGCTGTGCCTGCAGCCGCGCCTCGACCGCCCGGGCGTGGACCGGGATCTGCTGGATGATCTCGGCGAGCCGGCGGAGCTCGGTCTCCGCGGTGGCCGCGGCGTCGGGCACGAGCGCCATCCGGACCGCGGCGACACGCGAGTGCACGGTGAGCAGGGCGGCGAACTCCCGCAGGAAGTGGTTCGGATCCGCGCCGTCCCCTGGGGAGATCGCCGCGATCCATGTCTGCACCGCGCGGTCGGGGCCGTCTGGACCAGGGATCGGGCAGCGGGCGCGGGTCAGCTGGTCGATCGCGTCGTCCAGCCACCGCCGTGCCTCGAAGTCGTCGCTGTTGCCGTGCGCGACCTCGGCTAGCCCGACGAGGACGCCGACCCGGTCCACGGACAGGTCGGGGGCGGTGGCAAGCCTGGCCAGCAGTCCCTCCAGCCGGGTGTCCGCGTCGGGCAGCAGCCGCTGATCGGCCGCGTCGCGCCTGACGATGCTCGACTCGGCCTGGAGCCGCTCCCCTGCTTCGGCGTACACCTCGGCCGCGGCGCCGAAGTGGATCCTCGCCTCGGCATCGCGCCGCAAACCCTCGCAGGCTCTGCCCAGGCCGTCGAGCGTATTGGCGATCTTGTAGCGGAGCAGGCGGCGTCCGCCTTCGGAAAGCGCGGCGCCGCCGGCGATGGCCTGATAGTCGCGGACCGCGGCGGCCAGGCAGTCGGCGTCCTGCGACGTCGCCTGGCCGGCGAGCGCGGCGCGGTACGCGTTCTTGATGCGCTCGTCGATCGGCGCGCACTCCTGCACGGACGCCAGATCCTGCGCGGCCAGCTGGTCTGTCCTCGCGTTGGCCGCCTCGTTCAGGGCCGCGCCGCTGACCGCGCGCAAGACGAGCAGCCTGTCCAGGTGCGGCCGCCAGCGGTCGGCGGCCGCGTCTCCCTCGTCCTGCCCGGGCGCCCCGGGCGCCCCGGTTGGCCCGCCGGTGAGCTCCACCGCCGTGGTGTAGAAGGCACGCAGGTCGGCATAGGTCAGCGGGGCAAGCTCCGCGCGGAGCGCCTGCTCGCTCGTCCCGGCCGGCGTCTCGACGAGGCGGTCGATCAGCCGTTGCGCCCTGACAGAAGAACCGAGATAGTGCTCAGCCGCATACCGTCGCTCGAAAAGCTCCCACACTCCATGCCCCCCAGCTCAGAATCCGATCGCCTTTCACAGTAGGTATTGCCGCGGCGTGCCGACCGGGGCGCTGCTGACCGCGGACACGGCCGCCGACGGGCTGACCTGGCTGACGGCGTGCGCCGCCGTCCCGAGCGGCGCTAATGCCGTGAAAGCGGCAACGAGCGCGGAAAACGCGAACTGGCGCATGCCCGCCCATCCCCCCGCAGACTCGTCCGCAGCAAGGCTACCCCGGACCGCGGGTGACGGCCAGGGCGTCCACCGCCAGCACGCCGGCGGGACCGCAGATCAGCGGGTTGACGTCGAAGGCCTCGAGCGCGCCGCCGAGCTCGCAGGCCAGGACAGAGAAGGAGACGATCGCCCGGACGACGGCCGCCACGTCGCATGGCGGGTTGCCGCGGACCCCGGCGAGTATCTCCGCGACGCGGAGCCGGCCGAGCAGCGCACCGGCGGCAGCGGGGGTGAGCGGGGGAGGCGCCACGGATCGTTCGGCGGAAAAGTTGGCGAGCACCCCGCCGGGACCCGTCACGATGAGCGGGCCCAGTGCCTGGTCACGGGCCATTCCGATGATCAGCTCCGGCCCCGGCGGCGCGAGCTCACTGACGACCACGCGGGGGCCGAGGCGGGCGGCGAGGTCGGCGTAGGCCTCGCGCAGCGCGGCGGGCGAGGCGATGCCGAGCCGGACGCCGCCGACGTCCGATTTGTGGGCAATGCCGGGCTCGTCGGTCTTGACCGCGACCGGGTAGCCGATCGCCTCCGCGGCGGCGAGCGCCGCCTCGCGGGTGGCCGCGGGAAGCGCGCGCACGGCGGGGATGCCGTAGTCGCGCAGCAGGTCGAACAGCTCGGCGCCGCCGGCCGGCCCGGCGTGCAGCCGGGTCACCCAGCGGTCGCGGCGCGCGGTGT
>NZ_JASIAL010000437.1:0-6965 GCF_030042015.1 Trebonia sp. | reverse complement strand
ACGCCTGGCAAGGGCTGGGCACGCCCGCCCAGGCCGGCGCCGGCCCCGCGCCGCAAGTCCCCGGGCAAGGGCTGGCTGCGCCCGCCCAAGCCGGCCCAGGCGCCGCGCCGCAAGTCGCCCGGCAAGGGCTGGCTGCGCCGGGACAAGCCCGCCAGGGGCAACTGGTACACCGGCTCCCCGAGCACCCGATGGCTCAGGCATAGCCGCCGGCGGCGGCTGTTGGGAGGTCGCAGATGATCCCGGCGTCGCGTCGGCGGCTGTTCGTCCTGTACCTGCTCGTGGCGGCCATGCTGGTCGCGCTCGGCGGGCGACTTTGGTACCTGCAGGTGATGGACGGCACCCAGTACAAGCAGCTCGCCGCCGCGAACCAGACGCGCGAGGTCGTGGTGCCCGCGGTGCGCGGCGAGATCCTCGACGACGAGGGCAACCCGCTGGTGAGCAACCAGTCATCGCTGGTCGTGTCGGTGAACATGAGCGACCTGTCGCAGACCCCTGACGGCGGGCAGAGCGTGCTGCGCCGGCTCGCGTCGCTGCTCGGCATGTCCTACACGCTGCTGTCCGACAAGGTCAGGCTCTGCACCAAGGGCGTGCCCGCGCCCTGCTGGACGGGCTCGCCGTACCAGCCGGTACCGGTGGACCAGCAGGTGAGCGTGCGGACCGCGCTGCAGATCATGGAGGAGCCGACCGAGTTCCCCGGCGTCACCGCGCAGGTCCAGCCGGTGGTGGACTACCCGATGCCCGACGGCGCCAACCCGGCGCAGGTGCTCGGGTACCTGCAGCCGATCACCCAGCAGGAGATGGCGCAGGACCACCTGCCGGAAACCGGGTACGCCGAGGACGACCTGGTCGGCCAGGCCGGGCTCGAGGCGCAGTACAACACGGCGCTGACCGGCAAGCCGGGCACCGAGACGGTCTCGGTGAACGCCGCGGGCGACGTGACAGGCACTGTGGGCGAGACCGCGCCGGTCAACGGCGACACGCTGGTGACCAGTATCAACTCGAAGGTGCAGGCGCTCGTGCAGACTCAGCTCGCCGACGCGATCGCCAGGTCGCGGGCGGAGGGCAACGACGTCGACCAGGGCGCCGCGATCGTGGAGACCACCACCGGGCGGATCGTGGCGATGGCCAGCTACCCGGACTACGACCCCTCGGTCTGGACCAGCGGGATCTCCGAGAGCGAGTTCAACTACCTGTTCGGCGCCTCGTCGGGCACGCCGGTCATCAACTGGGCGACCCAGGGGCAGTACTCGCCCGGCTCCACGTTCAAGGTCACCTCGACCGCGGCCGCCATCGCCGACGGGTATCCCCTGGACGGCCTGTACGACTGCCCCGCGTCGATCAGCATCGACGGCCAGACGTTCATCAACGACGGCGAGCCGAGCCTGGGGTACATGTCGCTGGCGGAGGCGCTGATCCAGTCCTGCGACACCGTCTTCTACAACATCGGCTACCAGATGTGGCAGACCGACGACAACCAGGCCGACTTCGAGGCCAACCCGAACGCCCCGACCCAGAAGATGCAGCAGATGGAGCTGGACTGGGGGTTCGGCCAGTACACCGGCATCGACCTGCCCGAGGAGTCCACCGGCACGATCCCGACCAGGCAGTGGCTGTACGACATGTGGAAGGACAACGCGAACACCGGCGAGGACTGGTGCAAGAACGGGAAGGCCAACGGCACGTACGTGCAGCAGATCGAGTACGACAACTGCCAGAACGGATTCGAGTGGGAGCCGGGCCAGGCGGCGATCGCGGCGATCGGCCAGGGATATGTGACCGTCACCCCGCTGCAGCTCGCCAACGCCTACGTGGCGCTCGCCAACGGCGGCACGCTGTACGCACCGAAGATCGGCGAGGCGCTGCTGTCGCCGTCGGGCAAGGTCGTGGAGCGGATCAACCCGACGGTGGTCCGCAAGCTGCCGGTGGCGTCGTCCACGCTGGCGTACATCAGGACCGCCCTGCAGGGCGTCGTCACCTCGGGGACGGCGGCGGGCGCGTTCGCCGGGTTCCCGCTGAACCAGGTCTGCGTCGCGGGCAAGACGGGCACCGCGCAGATCATGGGCAAGGTCGCCACCTCGGTGTTCGCGTCGTTCGCGCCGTGCCAGGACCCGAAGCTCGTGGTGCTCGTCATGCTGCCAGACTCGGGCTATGGCGCAGACGCGGCGGCCCCTGCCGTTCGGGCTATCTGGGATGGTATCTACGGCCTTGAGGGGGACACGGCCGCACTGCCTGGCGGCCAGCTGCCCACGACCCTGCCGAAGGTGACCCGGTGAGCGGCGTCGGGATCCCGTCGCGCCGCTACGCCGGGCCGCGCGTCGGGACCTTCGCGCCGCGGCGGCGGTCCGCGCTCGTCCGGGCGTTCGCCAGCGGCGGGCTGGCGCGGTCGTGGGACTGGCTGCTCTTCCTCGCCACCGCCGGGCTGACGGGGCTGGGCACCATGCTGGTCTGGGCGGCGACCGAGCCAGGGCTGCGGGCCGCGGGGGAGGACCCGCGCACGTACTTCAAGAAGCAGATCCTGTGGGCGGCTCTCGGACTCGTCTTGATGTTCGCGGTGTCCTGCGTCGACTACCGGCTCATCCGCCGCTGGACGCCGCTGCTCTACGCGGGGTCGCTGCTGTTGCTGCTCGCCGTGCTCTCCCCGGCGGGGCAGACCGTGAACGGGGCGAAGGCCTGGATCGCGCTGCCCGGCGGGTTCCAGGTCGAGCCGTCCGAGTTCGCCAAACTGGGCCTGATCCTGTCCACCGCCTACCTGCTGTCCCGGACCCGGCGCAACGCGGTGCAGCCGGACAAGCCCCCCGGGCGGCCGGGGATGAAGGACGTGGCGCTCGCGGCGCTCGCGGCGGCGCCGGTGATCCTCCTGGTGGAGCGCGAGCCGGCGCTCGGCGTGATGTTCGTGCTCATCGCCGTGCTCGCCGTCATGGTCGTGGTCTCTGGCATCCGGCTGTACTGGGTGGGCAGCCTCGTCCTGGCGGTGGCAGGCGGCATCTACGAGGTGGCGCGGCACCACGTGCTCAAGGGGTACCAGCTGACCCGGCTCACCTCGTTCCTGCACCCGAACAGCGACGTGGCCGGGACCGGTTACAACGCGCTTGAGGCGAAGATCGCCGTCGGCTCGGGCGGGCTGCACGGCGTGGGGCTGTTCCACGGCACGTTCACCGGCGGGAACTTCGTCCCGTCGGCGGATACCGACTTCATCTTCACGGTGGCGGGCGAGGAACTCGGCTTCGTGGGCTGCGCGGTGATCGTCGCGCTGCTCGGCTTCGTGATCTTCCGCGCGATCCGGACGGCGGCGCTCGCGGACGACATGTTCGGGATGCTGGTGGCGGCCGGCGTCGCCGCCTGGTTCCTCGTCCAGTCGTTCATCAACATCGGCATGACGATCGGGATCACGCCGATCACCGGCCTGCCGCTCCCGTTCGTCTCCTACGGCGGCTCGGCGATCTTCGCCGACATGATCGCGATCGGCCTCCTGCAGTCCGTCCGGCGCCACCACCATTCCCTCTTCGGCTAGCCGCGCCTCGTCTCCGGCCACTCGCCCCGGCGCGCCGCGACGCCAGTTCTCTCGTGCCCCCCGCCTCCCGCGAATGCGACTTTGCACACTCTGTGACCTTTTGCCGGTCCGCTTTGGGCGTTTTGTCCATACATGGAGTGTGCAAAGTGGGCGGAAGGGGCCTGTGTGACGAAAGGTGCTCGCGCCCAGGCCGTTACGGCACATGGGTATTCTCGTCTCATGCCTATCGAGTCCGTCTACCCAGCGCTTGAGCCGCTGCTGCCGCTTGTCCGCAAGCCGGTGCAGTACGTCGGCGGCGAGGTGAACTCAACGGTCAAGGAGTGGGACGAGGCCGACGTCCGGTGGGCGCTGCTGTACCCCGACGCCTACGAGGTGGGCCTGCCTAACCAGGGCATCGCGATCCTTTACGAGGTGCTGAACGAGCAGCCGGGCGTGCTCGCCGAGCGGACCTACAGCGTGTGGTCGGACATGGAGCGGCTGATGCGCGACCACGGCGTCCCGCAGTTCACGGTCGACGCGCACCGCCCGGTCGCCGCGTTCGACCTGCTCGGGGTCAGCTTTTCCACCGAGCTCGGCTACACGAACCTGCTGTCCGCGCTCGACCTGGCGGGCATTCCGATCTTTTCTTCGGAACGGACCGTGGCGCATCCGGTGGTCATCGCCGGCGGCCATGCGGTGTTCAACCCCGAGCCGATCGCCGACTTCCTCGACGCCGTGGTGCTCGGCGACGGCGAGGAGGCCGTCCTCATGGTCTGCGAGCGGGTGCGGGCGTGGAAGCGGGACGGCCGGCCCGGCGGCCGGGACGGGCTGCTCGCGTCGCTGGCCGCCACCGGGAGCGTGTACGTGCCGCGGTTCTACGACGTGCGGTACCTGCCGGACGGGCGGATCGAGGCGGTGGCGCCGAACCGGCCCGGCGTGCCCGCCTCGGTGCGCAAGCACACGCTGCTCGACCTGGACGCCTGGCCGTACCCCAGGGCACCGGTCGTGCCGGTCGCCGAGACCGTGCACGAGCGGTACAGCGTGGAGATCTTCCGCGGCTGCACGCGCGGCTGCCGGTTCTGCCAGGCCGGGATGATCACCCGGCCGGTGCGGGAGCGGTCGATCACCACGATCGGGAAGATGGTGGAATCCGGCGTCGCGGCCACCGGCTTCACCGAGGTTGGCCTGCTGTCGCTGTCCAGCGCCGACCACAGCGAGATCAACGAGATCGCGGTCGACCTCGCCGACTGCTACGAGGGGACGAACACCGGCCTGTCCCTGCCGTCCACCCGTGTGGACGCGTTCAACGTGACGCTCGCCAACGAGCTGAGCAGGAACGGCCGGCGCTCCGGCCTGACGTTCGCCCCCGAGGGCGGCTCGGACCGGATGCGCAAGGTGATCAACAAGATGGTCAGGGAAGAGGACCTGATCCGCACCGTGACCACCGCCTATTCCAGCGGGTGGCGGCAGGTCAAGCTGTACTTCATGTGCGGCCTGCCGACGGAGACCGATGACGACGTGCTCGCCATCGCCGACCTCGCCCGCAAGGTGATCGCCGCCGGGCGGGCGGCCACCGGACGGCGGGACATCCGGTGCACGGTGTCGATCGGCGGGTTCGTGCCCAAGCCGCATACCCCGTTCCAGTGGGCCGCGCAGTGCCCGCCCGAGGTGGTCGACGCGCGGCTGCGGGCGCTCGGCAGCGCGCTGCGCGCCGACCGCGCCTACGGCAAGTCGATCGGGTACCGGTACCACGACGGGTCGCCGTCGCTGATCGAAGGGCTGCTGTCCCGGGGGGACCGGCGGGTGGCGGGGGTGATCCTGGCCGCGTGGCAGGACGGGGCCCGGTTTGACGGGTGGAGCGAGTACTTCTCGTTCGACCGCTGGGTCGCCGCCGCGGAGCGCGCGCTCGCCGGCCAGCCGGTGAGCCTGCACTGGTACACCACGCGCGAGCGCGACTACGGCGAGGTGCTGCCGTGGGAGCACCTGGATTCGGGCCTCGACCGCGAGTGGCTCTGGCAGGACTGGCGGTCCGCGGTAGCTCCGGCGGGAGCCGGCGAGGTGGAAGATTGCCGCTGGACGCCGTGTTATGAGTGTGGGGTCTGCCCTGCGATGGGTACAGAGATCCAGACGGGTCCGACAGGGGAGCGGCTGGGCGGCCGGCTGGATTCTGCCGACAGGGAAGACCGGCGGTTGCTTCCGGTACTCGCGAATGGCGGGAGATGAGATTGACTGGTCCGGGGCCGGGCGGTTCCGGGGGGTCCGCAGGGGGCCCGGGCCGTCCCTCGGGAGACATGATCGTGCAGCACCTGCTGGTCCGGTATGCTAAGCGCGGAAAGATGCGTTTTGCCAGCCACAGGGATGTGGCGCGGGCCTTCGAGCGGGGCGTGCGCCGGGCGGGGTTGCCTGTCGCGCACTCGGCCGGGTTCACGCCGCACCCGAAGATCTCCTACGCAGGGGGTGCCCCGACCGGGGTGGCGAGCGAGGCGGAATACCTGAGCCTCACGCTAACCAGCCGGAACGAGGCCGAAGTCGTGCGGGAGTGGCTGAACGCAGCGCTGCCTGATGGGATAGACGTGATCGATGTCACCGAGGATGCCGGGGGGTTGCCGGCCAGCCGGCTCACCGCGTCCGAGTGGCAGGTCATCCTTCCCGGCGTGCCGCCGCAGAGCGTAGCGTCGGCGGTGCAGCGCTTTCTCGCCCTTGAGCACGCTCCGGTGGAGCGTCTCACCAGCAAGGGCATGCGGCGCATGGACGCCAGGTCGGCCGTGATCACGATCGACGTGCGCGACGGCGCCGGTGAACACGAAGGCACGGGTGACGACACCGCGTTGCGGATCGTCATGCGGCACACGGTCCCGGCCGTGCGGCCGGACGACGTGCTCACCGCGCTCCACGAGGTTTCCGGTGTGGCCCCGGCAGCGCCGCCGCTGATGACGCGGCTTGCGCAGGGGTCACTCGGCGAATCCGGGGTGGTCCAGCCATGACCGCCGCGGAGCCAAGAAATACACACATGTCTGAACGCCGCTCGTACGGCCCCGCGCGTGACCGATTCCCGCGCGGCGGCGACGTCAGCGGCCCAGGCGAACGAACACTACGAGCCCCCGCGCGGCGCGCCGTTCCGTTGCGTGCGGTCGCGCCCGGGGGCCTGACTGGAGATTGCCCGTATGCTCGACAGCGAGCTGAACAGCCACGAGACAGACAATAACCCGGCTGGTCTTGGACAACAGGAAAATCCGGCCGGTTTCGGCCAACAGGAAACAAACCCCGATGGCCGGGGAGGCGGCGGGCCTGAACCCGCCTCCGATCCAGCCGCACCGGCAGTGCCTGCCGCGCTCTTCCAGGCACCCCAGGTTCTCTTCCAGCCACCCGCGCCGGTAGCGATCCCGGCCGCCGGCGAGCGGGAATCCGCCGCCGAGCCCGATGCCGACACCCCCCCGGCCCCGGCCAGCCGCAGGACCGCCCGCGGCGGGCGCGG
>NZ_JASIAL010000436.1:0-79473 GCF_030042015.1 Trebonia sp. | reverse complement strand
GGTGGGGACACCGTGGCCTTCACGGCTAATGGCGTTGCGATTCCAGGCTGCGGTGCCGTGGCGCTCCTGTGGAATGACACTACCGACGAGAACTACGTGCAGTGCTCCTACACGCCGCCGGTGGCTGGCACGGACGCGATCGTGGCCGTCTTCTCCGGTGACGAGTACGCGGCGACGTCCACCGGAACGGAAACGCTCACGGCTAAGGCGCCGGTGTCCGCGACCACGACGACGATGGCGGGTGTGTCCGGTTACGTTGGCAGCGCAATAAAGCTGACTGCGAACGTCGCGGGCGGCACGACCCCGACCGGAACGGTCAAGTTCGTCTACGGCGGCAAGACGCTGTGCTCGGCGAGCCTGTCGGACGGTGCCGCGCACTGCACGCACGTGTTCGGCGGCGTTGGCTCGTTCAAGGTCGAGGCCGCTTACGGGGGCGACGCCACGCACACTGGCTCCGACGCGGCCCTGGCGACGGTGAAGGTGACGGCGCAGCCCACCTCGGTCAAGGTCACCGCGTCCGCGGCTTCGGTGGGCAAGGCCGTGAAGCTCACGGCGACCGTGAAGTCACTGACGGCGGCCACCGGCACCGTCACCTTCTACGTCAACGGGCATAAGCTTTGCTCCGCGAAGGTGTCTGGCGGTAAGGCATCGTGCAGCTACACCTGGCACACGGCGGGCACTTACAAGGTGACCGCCGTCTACGGCGGCAACTCGACGCACCTGGCCTCGAAGGGAACCGCCTCGGTGACCGTGAAGAGCTGAGCCGACCCGAACCGCTGACGTCCGTGCCGCCCACCGGGGCGGCACGGACGTCAACGTTTGTGCCGAGGGGCGAAAGCATCCTGTCGGGCGCGTTCGCTAGCGCCAGGCGATGGGAGTGGATGGGCCGGAACCCCGCCGAATCCGCTAAGCCCCCGGCGGTGAACACCCGTAAGAGCCGGCTGTCCCGGCGCGGGAACCGGAAGCTGAATGACGCGGCAGCAGCGCGAATTCCGTGCACCGCTTCATAGGCAGCAGTGAATATTGCGTATACGCGCTTCATTCGGGATACAAGCGGCCCGCGAATATCCGCTGCTGTATTCCACCGCATCTTCGGTTGGCCTGAGCGATGAGCAGCCGCAAGGCCCTATCACCTACCTCGCCCCAGGCGACGTGATTAGCTTCGACGGGCCTATTTCCGGCGGTCACGCAGCTATCGTCAGCGCTGTCAGCGGGTCGTCGATGACCATGGTCAACCAGAACACCGCCTCGTCCAGCACCATTAGCTACGGAACGCTGAGCGACGGTACGTTCACGCTGAAGGGCTGGAAAGGGCACAACGCAATAGGCGTCATCCACGCGCCCGTCGCCCATGGCGCACCGGGCATAACGAGTTTCTCGGCCTCCCCTTCACCGCTGAACGCCCGGCTGATGTCGTTGGCTGGCGCGGCTCTGCATGGCTGCGCGCGCCGGCCACGGCGAATGGTCATCGAAGTCGGCGAGCTCGCCTGGGTGATCAGGCACGGCGTGACCGAGCTGGTCCACCTCCTCGTTGAGCACGGGGTGGCCGGCAGACGGCGCTGCACAAGGCCGCTGCGGAGGGGAACCTCGAACTGGCTCAGACGCTGCTCCAGCTCGGCGCGGGTCCCAGCATCCGCGTCCAGCTGTTTCGACGCGACCCCCGCTCGGCTGGGCACGCCACTGCGGCCAGCAGGCCCTCATCGAACTGCCCGAAGCCATCACGGATTAGCGAATTTTCTTCGTAACGAACCGTGGCTTCGCGCCTCGGCATAAATGCTGACGTCCGTGCCGCCCCGATGGGCGGCACGGACGTCAGCGGTTCGGGCCGGCTCAGCTCTTCACGGTCACCCAGGCGGTTCCCTTCGAGGCCAGGTGCGTCGAGTTGCCGCCGTAAACGGCGGTCACCTTGTAGGAGCCCGCCGCGTGCCAGGTGTAGCTGCACGATGCCTTACCGCCAGACACCTTCGCCGTGCAAAGCTTGCGCCCGTTGACGTAGAACGTGACGGTGCCGGTGGCCGGCGACGATGACTTCACGGTCGCCGTGAGCTTCACGGCCTTGCCCGTGCTGGTGGAAGCCGGGGACGCGGTGACCTTGACGGAGGTGGGCAGCGCCTTCACCTTCACGGTCGCCAGGCCCTCGGAGGCACTGTGCGTGGCGTCGCCCCCGTAATCGGCCTCGACCTTGAGCGAGCCGACGCGGCCGAAAGCGTACGTGCAGTGCGCGGCGCCGTCCGACAGGCTCGCCGAGCACAGCGTCGTGCCGTCCCACACGAAGTTGACCGTCCCCGTCGGGGTCGAGCCGCCCGTGACCCTAGCGGCCAGCGTTATTTCGCTGCCAACGTAGCCGGACACACCCGCCATCGTCGTCGTGGTCGCGACCGCGTTAACCGTGAGCGTTGCCGTTCCGGTCGACGTGGCTGCGTACTCGTCACCAGCGAAGACGGCCGTCACGGCGTACGTGCCAGCCGGCAGCGTTACGTCGCAGTCCGCGTAGTTGGTGGGGTCACCAAGCCCCTCGAGCGGAACGTTCGTGCAAGCTGCGGAACCGTTGGCACCCGTGATCGTGAACTCCACCGTGTCCGCCGGCGCCGGCCCGTCAAATATCTCACTGTAGCCAGCGAGAACGTCGACGTTCACCGTCGCGACCAGTTCCACCTGCTCATTCGCCGTTGCCTCGTCAGTCCCGTCGGCCGTCGCGACGGTCGTGATCGTCGGCTCAAGGTTGATGATCTTGACCTCGGTGCCAGCCGTGTTCGACGCGGCGTTCTCATCATCTCCGCTGTAGTACGCCTCAACCTCGATGAAGCCATAGCCGAGACCCGTGAAAGTGCAGGATCCAGTGCTGTAAGCCAGGCCGTCCCCGTTCGGGGTCGCCGACGCCGTCAGCGTCGCGGGCGCCTCGCACTGGTAAACCGTGCCTGCGGGCAGCCCGGGGTTGTACGCGCCCACGGTGGTCACGTTGACAGTCCCGGTCGGCGCGGGGCCGTCAGCAGTGTCGTCCACTACCTCTACGTTCACGGTCGCGTTCGCGCCTTCAGGCCCCGTGATCGGGAACGGGTTCGTGACGATCGTGGTGGTCGGGTTCAACGTGGCCGCCATCGCGCTCATGGCCGGCGCCGTCGGCGCCGCCAGCGCCGCAGCCCCCGCAACCACCGCGGCCGCAATCCCGACAAGCCCCGCCCGTGCTGCACCGCGGCGCGCTGCCTTGCCCGCCGCCCATGGCCAGCTGAAATTCATGCCTGTATTGCCTCCTCGCACGTCACCCGAAACCGGGTGGATTATGGCGATCAGCGGCCGTACCACGCTGTCGTTCTCATTAGGACGCGAAGGACGGCAATTTGGATCACAGCAAGCGGATCACAGGAAGCACACAATCGTTCTTCCGCACCGCGTCCTGCTCGACTCAGTCTCGGCGGGTCGTCGTCGGGCCCGGCAACGCCGTGAACATCGGGCAGTGGCCCGTGACGGGGTCAGCTCTTCCTGCTCCGCAATGCCACGCGGTAGTGGCTGATGATGCCGCCGATGGTACCGGCGGCGACTGCGGCGTAGAACGTCACCAGCCACCACTCGCGATAGCCGTGCAGGACGATCAGGGGGCCCCCAACGAGGGCAATCAGGATGACCGCTATGTACGCATTGAGGACGATGGTTCCGGTGGTTCTCACGATGACTCCTTCCGGGACTGTGATGCCCATGACGCGTAGGTTGCGACTCGGAGCCGATGAAGCCGTCGTACAGCTGCGTGCATCGCCGCTACGACGAGACTAGCGCGGGAGGGAGTACCGCGCCCCAGGAGACGGCGCGGGCCTGCCGGTCGACCCGCTGCACGGCTGCCAAGTCAGGTGAGCGTTCGATTCCGCACCGGCTCCGCTACGTCACTAAGGCGTCACCGGCGGCGTACTCGTCGCGCGCGGCCGCACATGATAGCGCTAGTGATCCCGATATATAGGAACTATCGCTACTTGCCATCTAATCAGCCTCACGTGTAATCCGGATCGTCCTCCTTCACGTCGTATTGAGGACGAACAGAGTGGTATGGCGGCTAATCACCGCTCCTACGCATCCACCCGCTTCCGGGTGTCATCAGGAGGAGGCCACACAGGCATGAACTTCAGCTGGCCGCATAAGGCGGCAGGCAAGGGGGCGCGCGGACGCGCCACACGAGTACGGGCCGTCGCGATCACGGCGGTGGCGGCTGCGGCGGCTGCGGGAGTGGCAGTACCGGCAATTGCGGCGACTGCGAACGCACACGCGCCTGCCACGGCGAAGCATCAGGCCGCGCCTGCCACGGCGAAGCACCTGGCCGCGCCTGCCGCGGCGAAGCAGCACGCCGCGCCTGCCACAGCGAAGCATTCGACCACGACGACCATGTCGGCCGTGACCGGTTACGTCGGCGCCAAGCTGACGCTGGCTGCACAGGTCAAGGGCGGCCCGACCCCGACTGGATGGGTCGAGTTCATCTACGGCGGGAAGGCGCTGTGCTCCGGGGCCCTGTCCGGCGGCAAGGCGCACTGCGCGCACGCGTTCGCCTCGGCCGGCTCTTTCCGGGTCGAGGCCTACTACGAGGGCAACTCCACTCACAAGCCCTCGTCGGCCACCGCGACGGTGCGTGCGACGCTCCGGAGCACCGCTACCAAGGTCACCGTGACCCCGGCTGCCCCCTTCGCGGAGCAGGCCGTGACGCTCAGCGCAGCCGTGACGTCGTCGACGGCGGCAACCGGCCTCGTCACCTTCTCCGACGCCGCGGGCACCCTGTGCAAGGCCAAGGTGGCTGCCGGGACGGCATCCTGCCCCTACACCTGGGATGCGGCGGGCCCGTACACCGTGACGGCTACGTACGGCGGCGACTCGGCGCACTCACACTCCAGCGGCACCGCCTCGGTGACCGTGGCGTTGAATGGCACCACCACAGCGATCACAAACCCGTTCCCTGTGACGGAGCCGGCCGGCACGGACCAGACCGTTGATTTCACCGTAACTGACAACACTCCTGGCGGCCCGTCGCCGGCCGGGCCTGCCGGAGCTGTCACGGTGACCGCCCCAGCCGCCGACAACCCCGGGCTAATGGACCCGGGTGACTACACCTGCACCAACACCACGCCGCTGACTCCGGGCCCCGACGGCACCAGCACCGGGTCCTGCACTATCGACGTTGTGGCGAACGACTATGGCTTCATCGAGGTCGAGGCAACCTACAACGGAGTTGCCGGCGTGTTCGCCGCGTCGCCGATTTCCACAGGTGAGCACAAGTTCATCAACCTGATGCCGACGGACACCAGCGTCGGGACGGCCGACGGGACTGACACGGCGACCGCAGGCACGGTCGACCTGGTCGCGACCGTCATTCCCACCCCTCCGATCCCGGCGGACAACATCCTCGCTGCCGGCAGCACGACAGATGGGCCGGACCAGGACACGGTGAACGTCACGGTCACGCCGACCGGCGACAGCACGGGCGGCGGAACTTGCACCGCCTATGCTCTCGAGTGGAATGGCACCACGATGGTGAACTACGTGGACTGCGACCTACCACTGACGGCTGGCACGTACACCGTTACGGCCGTCTTCTACGGCGACGAGTACGCGGCAGCGTCCACCGGCACGGCAACTCTCACGGTCACGGATGGTGACGGCTGACTGAGCCGTTGACGGTCATGCCGTCCAATTGGACGGCATGACCGTCAACGCGGCCGATGCCACAGTCGAACATGTGAGCTGGCTGGCGCCGGTCCTTCTCGCGAAGGCGGCGCCAGCCAGCTGTCGTTTGGCGGGCGGCCGGTTTTCCCGTGTGCTGCTGGCGCGGCGGGCAGCGCAGGGCGGTGCAAGGTGGTGCCGGCGTCGACTGCTGCGGCATCTCATGCAGCCAGCCCGGCTCTCTTGATGCCCGCGAGGAGATGAGCCGGTCGCCGTGTCCAGGCGCGAATGCCGCTTAGCCAAAGATGACAGTGATGCGGTGGCGGGGACGGAGTTGCTATAGCGCCACAGCCCGGACCCTGGTCGTGCCGATTATTGCGAAGACTTCTTTATCGAGCAGAGATTTTGCACCCGCAGGTACGAAAAGTCTTCGCGATCATGGCCGGACCCCCGGAAGTCTCAAGCGCAGGTTGCGACAAATCATTCAAAACGCCCCTACCGAAGCGTCGGCGGGGCCGCGTCCGGCGTGCGCCTTCGACCATGGGCGGCCGGAAGCTTTTTAAGTGCGCGGACAGTGTGCAGGGTCGCGGACAGGCAGAATCCACTCGAATCTATCTCGGTGCGTTTATCACGCTGAATCCGGCGGCCACCATTGGCCGCCGGATTCAGCCCCGGATTGTTTAAGAAGTCACGGAAAGAGAACCGGTGCCCGATGACGGGTCGTTCAGGTCGTCGCCGGAGTATGCGGCGGTCACCGTGACCGACCCTGATGCCCCGGGCGTGTAGTCGCACGTCGCCGTGTTGCCGGTCGCGTCGGAATAGCTCAGCGAAACATCGATGCACCCGGAGATGTCGGTGCCGCCGATCGAGAACGTCACGGTTCCGGTACCGCCGGCCGACGGGGAGATGTTGTCGCCTGCCTCGTTCACCACGGTGGCCGTTATCACGTCCGTCATGTGGACGGTGCCTGCCGCCGGGCTGAACGCGACAGTCGTTGTCGTGGTGTCCGGCACGAGGAGCTCGTGCGTCCCCGTGGAGACCGAGCTGCCATGCGCGCTGTCGCCGCCATACGTGGCCTCGTAATCAATTATCCCGTAGGACGGATTAGGAGG
This sequence comes from Trebonia sp., assembly GCF_030042015.1. GTDB lineage: Bacteria > Actinomycetota > Actinomycetes > Streptosporangiales > Streptosporangiaceae > Trebonia. Next base: position 72,727 of record NZ_JASIAL010000436.1, on the reverse strand, counting down.
CGTGACCTCGCAAGAGCCCGTCCCGTCCGACGTGGCCGTGAGTTTGACAGTGCAGATATAGCCCGCCGCTACGGGCGGCGCGACGTCGGTCGGCGCGATTGTCACGGTCCCGGTCGGTGCCGGGGTACCCGCTGGCGTAGTCACGGTCACCGTGACGGTCGACGGAGTTCCGGGGGCGACGCTGCCAGGGCTGATGCTGGTGATGTCCGTGGCCGTCGCGAGCTTTGCCACCGTGATGGCGCCGGACGTCCGTGAGGACGCGGCATGCGCGCCGTCGCCCGCGTACCTGGCGGTCACGGTGTAGTGCCCTGTCGCCTTCCAGGCGTGGGTGCAGTGCGCCTTCCCGCCGCTGAGCGTCCCGGTGCACAAGGTGCCGGCCGCGTCGGAGAACTTCACCGTGCCGGTCGGGGCCAGCGGGCTGTGCGAGGAAACGGCCGCGGTCAGCGTCACCGCCTCGCCGGGGTAGGGGCTGGACGTGCTCACCGACACGACCGTGCCGGTGGCGGCCAGGGTGGCCTTGACCCTGGTCGTGCCCGAGGCGGCGGCGTGCGCGCTGTTCCCCGAGTACTTGCCGGTCACCGTGTAGGTGCCGGCCGTGCGGAACACCGCCGTGCAGTGCCCGGCCGCGCGGGCCAGCGCCGCCGCGCACAGCTTGACCGAGCCCGAATAGAAGCTGACCGTCCCGGTCGGCGTGGCGCCCGCCGACTTGACGGTCGCCGACAGTGTCACCTTGGTGCCGGCCACCGCCGTGCCGGGCGCGGCGGACACCGTCACCTTCGACGGCTGCTTCGCCGCCGGATGCGCCACTGCCGCGCTCGCCGCGGGGGCGAAGGCCGACACCGCGGCCAGCGCCGGAATGACCAGCAGCGCGCTGGCCGCCGCCACCTTGGCCGGGCTCCCGGCCAGCTTCCCGCCGCCAGCCCTGCGGTGGCGACCGCCAGAGCCCGCGGTCTCCGCGCCCAGGCCAGGCTCCCTTGCCGTACCCGACGTTCGGTTCAGTCCCATGCGTAACTCCTTCCCGATGTCAGCCTGCATTGAGCTGTTCTGTGCGAACGATGTCGCATGACAGCCAAAAGCCCCAATCTCACGCAGCATTGACGCTCGCGCAGGGCATCTGGTTGACACAGAACTAAACACGCGCCGGGTGCCGGTAAGTCGGCTACCGGGGGTGCCGTCGGCTGGCCGCTGCGTCGGGCTGAACCCCCACGGGAACTCCCGGGGCCGCGATCGGGCGGTTATCTGAAGGTCGCCACCGCCAAAGTGCTGGGCGGGCTCCCGGCCAAAGTTGCAGACAACCCGCACTGGCCTGTGTCTTCAGCCTGAAACGCTCCCTAGAGCTTGATCAACTGCGGAACCCCGGAAAGCCAGATAAGAGAAAAAAAGCTTCCTTCGCGTAAACAATACCGGTAGCTGGCGCGTCGTCCTATAGGAGCCAGACTGAACCGGACTGCAGATGTGAACAGTGGGTCGTCTTGGGAGGGGCCGCACCGCCATGAGGGACACGATCCACTCGGTGGATACCAGCACACCAGCCGTTGTGCTGAAGTTCGATCCGAACGTTATGCACCATGGCGGGCTTGGCGTGATCAGGAGCCTGGGCCGCATCGGCGTCCCGGTCTACGGGGTGCACGAGGACCCGCTGGCTCCAGCCGCCGGCTCGAGGTACCTGCAGGGCCGCTTCTTCTGGCGTCCCAGTCCCGACGATGTCGACCGGGTGCTTGACGGGCTGACGCGCCTCGCGGCGATCATCGGCCGCCAGGCCGTCCTGATCACCACGGACGACGCGGGCGCGCTCTTCCTCGCCGAGCACGGTGGCGCCCTGCGGGAGCGGTTCCTGTTCCCGGATCCCCCGCCAGACCTGCCGCGGCGGCTGGCCGGCAAGTACTCGCTGCACGAGATCTGCGACGAACTCGGCGTCGCCTCGCCGCGCACTGCCCTGCCCGGGTCGCGCGCCGAGGCGCGGGACTTCGCCCAAGCGGCCGGGTACCCGGTAATCGCCAAGCTGACCGCGCCCTGGAACGCATCCAAGGGCCTGCGCAGCACCCAGGTGGTCGCGGACGAAGACGAACTCGGCCGGGTCTACGAGAACTGCGCGCACGCCGACGCAGGCCTCATGCTGCAGGAGTTCATCCCCGGCGGCCAGGGCCATGACTGGTTCTTCCACGGCTACTGCGACGCCGCCGCCGACTGCCGGCCCGCTTTCACCGGCGTTAAGGAGCGGTCCTACCCGGTCGGCGCCGGCCTGACAAGCCGCGGCAGGGCGACCGCGAACGACGCCCTCCGGGGTGAGGTTACCTCGCTGCTCGCCCGGCTTGGCTACCGCGGGCTGCTCGACCTGGACATCCGGCTGGACGACCGGGACGGCCGCTACCATCTGCTGGACTTCAACCCGCGGCTGGGCGCGCAGTTCCGGCTGTTCCGCGACACCGCGGGCACCGACGTGGCGCTGGCTGCCTATCTCGACCTGACCGGCCAGCCGATCCCCGAAGCCACCCAGGTGGACGGCCGCTGCTTCGTGGTCGAGAACTACGACCCGATCAGCGCGCTCGCGCAGTGGCGGGCCGGCGAACTTGGCCTGCGGCCCTGGCTGGCCTCGCTGCGCACCGCCGATGAGTGGGCATGGTTCGCGCGGGATGACCTGCGGCCGTTCGGGCTCATGTGCGTGCGCATGGGCTGGCGCTCGGTCACCCGCCGGTTCACCGGCCACCGGGTGCACTCCGCTCGCGACGGCTTCCGTTACCGGCCGGGCCGCCTTGCCGCCCACGGGGGAAACTCCGCGCCCGCGACTGCGGGGCGAGCCGCCCCGCGCCTGGACAGCGCGTCCCCATGTCCCCAGACCCAGACCCAGACCACTGCACAGCCTTGACCGGCACGGCAGACTAGCGCCCCGCTGAACCAATGCAACTTCACCAAGGAGGAACCCGATCATGACCGATGCCGTCGACGTGGCCGTTATCGGAGCAGGCCCGTACGGCCTCTCACTGGCCGCACACCTGAGCGCGGCCGGCGTCGGCTACCGTCAGTTTGGCATGCCGATGCGACTGTGGCGCGACGCCATGCCGAAGGGCATGTACCTCAAGTCACAGGGCTTCGCTTCCAATCTGTCAGATCCCGGTGCCGCCCGCACGCTCGAGGCCTTCTGCGCGGCGACGGGGCGCTCCTACGCCAGCTACGGCCTGCCGGTCCCGCTGGACACGTTCGTGGCCTACGGCCAGTGGTTCCGGTCCGAGCTCGGCCTTGCGGTAGAGGAAGCGCTGGTCACCAATGTCGCCAGGGAAGACGGCGGCTTCCGGCTGACCGTCGACGGCAGCGCCGACGTCTCCGCCCGCGCGGTCGTGGTCGCGGTCGGCGTCGAGCACTTCGCTTACGTGCCGGAGTTCCTCTCCGGGCTGCCCGAGGGGCTGTGCACGCACAGCTCCGCGCACACGGACCTCTCGGCCTTCCGCGGCCAGCAGGTCATCGTCATCGGCGCCGGCCAGTCGGCGCTGGAATCGGCGGCGCTGCTGCACGAAAGCGGCGCCGACGTAACGGTGCTGGCGCGGGAGCCGCGGCTGGCCTGGAACGGGAATCCGCTGCCGCCGGACCGCCCGCTGCCGCAACGGATACGGGAGCCGGAATCCGGGCTCGGTTCTGGCTGGAGCAGCTGGTTCTACTCCAACCACCCCCAGGCGTTCAGGCACCTGCCGCGGAACACCCGGGTGTACCGGGCGCGGACGGCCCTTGGACCGGCCGGTGCCTGCTGGCTCCGCAGCCGGGTGGAGGGGCAGTTCACCGTGCTGACCGGACATGCCGTCACCTCGGTGGAACCGCAGGGCAGCCGGGTCCGGCTAGAGGTCACGTCCGGAGGAACCAGCAAGGAGCTGACCGCCGACCACATCATCGCCGGCACCGGCTACCGGGCCAACCTGAGCAGGATGCGCTTCCTGAGCGCAGAGATCCAGTCCGCGCTGCGCGGCGTCGCCGGGACCCCGGTCGTCGGACCGGGCTATGAGTCCTCCGTGCACGGGCTCTACTTCATCGGCCCGCTGGTGGCGCCCACCATGGGGCCCGTCATGCGGTTCGTCTACGGTTCGCGCCACGCCGCGACGACGGTGGGCCGGCAGCTGGCTGGTGCAGGGTATCGCGTGAAGCCCCCCGTTCCGGCGGGACGATGATGGCAGACCACCTGATCTCGGGCCGCCGGGCGCTCGATACCCGGCGGCCGGGGAGCCAGGGGGCCGGGGGCCCGGCCGTGGCGCGCGGCGGGCGGCTGGCCCGCCTGGCCGCGCTGCCTGCCGCCGACGCTACCGGTCTGGTAGCGGCATGCGTGGTCAGCGGTGCGGTCGGCAAGCCGCTTGCCTGTACGGTCTACGCCACGGCCGTGATCTCCATCCTCGCCGCGGGCGGGCAGCACCGGCTGCGCATCTGCCTGCGGGCCTCGGACCAGGCTGGCCAGATCCTGGCGGCGGCGGCACTGCCGCTGCCAGTGCTGCTGGCCTGGCTGCCGGAACGGAGGCTGCTGGTACTCGGGATCTGCTCGGCGGGGCTCGTGCTCGGCTGCCGGGTCGCGGCCACTGCCGCGCTGCGCGCGGTGCACCGCCGTGGCCTGCTGGCAGAGCCGGCGGTCGTCGTCGGTGCCGGAACCTTCGGCGCTTACGTCGCCGAGCTCATGGAAACGCACCAGGAACTCGGCCTGTGGCCCGCCGGGTTCGTCGACGACGGGCCGCCGCGCCGCGACCTGCCTGTGCCAACGCTCGGCACTTTGTCCGAGCTTGCCGAGGTGGTGCAGGCGCACGGCATCGGCCGGGTCATCGTGTGCTTCTCAAGCAACTGCCGCGACGAGGACATGGTGGCGCTGCTGCGGGCCAGCTCGCCGCTCGGAGCCGACGTGTGCGTGGCGCCTAGGCTCTACGAGCTGGGCATGGCGGTGCCGCGCGGCTCCCTGGACGAGATCTGGGGTGTGCCTCTCATCCCCCTGCGGCGGCGGCCGCGGGTCCGGCTGGCGGCCAAGCGCGCGTTCGATCTCTTCGTCGGACTCGTGCTCGGCATTGCCGTCACGCCCGTGGTCCTCGCCCTGGCGGTCGCCGTCCGGCTGCGCTCCGGTCCCCCGGTCCTGTTCCGGCAGGACCGGGTGACCGGCGAGGGCCGGGTAGCACAGGTCGTGAAGCTCCGGACGCTTGAGGTGCACGGCGACCCGGACACCCGCTGGGAGGTGCCAGGGGAGCTGTGCAGACCGCTCGGCCGGTGGCTGCGGGCCACTCACCTCGATGAGCTGCCACAGCTGGCGAACGTGGTGCGCGGCGACATGTCGCTGGTCGGTCCGCGGCCCGAGCGGCCGTACTTCGCGCAGCGCTTCCGGCACGAGGTTCCGCGGTACGCCGACCGGACCCGGATGCCCGCCGGGCTTACCGGCTGGGCGCAGGTGCACGGCCTCACCGGCGACACGTCGCTCGCGGAGCGGGTGCGGTTCGACAACTACTACATCGAGTACTGGTCACCGTGGCTGGACGCGGTGATCCTGGCGCGGACCGCGGCCGGAGTCGTGCGCGCCGCCCTCCCCTCCCGGCCGGCGCGGGCCCGGGCGCCCCGGGCGCCCCGGCGGTCCAGGGGGCGGACGGCGCCCACGGTAACCGTGAGAGCGTGGCCATGAGAGCCGCACCGAACGGCCAGGGGCGTATTCCCCTAAGCTCCGTGCCGCTGATCCTGATGTACCACGCCGTGGACCGGGTGAGCCACGATCCGAACATGCTGTGCGTCTCACCGGAGCGGTTCGCCGCGCAGATGTCCTGGCTGCGGCGGCACAAACTGCGCGGCGTGGCGGTGGGGACGCTGGTGACCGCCATGCGCGCGGGCCGGGCCCGCGGGCTTGTCGGCATCACGTTCGACGACGGCTACGCGAGCGTGCTAGAGCATGCTGCCCCCGTGCTGCTCCGCCACGGCTTCACCGCGACCGTCTTCGTCATCTCGGACAAGGCCGGGGGAAACAACGACTGGGACGACGGCACGCTCTGGCCGCTCCTGACCTGGTCTCAGGTCGGCGAACTGGCCGCCGCGGGTATGGAGATCGGTTCGCACAGCGCCACTCACATGCGGCTGGCGGGCGCGGACCATGGGCGGCTGGCAGCCGAGGTCGGCGGCAGCCGGGACAGCCTGCACAAGCAGACCGAGGCCGAAGTCCGCGGCTTCGCATACCCCTTCGGGTCCATGGATGCCGCGGCCAGGCAGGCTGTGCGCGACGCGGGCTACGAGTACGCGTGCGCCGTCGAGGCGCCGCGGCTGACCGACCTCGGCATGCTGGCGCTGCCGCGCATCTACGTCGGCGAGCGCGACACGTCCAGCCGGATGACGGCCAAGCGACTGCTCTACCGGGGCTACGTCGCGATGCAGGGCAGGCGCCGGGATTCATGGCAATGAAGGGGGACACAGCAATGAAAGTGAGGGCAAGGCAGTCATGAAGGTGCTGCACGTGATAACCGGGCTGGACGCCGGGGGCGCCGAGACTCAGCTGGCCATGCTGCTGCGGCACACCAGGCACGACTCCGACGTCGTCACGCTCTATAACCCGGGCCCGATCGCCGAGCAGATCCGGGCGCAGGGCACTTCAGTGCGCGACATCGGGATGCGGCGCAACACCGACCTGACGGCCCTGCCGAGGCTGAGCTCGCTGATCAGGGCCGGGCGGTACGACGTGGTGCACGCCCACCTGTACCGGTCGCAGATCTACGCCCGCCCGGCCGCGCGGCTGGCCAGGACGCCGGTGGTGGTCACGACCGAGCATTCGATCGGCGAAACGCACATCGAGCGGAGGAAGATGACCTCCGGGGTACGGGGGCTCTACCTCGCCTCGGAGTTTTTCTCCGACGGCACGATCGCTGTGTCCGACGTCGTCCGGGATCGCCTCGTCAAGTGGGGTGTCCCGGCGCGGAAGATCACGGTGATCCCGAACGGGGTGGACACCGCCGCGTTCGCCTTCGACCCGGAGGCGCGCACCCGCGCCCGTGAGCAGTTCGGCATCCGGCCGGACACGTACGTGATCGGGACGCTGGGCCGGCTGGACTCGAACAAGCGCGTCGACATGCTGATCGAGGCCGTGAAGCCGCTGCTCGGCGAGCGGTGCGTGCTGCTTGTGGTCGGCCGTGGCGGGGAGATGGACAACCTGAAGGAACACGCGGCGAGGGCCGGGGCCGGCGACCGGGTCATCTTCGCGGGGTTCCAGGCCGACACCGTCGCGATGCTGTCCGCCTTCGACCTGTACGTCATGGCATCCCGCCAGGAGACGTTCGGGCTCGCGGCGATCGAGGCCATGGCCAGCGGGCTGCCCGTGCTGTACACCACGTGCCCGGCGTTGGACGGGATCGAGACCGAGCAGGCACGACAGGTGGAGGGGACCCCCGAGGCGCTGCGCGCGGCTCTTAGCGCAGCGGTGGCCGCCGGGCCGCGGGTGCGCAAGGCCGACAGCGCGGTGACTGACCGCTATAGCATCAGCGCTACCGCACAGCGCGTCGACGATCTCTACGAGCGGCTGCGGAAGCCCTCGGGACGGGGTGCCGTGGCTTGACATGAAGGTGGCGCTCACTGCGGAGGGCACCTACCCACACCAGTTCGGCGGCGTCAGCGTGTGGTTCGACCAGCTCATCAGGGGGCTCCCCGGCTACGAGTTCACAGTCGTGGCGCTGGTCGCCACGGGAGCAGAGCCGGTGCAGTGGGAGCTGCCTGCTAACGTCTCACGGCTGGTGACGATCCCGCTGTGGGGTTCCCCCCCGCCATTGCGGCCGCGGGCCCGCCTTCGGGGCGCGTGGCCTGCCAGGCATCCGCCGCTTCCGGTACGCGACCTGATCGACGTGCTGCTGGCGCCGCAGGCTGTGGCGCGGATCCGGTTCACCGCCGTGATGCGGGAACTGTTCGGCTACGCGCAGGCCGAGAGCCTGTTCGCTGCGCTGTCCAGCGAGGCGGCGGCGCGGCTGCTGTGCGACCAGTGGCGGGAGCGATGGCCGCAGCTGGCGGTGAACCACGGGGTGCAGTCGCCTTCCGTGCTGCCGTCCCTGGGTGACGCGGTCACCCTGCTCCAGCTGATCGAGCACGCGCTGCGGCCGCTGTCCCACCCGCCTGTGCAGGCGGACCTGGTGCACGCGGTGACCAACGGCCTGGGCGTGCTGCCGGCCGTGGCTGCCAAGTGGCGGTACGGGACGCCACTGGTCGTCACAGAGCACGGCGTCTATATGCGCGAGCAGTACCTGCACCTGCGCCGCCCGCCGTTCGGGTGGCCGGTCAAGGACCTGCTGCTGCGCTTCCTTGGCCAGGTCTGCGCGCTGGGCTACCGGGAGGCCGAAGTGATCACCCCGGGCAACATCTACAACAAGCGCTGGGAAGAACGCCTCGGCGCGGACGGCACACGGATCCGCACGGTCTACAACGGCGTGAACCCGCAGGTCTTCCCCGCGCTGACCACCGAGCCTGAGGTGCCCACGATCTCCTGGCTCGGCCGGATAGACCCGATCAAGGACCTGGAGACCCTGCTGCGCGCGTTCGCCCTGGTCGTTGAGGAGATGCCGGAGGCCAGGCTGCGGATATTCGGGTCACCGCCGCGCGGCCGCGACGCGTACCTTGAGCGCTGCCGGGCGCTGGCCGCCGACCTCGGGATCGACGACCGGGCCACATTCGAAGGCAGGGTGGCACAGGTCCGGGAGGCCTACGCGGCCGGGCAGGTCGTGGCGCTCTGCAGCATCAGCGAGGGCTTTCCTTACTCGCTCATCGAGGCGATGGCCTGCGGGCGGGCGTGCGTGGCCACCGACGTCGGCGGCGTGGGCGAGGCGCTCGGCGACTCCGCCGGCCTCATCGTCCCGCCGCGTAACCCGAAGGCGCTCGCGGACGCGTGCCTGCGGCTGCTCCGCGACGCCGAGCTGCGCAAGAAGCTCGGCAGCGCCGCCCGGCAGCGCGCGCTCGAGCACTTCACCGTGGACCGGGCGGTCGCCAGGTTCAACGAGATCTACAGCTACTTCGGCACCGGGCGCCAGGTCGTCACTGCGAACGCCGATACGGTGCCGTTCCCCAAGGTCGGCCACGTGGCCAAGGCCGTGGAGGCCGTCGCCGCCGCGGAGACGGTGCCGTTCCCCAAGATCGGCCACACGCCCATCGATGCGGGCCTGAGCGTGACTAAGGAGAACCCGGTGGCGGAGGCGCACCCCGCCAGGAACGCGGGCCTGAGCGTGACCAAGGAGAACCCGGTGGCAGAGCCGCACCCCGCCAGGAACGCGGGCCTGAGCGTGACCAAGGAGAACCCGGCGGCAGAGCCGCACCCCGCCAGGAACGCGGGCCTGAGCGTGACCAAGGAGAACCCGGTCGTGGAGGCACACGCCGTCGAGCCCTCGGAAGTCTCGTCATGACCCAGCTAGCCGGAATCAGCGCGGCGGAGTGGGACGAGCTCTGCGCGCGGTTCGCCACGGTCTGCGAGTCCGCCGTGGATCCGTTCGAGGTCGCAAGCGCGCTGGAATTTGAGGGAGTCAGCGACCGGACCGCAACCGCCGAGTACGGCCTGGAGGACGTGTTCGCGCTGGCACGCGTGCTGTACGAGGAGATACCGCGGCAGCCTGCCGAGCCTGAGCCTGTGCCGGATCCGTGGCCGCACGGTCCGCTCCGGCTGATGCTGCACGGCCTGCTCTACGCCCTGCCGGCGGTCTGCTTTCCCGCGGCAGGAGGGCTGCTCGCCGGGCCAGGCGTGCTGCCTACCCTGGTGGTGGCGCTGCTGACCGGCTGGGGGCTGAGCCAGGGACTGGCCGCCATCGGCTACCACCGGCTGGGCACGGCCGGGCGGGGCCAGGCCCAGCGCGTGCTGCGCGCGGGCCTTGTGACGGGGCTGGCCACCGTGGGACTCGTGATGGCGGTGACCGGGCACATCACCGGCGGGCACCCGGCCGTCCTCTGCTTCGGCGCCGGGGAAGGAGCCTACATGCTCGGCGCGTGCGTGCTCCTGGTGACCGGGACGGAGTTGTGGCTGCTGGTGGCGCTGGCTCCCGGGGTGGCAGGTGCCGCGGTGTTCCTGCTTTCCGGCAGGCCGCCGGGCCTTGAGCACCTGACCTGGGCGGCGCTGGCCGCCACGCCGGTGCTCGCGTGCGTGATCGCGCTGTCCGGCCGCACCGGGCCCGGGCCCGTGGCCGGGCGGCTGCTGGTGGCGGCCGAACTCGGCGGTGCCGTGCCCGCGTTCCTGCTTGGCGTGGTCGCGGCCGGGCTGCTCACGTTCCCTGTCGTGGCGGGCCCGGCCGGGCACGGCGGAGTCAACCTCGGTGCGCTGGTCGCGTCGATCCCGCTCGCGCTGAGCATGGGCGTGGCGGAGTGGAGCCTGCTGTGGTACCGGCGGCGTACCCGGTACCTGCTCGGGGTGACCAACAACCCGCGCTGGTTCCGCAGGCAGGCCCACCTGTCGCTGCTCGGTGCCCTGCTGCAGTACCTGTCGGGCACGGTGGTGCTAGTCTGCCTGGCGATCGGCGTCGCGATCGAGACGGGCCTGCTGCGGCCGCGGCATGAGATGATGCCGGAGATCGCCGCGTACCTGGTGCTCGGTGCCGCGATGTTCCTCGTGCTGCTGCTGCAGGCGGTGCGGGTCCGCGCCGTGCCGCTCGCCGCGGCGGCCGCGGCGCTGGGCGCGGAGGTAGCGCTGCGCCAGCACGGGCTGGCCGTGCAGCTCGCGGTGCCCGTGGCACTGCTTTTCGTGGTGGGCAGCTACGGCCTGGCCTGCCTCGGGGCGGCCGTGCGGCATGCCTAGCTGCTTCCGTTTGAAACCTCGTCCGAAGTTATAGGAGGAAGAATGACGCAAACCACCGTCGCGGTCACCGGGGCCGAGGGGTTCATCGGCTCGCACCTGACCGAGGAGCTGGTGCGGCGCGGATTCCGGGTCAAGGCCATGGCGCTTTACAACATGTGGAGCTCGGCCGGCTGGCTTGAGACGCTGGCGCCCGACGTCCGGGAGTCGGTCGAGGTGGTGTTCGGCGACGTGCGGGACCCGGCGTCGGCCCGCGAACTGGTCGACGGCGCGGAGGTCGTCTACCACCTTGCCGCCATCGGTTCTGTGCCCTACTCGTACCGGGCGCCGCGCACCTTCGTTGACAACAACTCGATCGGCACCCTGCACGTGCTCGAGGCGGTGCGCGCCTGCCGCACCCCGCGGCTGGTGCACACGTCGACCAGCGAGACCTACGGGACCGCCCGCACCGTGCCGATCAGCGAGGAGCACCCGCTGCAGGCGCAGTCGCCGTACGCCGCATCGAAGATTGCCGCCGACAAGCTGGTGGAGTCCTACTACCTGAGCTTCGGTCTGCCCGCGGTGACGCTGCGCCCGTTCAACACGTTCGGCCCGCGCCAGTCGACCCGGGCCGTCATCCCGCAGATCATCACCCAGCTGGCGGCCCGCCCCGCGCAGATCAAGCTGGGCGCGCTGGCACCGACCAGGGACTTCAGCTATGTCACCGACACCGCGGCGGCGTTCGTGTCCGTGGGCACGGCGCCGGCTTCGGCGGTGCTTGGCGAGGTGTTCAACTGCGGGCCAGGGGAGGACGTCTCGATCGGGGACCTCGCGGCGGAGATCGCGGCGCTCATGGACGTCCAGGCCGACATCGTCGAGGACGCGCAGCGGATGCGCCCCAAGGAGTCCGAGGTGATGCGGCTGGTCTGCGACGCCGCCAAGCTCAGCGCCCGGACCGGCTGGAAGCCCCAGGTATCGAGGGAGGAGGGGCTGCGCCAGACGATCGACTGGTTCCTCGACCCGGCGAACCTGGAGCGGTACACGCTCAACGAATACCACGTGTGAACCGATGCGGATCCTGATCATCGGTGCGAGCAGTTTCCTCGGCGGCCACGTAAGACGCGAGGCCGCGAGCGCGGGCCACACGGTGCTGACCGCGGGTCGCTCGGCGCTCCCCGGGCAGCACCTGCGGCTGGACCTCGTGGCGGATCCCGTCGCGCAGGTCGCTTCGCTGGTGGCGTCCGCCGCGCCCGAGGTGGTCGTCAACTGTGCCGGGGCGACCAGCGGCAGCGCGGACGCACTCGCGGCCGCGAACATCACCGCGGTGCACACGCTGGTCACGGCCTTGCTCCAGAGCCGCGCCCGCGTTCCGGCCCGGCTTGTGCACGTCGGATCGGCCGCCGAGTACGGGGCGGCCGAGGATGGCGTGCCGGTGGCCGAGACGGCCGTCCCCCGGCCGGCCGGCCTGTACGGTGTCACCAAGCTCGGCGGCACCCGGCTGGTCGAACTGGCCCGTACGGCAGGGCTGGACGCCGTGGTGCTGCGGGTGTTCAACGTGGTCGGGGCCGGGGCGCCGGAAGACAGCCTGCCCGGACACGCCGCCGCGCAACTGCGGCGGCTGCTGGCAGCGGCCAACGGCACGAGCCTGCGGCTGGGCCCGCTGCACTCGGTTCGCGACTTCGTGGACGCCCGCGATGTCGCCGACGCGGCGCTTGCCGCGGCGGCGGCGCCGTCCCTGCCGCACGCGGTCGTCAACGTCGGCAGCGGCACCGGCGTCCCGGCCCGGGTCCTGGTCCAGGAGCTGCTCGCGGCCAGCGGATGCGATGTCCAGGTGCGCGAGGACGCCCCCGGATCAGCGCGCACGGCCGGCCTCGACTGGCAGCAGGCCGACATCACGAGGGCGGCCGAAGACCTGGGCTGGCGGCCGCGCCGGGACCTGGCCGCGGCTGTCCGGGATCTGTGGAATGGAGCCTGATGTCTGCCCCGGACGGCCAGGCGGTTCCCGTCCGGCCTCGCCTGGTCGTCCCGGCATACTTTCATCCTGGCCTGCAGCCCCAGCAGTGGCAGTGGCTGGCCGAGCACCCGTCGCGGGTGTGGCTGGTCATCCTCAACGTCGCGAGCGGGCCGGGAACCAGGCCGCAGCGGGCGTTCCGGGAGGCAGCGGACCTGCTGCGCCGCGCGGGCGTGGGCGTGATCGGGTACATCGACACCGACTACGGGCATGTTCCCATGCCCCAGGCGATGGCTGAGGCCGGCCGCTACCAGGACTGGTACGGCGTGCGCGGAATGTGCCTCGACCGGGTCGCCGCCGGTCCGGAGCAGGTCAGGTACTACGCGGAGCTGGCGGCCCGGATCCGGGCGGAGGACCTGGACGTCGTGTTCTTCAACCACGGCACGCACCCGGCCGAGGCCTATGCCCGGCACGCGGACCTGCTCGGCACCTTCGAGGGGCCGTGGCCCGCCTACCAGCGGCTGCACATGCCGCGCTGGACGCAGCGGTGGGCGCCGGAGAAGTTCTACCACGTGGTGCACTCCGTCCCGGTGGACAAGCTCGCCGACGCCCGGCAGCTGGCGGTGAGCCGCCGCGCGGCGTCCGTGTACATCACAGAACGAAGCGGGCCGAACCCGTACGATGCCCTGCCGGCCGACTACGGCGTCGGCGACGGCAGGCCAGGGGGTCGGCACCGGAAGGAGCTGACATGAGCGCGCCTGCCAGACGCAGACACAGATCCAGGCACAGGTACAGGTACAGGTACAACAGGTACAGATACAGGTACAGATACCGGCGCGGCCTGGGCGCTGGCCCCGTCCGGACCACGACGCTGGCGGTCACCGCGCTGGCCGGAGTGCTGGCGGTGGCGGGAGTGGTGATCGGCGTCACCGTTACCGGGGGGAGCGGGCCGGTGGCCACCACCACGCCGGCCACCGGCACGGACGGCCTCTGCGAGCACCTCAACGTGCCGGCCTACTTCGCACCGGGATACTGGACCGAGGCGACCCGCAGCACGCCGCCGCCCGCGGACATGATCCTTGACATTACGGGCGCGGGCGCCGGGACCGCGCCCAACCCTGAGTTCCAGGCCCTGGTCAGCCAGGCGAAGGCCGCGGGGATCACGATCCTCGGCTACTCCTCCACCGAGGACGGGCAGCGCCCGATCGCGCAGGTCGAAGCCGACGTGCGCGACTACGCGGCCTGGTACGGGGTGACCAGCATCTTCCTGGACCGTGTCTCGGGACAGCCGCAGCAGATCTCCTACTACAAGCAGCTCGCGGACTACATCCACCGGACCAATCCCGGCTCGCAGGTCTGGCTCAACCCCGGCGACTATCCCGACCAGGCGTACATGTCAATCGGTAACGTGGTGATGGTGTTCGAGGGCACGTACGCCCAGTACCTCACGGCCGACGTGCCCGGCTGGGCACGGGACTATCCCGCCTCGAAGTTCGCCCACACAATCTTCGCCACGCCAGGAGCGGACCTGGCGAACGCCCTCAGGCTCGCCCACAGCAGGGATGCCGGGTACGTGTACGTGACCGACGGCACCGGCTCGAACCCTTACCAGGCGCTGCCCAGCTACTGGTCGGCCGAGGACACGTCGGCGACAGCGGCCTGCCAGCCGGGATGAGCCGCCGCCAACCGGTGCGCGTGGCAACCGTCATCACCCGGCTGGAGGGTGGTGCCGGGATCCTCGCGCTGCGCGGCGCTCGCGCGCTCGACCGCGGCGAGTTCGCTGCGACGATCGTGACCGGCAGCGGAGACCGCCTGCTTGACGAGGCCGCGGCGGCAGGCCTTGAGGTTCGCATCGAGCCGGTCTTGCGGCGGCCAATCGACCCGCGCGGCGACCTGCGGGCGTTCCGCGCGCTGTCCGCGCTGTTCGCGCAGCAGAACTTCGACGTGGTGCACACGCACACGTCGAAGGCGGGCGTGCTCGGGCGGATCGCCGCCCGGCGCGCGGGAGTACCGCGGATCGTGCACACCTACCACGGCTTCCCCTTCCATGAGTTCCAGTCACGCGCGCAGCGAGGCGCGTATGTCGCGATCGAGCGGCGGCTCGGCCGCATCACCGACGTGGTGCTCTGCGTCGGGACCGGTGTGGCGGTCGAGGCGGTCCGCCGCGGGCTAGCCGCCCCCCAGCGGATCCGGACGATCGGCGTGGCCGTGGACGGCGGGCAACCCCGCACCACGGAAGCCCGCGACAAGGCACGGCAGGCGCTGGGCATCCCGGCCGGCGCCGCCGTGGTCGGCGCGGTCGGACGGCTCACTTACCAGAAGGCGCCCGAGGACTTCATCGCCGCGCTGCGCCAGCTCGGCCGGCCGGACGTGGTCGGCGTCTGGGTCGGCGGCGGCGAGCTCGCCGGGCGGATCGGCCAGCTGGCAGCACGGGCCGGGCGGCCAGGCTCGCCGCCCGCTCCGCGGGTCGTGCTGGCAGGCGAGCGGACAGACGTCCCTGACATCCTGCCCGCCTTCGACGTCTTCGCGCTGCCCAGCCGCTACGAGGGCCTGCCCACTTCTGTGGTCGAGGCCATGAGGTGCGAGGTCCCCGTGGTGGCCACCGCGGTGAACGCCGTCGGCGACGTGGTCATACCCGGGGAAACCGGCTTGCTGGTACCCCCGCGGCGTCCCGACCTGCTGGCCGCGGCGATCGGGTACCTGCTGGACCGGCCGGCCGTCGCGGCGCGGATGGCCGCCACCGCCCGCGCCAGGATCGACGGCCGGTTCAGCACGGCGGAGCTGCTGGCAACGCTGACCGAGGCCTACACGGGCGGCCGGTGATCACGAAACCGTGGGCAACCGCGCGCCCGCCCGCGGGCATCAGGCGGGTATGGAACAGCTGACAGCCGGACGCCGCACCGTGGCGAGCGGCCGGTGAAATCCGCGCGGGATGCCGAATTCACCGACTATGTCAAGGCGCGCCTGCCCTGGCTGCGCCGCGTGGCGTACCTGCTGTGCCAGGACTGGCAGGGCGCTGACGACCTCGCGCAGGCGGCGATCACCCGGCTACACGCACTGGGGCCGGGCCAGGAACGCCGTCAGCGTCGACGCGCCGCTGCCGGGCAGCGCGGAACTGGGCGGGGTGCTCGGAGTGCTCGCGCGGACCCAATTCCTCGGCACGAATCCGGCCGCGTGGACGACCGCGCCGCTGGGCTAGTGAGCCGGCGGTGAGTTCTGCGGTCACCACGTGAGCGGTCTTCGGTCACAGAAGGTGCCGGCCGTGGCCGCTGGCCGTTTGCGGCGGAGGGCAGGTCACGGGTCAACCGCGCCAGCGGCGGGCACATAGCGGACATTTCCCCCGTCCAGCGGTGAACCACCTCCCGGAAACCGCCCATGGACCATGATCATGGGTCAAAGGGGACCGCCCGCGGTCACCTTTGACCCGTGATCATGAGGCGCATCCCAGCGGCCCGGGCGCCCGGGGCGCCCGATGTGCCCGGGGCAGCCGGGACAGCGCAGGGCCGGAGCAGGCGACCGCACGCTGACCCCGCAACCGGGGACCGGCTCACTAGCTCCCCTCGGGGGGCGGCGGGACCGGGCCCACCACGGCGTTGAGGACCTGTGAGTTCGGGATCGACATGATGCTGCCGCTTGAGTCGAGGCGCACGTAGGTGATGCCGATCTCGGTCACTGTCCCCTC
This sequence comes from Trebonia sp., assembly GCF_030042015.1. Lineage (GTDB taxonomy): Bacteria > Actinomycetota > Actinomycetes > Streptosporangiales > Streptosporangiaceae > Trebonia. The sequence continues at coordinate 56,380 of NZ_JASIAL010000436.1, read as the reverse complement.
GATCTGGCCGCTGCCGCCGAGCGCGCCGGCCCGCAGCCGGATGGCGTCGCCGACCCGGAACGGGTGGGCGAGCAGCAAGACGATCCCGGCGAACACGTTGGACAGCGCCTGCTGCGCGGCTATTCCGACGAACACGCTGGTCAGCGCCCCGCCTACGACCAGTTGGCCAACTGGGACGGAAAAGAGCAGCAGCGTGATCACCAAGGTGGTGAAGCCGCCCACCAGCAGCAGCGCGTACCGGACCACCGCGGCATGCGACCTGCCAGTACGCCGCTCGAGCACAGACCGCGCCTTGCCGGCCAGCCCATACGTAGCGATGCATGCGAACACGCAGAACGCCGCGGCGGCAGCCGCGGCGATAATCTGGTTCGGCACGTGCTTGGCGTCGAAGTACCGGTTGAAGTCGTGGTGCGCCCAGCCTGACGCTATGGCCGCCACGATCGCGAACGCCAGCGCGATGATCGACTTCCACGGCCGCGTCTTAGCTTTCACCTTCGCGACCTGAGCAGACAGGTCAAGCTGCGGCCCGTCCTGCAGGTGCATATCCCGATCCTCCCGTCGCGCCGGGTACGGTTGCGGCTGACCGCCTTACCGTACCCGGCGCGAGCAGGAGAACTGACCGGGACTGCCGCTGACGCGGGGTGAGCTAGAGCAGCGGCTTGCCTACCGGTAGCCGCAATCGGCCGCCGATGCCGTTCGAGACGCCCGCGGCCGAGGTGTACCAAGCCACCAGCGCGGTGATCACGCCGAGGTAACCGCCGGCCTTGACGGTCGCGCTGTTGGTGGCGAAGTTACCGATGAACAGGAGGATCTCGGTGATCTCAAGGGTCAGGAACACGCCGAAGACCGCGAGGTTCACCTGGGTGGACAGGATCAGCATGTAGGTGTTGAAGATCGCGAACGCGAGCGCGATCCACCCGAGGTCGTGATCGGCGACCGCGACGCTCGATGCGGTCGGCGCGACAAACCGTGCCCACAGGAACAGGCCGATCCAGAAGCCGCCGTACGAGGAGAACGCGGTAGCTCCGAACACGTTCTTGTTCCTGAACTCCCACATACCGGCCAGCAGCTGGGCGAGGCCGCCGTAGGCGAGCGCGTAGCCGAGCCACGCGCTGCCGGTTGCGGCGGTCATCCAGTTGGCGTTGGCTGCCGACAGCAGGAATGTGGTTAGAGCGAACGCCGCCAGCCCGAGCGGGGCTGGGTCGGCGATTCCCGACGCGGGAGCGGCGGGCTGAACGGAGGGCTCTACTGTACGGTCCTCACTGACGCTCATAATGCCTCCGAGCTTGACAAGCCCGTCCGCTGGCTTGCTCCCGCTGCCGTCGTCCGGGCACATGGTTCGGCAGTAACGGAACCATAATCCCGGCCTTGCGGCGCGAAACCAGTGCTGCGCCGTTAGGTCCGATACGGCCCCATCCTGCGGCTAATCTCTGGCTTCCCTCCTGGCACGCTAACAACCAGGTTGAAAGTTCCGCTAATAGCGTAACGCGCCCGTAACCGCCCCGCGAGACCCAATTATTGGGTTACCATGACGCGCCAGTCATAAGGGCGAGGCGACCGGCCGGTTACCGGCCAGGAATCTGCTGAGTCCGGCCCTGGTGGCCAGCACAATGACCCGGTCACCCGCCGCGAGCAGGTATCCCCGGTGCGGCGTCCAGTCGACTTTCTGGGAGCCCCGCAATTGCAGCGCCAGGACCCGTGCGAGGCCATCGCTTTCGAGTTCCGCGACAGCCTGCCCCGCGATGTCCGCGCCGGCCTCGACCCGGACGTCGGCGATCAGCAGCACGTGCCTGCCGACGGCTATCGTGCGCAGCACCTGGTGCTCGAGCAGCGCCGCCGCGAAAGCCGGCGCCGCCATGTACGAGACACTGCGCGAGACCACGTTGCCGACGGTCTTCTGCACCCGCTGGGCGAGGTCGTCATCGAACAGGCGCAGCACGATGCGCAGGTCCTCGCGCATCGCCCGCGCCTGCAGCGCGGTCTCGAGGTTCACGATGTCGCTGCTGGTCACCGAGACAAGCGCGATGGCATTGTCCAGCCCCGCCGCGTGCAGCGTCTCCTCCAGGTAAGCCTCGCCGATCACGAGGGGCAGGCCGAGACGGCGCGCGAGCGGGGCGCCGAGGGCTTCGGGATCCCGGTCGACGCAGGCGACGTCGAAGCCAAGGTCATGCAGCTCGCCGACCACCCGCGTGCCAACATTGCCCAGCCCGACGACGATGACGTGGCCGCCGCGCGGCCGCGGTTCGCCGCGGATCGACCCGGTCAGCCGGGCGCCGACGATGATGGCGGTTACGAGCGGGATCAGCGCCATGCCGTCAAGGGTGAGCACCACCTGCGAGACCTTCTCCGCCCCGCTGTCTGAGGCCATCGTGAGCGCCGATCCGGTGATGTCCATGACCGCCAGGTAGAGCGCGTCGGCGGACGAATAAGCGGGAACCTGCAACAGCAGGAAGTACCCGGCCACCACGGCCGCGACCAGGATCGCGAAAACCAGGCCGAACTTGTTCCAGGCCAGCCGCTGCGCCACGCCGAGCGCGGCGCGCACCGGGTGCCGCCTGCTGGCGAGCGGATCGCGCGGCGTGCCGTCCGCCACCGCAAGCACAAGGCCGTCGGCGGTGTCCCGCAGCGCTTCTGGCGCGATCAGCTGGGTCGTGCCCGCCGGATCGTCGGGCACCTGAAGACCGCAGACCGTATGCCCGGCGGGCACGTCAGCCCGCCTGGCGACGTACAGCGTGCGCCCGGATACCCGGACGTGGCTGGGGGCCGGTTCGCCGAGCGCGGCGGCAACGAACGACGGCGCGGCCATCTGGCTGCTTGACAGCACCGTGCAATCGGGGAAGAAGCCGCGGAAATGCTCACCGAGCCTGCGGTTGAAGGCGGCCATGACCAGGCGCAAGTCCGGGTTGAGCTCCTGGGCGCGCAGGCCGGCGTGGAAATTGCCGATGTCGTCGGGTCCGACGAGGCCGAGGGCGCGCGCCGACGCCACCCCGGCGCTGGCGAACGCCTCAGTCGTCAGCTCGTCGTGTTCCAGCACGGTGACCCGCGGGAGCGCGGCGATCCGCGGACCGTGGTTGCGCAGCAGGGACGGGAGCACCACGATGACTTCCTCGCCGTAGCGTGTGGTCAGTTCACGGGTGATGCGGTAGGCAAGCGGGCTGTCCCCGCAGACGATGAAGTGGTTCCCCGTCGGGGGGAGCGCGGGCATGGGCAGATCATAATGAAACCGGACCGGTAATATTAAGAAGGCCTGCTCGAAGCCGTAGGAAGGTCTGCCGATGGCTAGCGATCACATGATCCGCGCGTCAGACCAGGACCGCGAAGTCGTGGTAACCACGCTCAGGGACGCCTATACGGCGGGCAGGCTGACCATGGAGGAGTTCGACGAGCGGATGACCGCCGCCTACGCGAGCAAGACGTGGGGCGACTTGCGCAAGCTTACCGACGACCTTCCCGTGCAGCCCGTTCTCGGCTCCGACGTCCCCGGCCGGCCGCTGCCCCCGCCGACCCTTCCGGCGCATCCGCCGCGCGCCAACGGCGTCCTGCCGCCGTCGTCGCGGCGCAGGCGCCGGCCGGTGGCCTTCTTCCCGCTGGTGGCCCTGTGGATCGTGCTCGCGCTGGCGAGCCAGTCTGCGCACGCGATCATCGCCCCGACCGTGGCGGTGATCGTGGCGCTCGTGTTCATTTCGCTCGCCAGGCGGCGTTAAACCGCGCCGGGACAGCGAACCGCGGCCACCGCAGGCCCCCAGTTCTTGTAAAGTCTGGTGCGATGCCCGTAAACGACCGCGTCGCCGATCCGGTGACCGATGACAGCGATGCCTCGAGCCCGGCTGCCTCGGCCGCCGCCCGGCTGCGCCGGCTGATCGGATCGCACCGCCCGTTCGTGGCCGTGCTGGCCGTCGCGACCGCCCTGCGCGTGGTCGTCATGCTCGGCTACCCGCCGGCCATGTTCTTCAACGACTCGTACAACTACATGACCGACGCGGTCACCAGGTCGCCGGACGTCGTCCGCTCAAGCGGGTACCCGCTGTTCCTGTACCTGTTGCTGCCCTTCCACAACCTCAACGTGGTCACCGGGCTGCAAGCGCTCATGGGACTGGCGATCGGCGCGGGCATCTACGCGGTGCTGCGCCGCCGCGGGCTGCCGTGGTGGGGCGCGACGATCCCCGCGCTGCCCGTGCTCTTCGACGTGTTCGAGCTGCAGGTCGAGCACATGGTCGCCTCGGACACGCTGTTCTGCGCGCTCGTCACCGGGGTGCTGATCCTGCTGTGCTGGTGGGACAGGCCGCCGCTGCTCGCCGCGATGGTCGCTGGCGTGGCGATCGGTTACGCGGCCACCGTGCGGGACGTCGGGGAGATACTGCTGGTCGTCGTGGTCATCGGCGTGCTGTTGCGGCGCATGGGCTGGCGCCGCATCGTCGCGACCACGGTGGCCGGACTGGTGCCGATCGCCGGCTACATGGTGTGGTTCCATGCCCACTACGGGCAATACGCGCTCAACGAGTCAAGCGGAACGTACCTGTACAGCCGGGTGCAGAGCTTCGCCGAATGCTCGAAGATGAACCCGCCGGCGGACCTGCGGGTGCTGTGTGACAGCGCGCCGCTGTCGGAGCGGCCCAACTCCCAGGAGTACCTGTGGGCGAACTACGACGGGAACGGCCAGCTAACGCCCCTGGCGAAACTGACCGGGACAGACAACTCCTACCGGTTCACCCCGCAGATCGAGTCGCTGACGATGAAGTTCGCCGAGCGCGCGATCCTCGCCCAGCCGCTCGACTACGCCCGGGTGGTGGCCAAGGACACGCTGACTACGTTCGGGTGGACGCGGGAGAACGTGAACAACTCGATCGGCAACGTGACAGGCTCCGGCTCGCTGTTCCGGTTCGAGCCCACGGTCGCGGCAGTGCCCGGCTGGGTGACCGCCGACGCCACTAACAGCAGGGCGGCTAAGGACTACGGCGGCGCGAACTACGGGCGGCCGTCCGTGGTCCAGCCGTGGGCCAGGTTCCTGTGGGCGTACCAGGGCGTCGTCTACCTGCGCGGCCCGTTCCTGTTCCTGTTCGTGCTGGCTGGCGCGGTCGGCGTCGCGCTTGGCGTGCGCCGCAAGACCCGCATACCCGGTACCGGCTGGGGGGGGCTCGCCCTGCTACCCTGGCTGATCGGAGTGGCGCTGATCGTGCTGCCGCCGATGACCGCGGGCTTCAGCTACCGCTACGTCCTGTCCGCGGTGCCCGCAGTATGCCTTGCCGCCGGCCTGGCGTTCGCGGGCCGCGGGAACCTGATCACCTGGCTCCGGGAGCACGGAATGCTCGGGAAGTCCACGCCCAGTTAAGGAGGCAGTGCTGAGCCTGAGCGAACGAGAGCGGCGGATCCTGAGCCGCGTCGCCGACGAACTCCACCGAACCGCGCCGACGCTGGTGTCGCTGCTGTCCATGTTCAACCGGCTGGCCCTGGGCGAGGACATGCCGCGCAGGCGACCGCTGCGGCACCTGCGCAGACAGCTATCCCGGCCCGTGCTCGCGCGGGCTTTCGTGTCCGTATGGACCGCGACGACCTTGGCGATGATCGCGCTCGCCCTGATCCTGAGCCATGTCAGTCACGGGACCAGCGCTTCCGGCGGCTGCGGGCGGTCATGGTCGGCGATCTGCGACGCGCGTGCCGCCGGCCCGCCCGCTCAGTAGTCGCGCGGGTCAGTGGGCTGCGGGCCTGCCGATGTCGGGCGGGAGCTTGCCGGCCGCCGCCTCGTCCACCAGGAACAGCGTCCTGTTGCGCCCCCTGGCGCCGGCGGCGGGAACCTGCACGGGGCCCGCGTCGGACAGCGCGAGCGCGATAGCGCCCGCCTTCTCCGCGCCTGAGGCCAGGATCCAGACCTCGCGGGCGGCCTGGATCGACGGGAACGTCAGCGAGATGCGGATCGGCGGCGGCTTGGGCGAGCCGCGCACCGCCACGACCGGCCGGCTGTCGTAGACGGCGGGCATCTCAGGGAACAGCGAGGCCACGTGCCCCTCCGGGCCGATGCCGAGCATCAGCACGTCGAAGGCAGGGACCGGGCCATGGTCTTCCGGCCGGGTGGCGGCGGCCAGTTCGGCCGCGTAGCGCGCGGCGGCCGCCTCCGGGTCGTCGCCGTCAGGGCCGTCCGGGCCAGGCATCGGGTGCACCCGCGCCGGGTCGGCGTTGATCCCGTCAAGCAGCGCCGACCGCGCCCCGGTCTCGTTCCTGTCCGGGTCCCCCGTGGGGGCGAACCGCTCGTCACCCCACCAGAAGTCGACCCGCTGCCAGTCCACCGCGTCCCTGGCCGGGGCGGCGCCAAGCTCGGCGAGCACTGCGGTGCCGATGCCGCCACCGGTGAGCACGAGGTGCGCGTGCCCCGCGGCGGACACCGCGTCGACCAGCCTGGTGACCAGCCGTGCGGCGACCGCCCTGGCCAGCAGCGGCTCGTCCGCGTGGACCAGGATCTCCGGCGGCGCGCTCACGGGCCGGCCTCCACCAGGTCGGCGCCCGCCGGCTTGAGCCGGGCGAGCGTCTCGGCGTACACGTCGTCGGGGTCGAGCCTGCGCAGCTCCTCGGCGAGCAGTTCGGCGGTCTCCCTGCGATGCAGCGCGACCATCCGGTCCGGCCGCCCGGGCCAGGACAGGGTGGCAGTGCGGCCGTCCGTCCTGCTCACCCGGATGTCGCCGGCGGAGGTCGCGAACGCCACCCCGGTGATGCCCGGGCCGGCCGAGACGGTGCGCCGTACCGGGATCTCCAGCCGCAGGCCCAGCCAGGCGGTGATCAGGTCCGCCGTCGGGTTGTCCTGCTCCGCCTGCACCTCGCCGGTTTCCAGCGTGGGGTGCTCCTGGTCGAGCGTGGCCGCGAGCAGCGACCGCCATGGCGTGGCGCGGGTCCAGCCGAAGTCGGTGTCGCCGGGACGGTAGGCCCTGGCCAGGGCGGCCAGCACCTGTTCCGGATCTTCGGCCGCCGCCGAGTCGGTCACCCGGCGCTGGGCGAGCGCACCGAGCGGATGGGCCGCGGGCACGGCGGGAGCGTTCTCCGGCCACCAGGTGACAACGGGCACGTCAGGGACGAGCAGGGGCGCTACCACCGAGTCCGCGTGCTGCCCGAGCGGGCCGTACATCCGCAGCACGACGGTCTCACCAGGGCTCGACTCACCGACCCGGATCTCCGCGTCAAGCCGGGAGTCCGCCTTGGGCTTGCGGGTGATCACGGCGAGGACCCGCATCGGGTGTTCCCTGGCGGCCTGGTTGGCCGCGCGGATCGCGTCGTACTGACCCTCCTCGTCGGTCACCAGGATAAGGGTGAGCACCATGCCCACCGTCATGCCGCCGAGCCGGCGGCGCGCCTCGGTCAGGGCGCGGTCGATGGCTTCGGTGGTGGTGTCAGTCAAGTCGATAGTCATGACAAGCGTGCCTCCGGTCTACAGGCGGCGCCAGGCCCGGCCGTCGCGCGCCATCATCGCGTCGGCGGACGCGGGCCCGGCGGAGCCCGCCACGTACTGTTCCGGTTTGGTGTTCTCGGCCCAGAACTGCTCGATGGGGTCGAGGATGCGCCAGGAGAGCTCGACCTCCTCCTGCCGGGGGAACAGCGGCGGGTCGCCGATGAGCACGTCGAGGATCAGCCGCTCATACGCCTCGGGCGAGGACTCGGTGAAGGACTCGCCGTAGGCGAAGTCCATGTTCACGTCCCTTACCTCCATGGCCGAGCCGGGCACCTTGGAGCCGAAGCGCTGGGTGATCCCCTCGTCCGGCTGGACGCGGATGACCATGGCGTTCTTGCCGAGCTCCTTGGTGTCGGTGGCCGCGAACGGCAGGTGCGGCGCGCGCTGGAAGATCAGCGCGATCTCCGTCATCCGGCGGGTCAGCCGCTTGCCAGTGCGCAGGTAGAACGGAACGCCCGCCCACCGCCGAGTGTCCACGGCCAGGCGCACGGCCGCGTAGGTCTCCGTGCGCGAATCCGGCGGGATGCCGTCCTCCTCCAGGTAGCCGATCACCTGGTGGCCGCCCTGCCAGCCGGCCGCGTACTGGCCGCGCGCGCTGCCCGCGGCGATGTCGGCGGGAAGGCGGACCGCGGACAGCACCTTCTCCTTCTCCTGCCGCAGCGAGTCCGCGTCGAACGACACCGGCTCTTCCATCGCGGTCAGCGCGAGCAGTTGCAGCAGGTGGTTCTGGATGACGTCGCGCGCGGCCCCGATCCCGTCGTAATACCCGGCCCGGCCCCCGATGCCGATGTCCTCCGACATCGTGATCTGCACGTGGTCCACGTACCCGCGGTTCCAGATCGGCTCGTACAGGGTGTTGGCGAAGCGCAGCGCCAGGATGTTCTGGACCGTCTCCTTGCCCAGGTAGTGGTCGATGCGGAACACCGACTCAGGGGGGAACACGGTGTCCACGATGCGGTTCAGCTCGCGGGCGCTTTCCAGGTCGTGGCCGAACGGCTTCTCGATCACCACCCGGCGCCACGGCGCCCGCCCGGTGACCGGGTCGGGCGGTCCGGGGTCGGACAGCCCGGACATCTTGAGCTGCCCGACCACGACAGGGAAGAACTTCGGCGGGATCGACAGGTAGAACGCGTAGTTCCCGCCGGTGCCGCGCTCGCGGTCCAGCTGGCGGACCGTCTCGGCCAGCGTCTCGAAGGCCGCGTCGTCGTCGAACTCGCCGGGGACGAACCGGATGCCCTCCGACATCTGCTGCCACACCGTCTCCCGGAACGGGGTGCGCGCGTGCTCCTTGACCGCCTCGTACGTGACCTGAGCGAAGTCCTCGTGCTCCCAGTTCCTCCTCGCGAAGCCAACGAGAGAAAAGCCCGGCGGCAGCAGGCCGCGGTTGGCCAGGTCGTACAGGGCCGGCATCAGCTTCTTCCTCGCGAGGTCGCCGGTGACGCCGAACATCACCAGCACGCAGGGCCCCGCCACTCGCGGAATCCGGCGGTCCCTCGGATCGCGCAGCGGGTTGGCGGGCTCGCAGGCGGACGCGATCACGCCCGGATTCGCCGGCGCCGGACCTCGGGCGCCGGCGTTCGGCATGGTCATTCGGAACCTCCAGTTCCCTGTGGCGTTGCCCTGGCGCGCTGCCTACGCGTTGAGGCTCAGTTCATTCCTGATGGTCTCGAGCAGCTCGTTCCACGAGGCGGCGAACTTCTCCACGCCCTCGTCCTCGAGCACCCGCACCACGTCGTCGTAGCTGATCCCGAGGTGCTCAAGGCTGGCGAAGACCTGACGCGACTGCTCGTACGTGCCGTGCACGGTGTCGCCGCGCAGCACGCCATGGTCGGCGGTGGCGCGCAGCGTCGCCTCAGGCATCGTGTTCACCGTGTCCGGCGCGACCAGGTCCACCACGTACATCGTGTCAGGGAAAGCCGGGTCCTTCGTGGAGGTCGAGGCCCACAGCGGGCGCTGCACCTTGGCGCCCTTGGCCCGCAGCGCCGCCCACCGCGGCGTGTCAAGCTTCTGCTCGTACAGCTCGTAGGCCAGCCGCGCGTTCGCCAGCGCGGCCTTGCCCCGCAGCGCGCGGGCCTCCGGCGTGCCGAGCTTGTCCAGCCGGTTGTCGACCTCCGTGTCCACGCGGCTGACGAAGAACGACGCGACCGACCCGATCGTGCCGATGTCGTGCCCGTTCGCCGCTGCCTGCTCAAGGCCCGCCAGGTACGCGTTCATGACCTCGCTGTACCGCGCCAGCGAGAAGATCAGCGTGACGTTGACGCTGATCCCCTCGGCGAGCGCCGCGGTGATCGCGGGCAGCCCCTCGGCGGTGGCGGGGATCTTGATGAACAGGTTCGGCCGGTCGACCAGCCACCACAGCTGCCTGGCCTCGGCGATCGTCTTGGCGGTCTCCCGCGCCAGCCGCGGGTCGACTTCGAGGGACACCCGGCCGTCCACGCCGTCCGAGGCGTCGTAGATCGGGCGGAGCACGTCGCAGGCCCACCGGATGTCGTAGCTGGTGATCATCCGCGACGCTTCTTCCACGGTGACGCCGCGCACCGCCAGGTCCTTGATCTGGTCGTCGTATTCGTTGCCCTTGCTCAGCGCGTGGGCGAAGATCGTCGGGTTCGATGTGACCCCGCGGACGTGATAGTCCCTGACCAGGGTCTCCAGGTTGCCAGTGCGCAGCCGGTCGCGGCTGATGTCGTCCAGCCAGACCGACACGCCGGCCCCGGTAAGCTGCCCGAGCACGTCGTTCATTGCCGCGTTCCTTTCGTTGTTGCCTGGGCTGTGGTGTTCGCGCCGGCGCCGGCCGCCGCGCCGGCGCGGGCCGTCGCCAAACTCGCCTTGGCGGCGGCGGCCACCGCCTCCGCGGTGATCCCGTACTCCTTGTAGAGGATGGCCTCGGCGGCCGACGCGCCGTAGTGGTTGACGCCGATGGACTCGCCGGCGTCCCCGACGAACGCCTGCCACGGCCCGGTGATGCCCGCCTCGACCGACACCCGCGCCCGCATCGCCGCCGGGAGTACATCTTCCTGGTAGGAAGGGTCCTGCTGGTTGAACCATTCCACGCACGGCATCGAGACAACCCGCACGGAGATACCTTCTTTGGCCAGCAGGTCCCGCGCGGCGACCGCGATCTGCACCTCACTGCCCGTGCCGATCAGGATCACGTCGGTGCCGTCGGCCATGACGTACGCGCCGCGGGCGGTCCCCTCGGCGGAGGCGAACGTGGTCCTGTCGAAGGTGGGCACGTTCTGCCTGGTCAGGCACAGGCCCGCGGGGCGGTCGGTGTGCTGCAGGATGGTGCGCCACGCGATCGTGGTCTCGTTGGCGTCGGCCGGGCGGACGATGTCCAGGCCCGGTATGTTGCGCAGCGACCACAGGTGCTCGATCGGCTGGTGCGTCGGGCCGTCCTCGCCCAGCCCGATCGAGTCGTGCGTCCACACGTAGGTGACCGGCTGCCCCATCAGCGCGGCCAGCCGCACGGCACCCCGCATGTAGTCGCTGAACTGCAGGAACGTGCCGCCGTACGGGCGGGTGGCGCCGTGCAGCACGATGCCGTTCATGATCGCGCCCATGCCGTGCTCGCGGATGCCGAAGTGCATCGTCCGCCCGTACGGGCCGCCTGGCCACATCGCGGTCTGGTGGTCGGCCGGGATGAACGAGGGCTCGCCTTCCATCGTCGTGAGGTTGGACTCGGCCAGGTCGGCCGAACCGCCCCACAGCTCCGGCAGCACCGGCGCCAGCGCGGTGAGGATCTTTCCCGAGGCGCGCCGGGTCCCGGTTCCCTTCGGGTCGGCGGGGAAGACAGGCAGCGCCGCCTCCCAGCCCGCGGGGAGCTCCCGTCTGGCCAGCCGGTCGAACAGGGCCCTGCGCTCCGGGTTGGCCTTCGCCCAGGCGCCGAAGGCCTCGTCCCACTCCGCGTGCAGCCTCTTGCCGCGCTCGGCCACCGCGCGGGCGTGGTTGACGGCTTCCTCTTCGGCGGGGAACTTCACGGCCGGGTCGAAGTGCAGGATCTCCTTCGTGGCGGCGACCTCGGGCTCGCCGAGCGCGGCGCCGTGCGCCGCCCCTGTGTTCTGCTTGGTCGGCGCGGGCCAGCCGATGATCGTGCGCAGCACGATGATCGACGGCGCCGCGGCGTTCGCCCTGGCCGCCTCGAACGCGTCGTACAGGGCCTGCACGTTCTCGCGGTAGCCCGCCGCGGTCACCCAGTCGATGTGCTGCACGTGCCAGCCGTAGGCGGCGTAGCGGGCGCCGACGTCCTCGGACTTGGCGACGTTCGTGTCGTCCTCGATGGAGATCCGGTTGTCGTCGTAGAGGAGGATCAGGTTGCCGAGGCGGTGGTGCCCGGCCAGCGAGCACGCCTCGTGGGTGATGCCCTCCTCGATGTCGCCGTCGGAGGCGAAGCAGTAGATGAAGTGGTCGAACGGGCTGGTGCCTGGCGCGGCGTCGGGATCGAACAGGCCGCGCTCGCGGCGCGCCGCCATCGCCATGCCCACCGCGTTGCACAGGCCCTGGCCGAGCGGTCCAGTCGTGGTCTCCACGCCCGGGGTCAGCCCGTGCTCCGGGTGCCCAGGCGTGATGCTGCCCCACGTGCGGTAGCCCTTGATGTCATCGAGCGTGACCCCGTAGCCGGACAGGTAGAGCTGGATGTACAGGGTGAGGCTCGAGTGCCCGCAGGACAGCACGAACCGGTCCCGGCCGGGCCACTTCGGATCGGCCGGGTCGTGCCGCAGCAGGCGCTGGTAGAGCAGGTACGCGGCCGGGGCGAGGCTCATCGCGGTGCCTGGGTGGCCAGAACCCGCCTGCTGCACCGCGTCCATCGCCAGGACGCGGACCAGATCGACGGCGCGTTCGTCGGTGGATGACCAGTCAAGGGTGTGGTTGCTCACCGTCACGGATCCCTTCTGCTGACGCGTAGCTGCGGCTGAAACCCCCCGTGTGGCTTTGGCGCCGTCACGGGTAAGAGCCTATCCCGCCCAGGCCAGGCGGAACCGCCCGGGGCAGACCGTTTCCGGAACATTCACTCTCCGTAGGTCTAGACCACCTTGCAGATAGGGTCTAGACCAATTCGGGGAACCTGGGCAACCTCGCCGGCCCGGCGGTCCCAGTATGCTTCCGGGCATGACCGAGCCCGCCCCGGTATTCGATCCCAGGGCGGTGATCGAGGGGCGTGCCCCGGGCCGGACCAGCATCGCGTTCATCGCCGGCATCGTGATCACCGCGGCGTGCGCGATCGTCGCGCTCGGCATCGACGTGGGGCAGAGCGTCGCCGCGGGCGACGGCGTGGTGCCCGTCCTCGTCGCCCTCCCGCTGGCCCTGCTGCCGGTGCCGCTGCTTGTCGCGCTTGTGCTGTTCATTGACCGGCTCGAGCCGGAGCCGCGGGGCGCCCTGGTCTTCGCGTTCGCCTGGGGAGCCGGCATCGCCGCCCTGTTCGCGCTGCTCATCAACACGGCCGGGCTGGAGTACGTGACCCAGCCGGCGCTCGGCGCGGGCACGGGCGAGTACGTGTCCGCGACGTTCGGCGCGCCGCTGGTCGAGGAGACGCTCAAGGGCCTGGTCCTGGCCGGCCTGCTGTGGCGGCGCCGGGACGAGATCGACGGCCCGACCGACGGCATCATGTACGCGGCCATGGTGGGCCTGGGCTTCGCGATGATGGAGAACGTCGGCTACTACATCAGCGCGCTGATCACTCCGGAACACGGCGGCGTCGCCCTGCTCGGCTACACGTTCGTGCTGCGCGGCGTGGCATCCCCGCTGCTGCACCCCATCTTCACGTCGATGACCGGGCTGGGCGTCGCCTACGCCGCCACCCACCGCCGGGCCGGCTGGGCGGTGCCGCTCGGCTGGCTGGCGGCCATGCTGCTGCACGGGATCTGGAACGGGCTGTCCGTGTACGGCGCCGGGGGCCTGACGGCGGCGTACGCCATCATGTCCTGTGTGCTCGCCGGGCTCGTCGCGGTCCTGGTGGCCGACCGGCGCCGGATAGTCGCGCTGATCACGCACTACCTTCCCGCCTACCGGGCGACCGGGCTGGTGAGCGATGACGATGTGGTGATGCTCGCCTCGCTGCGCGAGCGCCGGCGGGCCCGCAACTGGGCCAGGACGACCGGCGGCATGCCGGCCGGTGCCGCCATGGGCGACTATCAGCTCGCCGCCACCGAACTCGCGCTGCTGCACGCCAAGGCCGTGCGCGGCGTGCTGCCGCTCGGGACGTTCCGGCAGCGCCAGCACGACCTGCTCGGGCTGATGTACGTGGCCCGCATGTCCTTCCTGAGCCGCCACCCGGCCCCGCCGGTCGCGCCCTGGGCGCCGCCGGGCGGGGCCGGGATCGCGCGGCACGCCGTGCACCAGGCACCGCTGCCCGCACATCCGCAGGTGGCGTCACGCTAGCCGACGCCGGCCAGCCAACGACTAGCCCCCGCTCCGGCCGCTACCCCGACCTCCCCGACTGGGCCAGCTGCGCCAACGGCCCGGCTGTATCGGGCCAGCTGCGCCAACGGCCCAATTGCCTCAACTCCCCGGACGCGCGGCTGGCGGGCCTGGGATGAGCGGGCCACCGCCCGCCGCGCTACCCGAAGGACGGCGGGCGGCGTTCCAGGAAGGCGCGCACGCCCTCGGCGTAGTCCGGGCCCGCGAGCGCGGCGGCGCGCAGCCGCCCCTGCTCCTCGTCATCGAACGACTGGCCGTCGAGGATGCGCTGCACCGTGTGCCGTACGGCGCGCTGAGTGACGGCCGAACGCGCGGCGAGCAGCGCCGCGAACTCGGCGACCGCCCGGCCGGGATCGTCGGCGACCTCGTCGACCAGGCCGAGGGACAGGGCGCGGCCGGCGTCGAGTTCGGCTCCCGACATCAGGATGATCTTCGCGCGGGACGGGCCGACCAGGTCCACGAGCCGCTTGGTTGACCGCAGCGGGTAGACGATGCCCAGCTTGGCGGGGGTGATAGCGAAGCGGGCGTCGGGCGCGGCGTACCTGACGTCGCAGGCGAGGGCGAGCCCGCAGCCGCCGCCGTAGCAGTACCCGTGGATCTGGGCGATGGTGGGATGGGGGAAGCCCGCGATCGCCTCTTCTGCGGCCGTGACCGCCTCGTCGTAGGCCGCTCCCTGGTCGGCGGTGGCGCGGACGGCCGCGAACTCGGTGATGTCGGCGCCGGCCGAAAACGACCGCGTCCCGGCGCCGCGGAGCACGAGCGCGCGTACCCCCGGCAGGCCGGCCGCGGCCGCCAGCATGCCAGGCAGCCGCCGGAACATGTCGAAGGTGAGCGCGTTGTGCCGCTCAGGCCGGTTGATCGTGAGGATGGCGGCGCTGGCGGCGCGGCCGAGCAGCAGCTGGTCTGTCATGCCACCCCCGGATGCGCGTCGTAGGTGGTGCCGGCCTGTTCAAGCGCGCCGATCTCGGCGCTGTCCAGGCCGAGTTCGGCCAGCACCTCGCGGCTGTGCTGGCCGAGCCAGGGGGCCGGACGGCCGGCCCTGGCCCGCGACCGGCTGAATTTGGCCGGCTGGCCGAGCACCTTGATCGTGCCCATGATCGGGTGATCCATCTCGGCCACCATCTCCCGGGCCAGGACCTGCGGGTCGGCGAAAACCTGGTCGTAGGAGAGCACCGGCCCGCACGGCACGCCCGCGGCGTCGAGTATCGCGATCCACTGCGCCGTGGTCCGCGTCGTGGTGACCGCCTCGATCTCCGCCTCGAGCGCCTCGATGTGCGCCAGCCGCGCGTCGTTGTCGGCGAACCGCGGGTCCGCGCACCACTGCGGGCAGCCAAGCGCGTCCGCCGTCCGCCGCCAGAGCCGGTCGGTGCCCGCGCCGATCGTCACGTAGCCGTCCGCGGTCCGGTAGGCCTGGTACGGGGCGGACATGCGGTGCCTGGTCCCGGTCTGGGCCGGCGCGTCACCGCGGCCGAACAGCACGCCCGCCTCCCACACGGTCCACGGGAGCAGCGCGTCGACAAGTGCGATGTCGATGAACTGGCCGACGCCGGTTCGCTCCCTGACCAGCTGCGCGGCGAGAATCGAGTACACCGCGGTGACCCCGGCGGCGATGTCGTTGACGGCGAACCCCACCTTGGCCGGACGCCCGCCTGGCGGCCCCGTCATCCGCATCAGCCCGGTGACGCCCTGGGCCATGATGTCGAATCCCGGGCGATCCCGGTACGGCCCGGTCTGCCCGAAGCCGCTGATCGAGCAGTACAGGATGTCCTGACGCCGGCCGCTGACCGCGGCATAGTCCAGGCCGAGGCGCGCCGCGACCCCCGGCCGGAAGCTTTCGATCACCAGGTCGGCGCGCAGCGCGAGGTCAAGGGCAAGCGCGCGGCCCCGCGGCTGCCTCAGGTCCAGGCAGACGCTGCGCTTGCCCCTGTTCACCTGGGCGAAGGAGTAGCTTTCGCCGTGCAGGAACGGCCCGAACACGCGGGAGTCGTCGCCAGAGCCCGGCTGCTCGAGCTTGATCACGTCCGCCCCGAGGTCGGCGAGCACCATCGTGCAGTACGGGCCGGCCAGGAACCTGGTGAAGTCAAGCACCCGGAACCCGTCCAGTGGCGGCGGGGGAGCCGGGGGAGCCGGGGGGGCCGGGGGCGGCGGGGGAGCCGGGGCCTCCGCCGTCATCGGGCCGGGAGTTCTTCGGTGACCGGGACCGCCGGGGCGGGGGCGCCCCCCGGCCCGGCCGGCTCAGCGGTCCGCTCCCTGGTGGCCAGGTACAGCCGGAGCACGCAGATCCACAGCAGCACCGACACGACGACGTGCACCCAGACAAGCCCGGCCGGCAGGTGGTTGAAGTACTGCACGTAGCCGATGACGCCCTGGACGCCGAGCCCGATCAGGACCACCCACCCGAGCCGCACCGCCGCCCGCGGCGCGGTCGAGTACCGCAGCCCGATCACCAGCGCCACCGCGAGCGCGCCGATAAACCAGCCGATGTCCGCGTGCAGCTGGGTGACGCTTTCCAGCGCGAAATGGAACCGCGGCACGGTCGTGCGGTGCCCGTCGGAGTCGATCACCGTGCCGGCCAGCGGTCCGGTGCCGGTCACCACGGTGCCCGCCGCGAGCATCAGCGCGGTCACCGCGACGAGCAGCCCGGCGAGCACCCGCAGGTCCGTGCGGACCAGCGAGCGCGCGGGGCCCGCGCCCTCGTCCACCCGCACGTGCAGCACGACCGCCGCCGCCAGGATCGCCGACGACAGCAGGTAGTGCACCGCCACCATGGCCGGGTTGAGCCTGGTCAGCACCACGATGCCGCCGACGACCGCCTGGGCGATCACGCCGAGCGGCAGCGCGGCCGACAGCCACACCAGGTCACGCCTGCGCCGGCCGTCCTGCCTGTACTGCCAGCAGACGATGAACGCAAGCCCGGCGATCGCCACCAGCGGGAAGTTCAGCAGCCGGTTGCCGAACTCGATCCAGGTGTTCAGCATCGTCTGGCCCACCGAGTGCGCGGCGACCACGCTGGCCTTGGTGCACTGCGGCCAGTCCGGGCAGCCGAGGCCCGAGGAGCTCAGCCGCACCGCCTCGCCGGTCGAGATGATGACCGCGTTGGAGATCACGGCGGCCAGCGCGAACCCGCGCACCGTGGCCTGGGCCGGCCGCAGCACCGCGGCCGTCACGCGCGCTAGCCAGGAAGACACGGCCTCCATCGTAATGCCCCGTAATGCCCCGCGCGCGGCGCAGGCGCTGGCCACGACCACGCAGCAGATCCCGGCCCACTCCGCCGGGCTGAGCCGCTGCCCAAGCATGGCAAGCCCGATCAGCGCCGCGACGGCGGGCTGCACGCTCATCCACACGCCGAACACCCGCGCCGCCACCCGCCGCAGCGCCTCGAATTCGAGCCAGTAGGGGATCACCGAGGACAGCAGCCCGACCGCGGCACCGGTGGCCAGGACCGGCAGCCTGAACATCGTCGGCGCCCCCGCGGCGACTCCTGGCCCGGTGACCAGCACCGCCGCCACGCACATCGCGATCACCAGCCCTGATGAGCCGGAAAACCGCTGCCCTGTCGCCCTGCTGAGCAGGATGTACCCCGCCCAGCCCGCGGCCGAGACGAGCGCGAACGCCACGCCGGCCAGGTCGAGACGCCCGGCGGACCCCTGCGCGAGCAGCAGCACGCCGACCGCGGCGAGCCCCGCCCACGCCAGGCTGGCCGGCCGCCGCGGGCCAGCTCCGGCCACCGCGACCGCCAGCGGCCCGAGGAACTCGACGGTGACGGCGACGCCCAGGGGAATCCGCTCGATTGCCTGGTAAATCGAGAAATTCATAACAGCGAGAGCTATTCCGAACGAGGCCGTGGCGGCTGCGTCGCGGAAGGCTCGCCTGCCGATGAGGTCGGCGACCGCCCGGGCGGCGCCCCGCCAGCCGATCGCGACCATGATCAGCGCGGCGGCCCACAGCCGCAGGGTCGTCACCGCGGCCGGCGGCACCTGGCCGAACAGCCGGTCGGCGATCCCGGCACCCGCCTGGACCGACACCGCGCCGGACAGGACCAGCGCGGCGGGCAGCGCGACTGGCGCCAAGCCCGCCCGGCCGCGCGGGCGGCCGGCGCTCTGCGCGGTTCTTACTCCCACCGGAAGTAACGGGCGGCGAGCGCGATCCCGGCCACGGCCCACACGAGCAGCGCCACGGTCTCCTTGGCCGGGAGCACCCCGGCGTTGGCGAGCACGTCGCGCAGCGCGGTGGACAGCGCCCCTGTCGGCAGCAGTTCGAGGAACGACCGCGCCCCGGCGGGGAACTTCGTCAGCGGGAAGACCACCCCGCCGACGCCGAGCAGCACCACGTACACCAGGTTCGCGGCGGCCAGCGTGGCCTCGGCGCGCAGCGTGCCCGCCAGCAGCAGCGCGAGCCCGCTGAACGCGGCCGTGCCGAGCAGCACGAGCAGCGGAACCGTGACGATCGCCGCGGGGCTCGCGTCCGGCGACCAGCCGAGGGCGACCGCGAGCACGACGATGAGGACGGCCTGCAGCAGTTCCACCGCGACCACCGTGACCGTC
Source organism: Trebonia sp. (assembly GCF_030042015.1). Classification (GTDB taxonomy): domain Bacteria; phylum Actinomycetota; class Actinomycetes; order Streptosporangiales; family Streptosporangiaceae; genus Trebonia. The sequence goes on along the minus strand of NZ_JASIAL010000436.1, from coordinate 37,990 downwards.
TTGGCGGCGATCAGCCCGGGCCGGGACAGCGGGGTGGCGCCGAGCCGCTTCAGCACCCCGTACCTGCGCTCGAAGCCGGTGGCGATCGCCTGGCTTGTGAACGCGGTGGACATCACGGCCAGCGCGATCACCCCTGGGGTGAGGAAGTCGATCCTCGTGATGCCCGCGCCGAAGTTCACCAGCGGCTCCAGGCTGAAGGCGGCGAGCAGCAACAGCGGGATGACCAGGGTGAGCGTCAGCTGCTCGCCGTTGCGCAGCAGCGTCCTCGTCTCCAGGGCGGCCTGCGCGGTGACCATCCGCCGCAGCGGAGCCGCGCCGGGCGCGGGGGTGAACCGGCCGGCGGCCACGGACTCAGATATCATCCGCGCAGCTCCCTTCCCGTCAGCTCAAGGAACACGTCCTCCAGCGTGCGGGACTCGATCCGCAGCGTGCTCGGCAGCACGCCGCGCTCGGCGCACCAGGCGGTGACGGCCGCGAGCAGCCTGGGCTCGACGGGCCCGTGCACCTCGATCAGGTAGTGACCGGCCGGAGATTCCTTGGCGGCGCTGCCCGCGGGCAGCGCGGTGAGCAGGCTGTCGGTGTCCAGGCCGGGCTCGGCCCTGAAGCGCAGCTGCCCGGCGGACCCGGTGAGCGCGGCCGGGGAGCCGTCCGCGACGACGCGGCCCACGTCGATGATCACGACGTGGTCCGACAGCCGCTCGGCCTCCTCCATGAAGTGCGTGGTCAAGATCACGCTCACGCCGTCGCCGCGCAGCTCGCCGATGAGGTCCCACGTGGCGTGCCTGGCCTGCGGGTCCATCCCCGCGGTTGGCTCGTCGAGGAAGACAAGCTCGGGGCGGCCGATGACCGCGGCGGCCAGCGACAGGCGCTGCTGCTGCCCGCCGGACAGCCGGCGGTACGGGATGCGGGCGGACGCGGCGAGCCCCACGATGTCCAGCAGCCAGCCCACCTCAAGCGGCCGGACGTGGAACCGGCTGAGCAGCGTCAGGTACTCCCTGGCGGGCACCGCCGGCGGGATGCCGCCTGACTGCAGCATGACGCCGATCCGGGGGCGCAACGCGGCCGCCTCCCGCGCTGGGTCGAGCCCGAGGACCCGCACGGCGCCGCCGTCGGCGCTGCGGTACCCCTCGCAGACCTCGATCGTAGTGGTCTTGCCGGCGCCGTTGGGCCCGAGGATGGCCGTCACCTCACCGCGGCGCGCGGTCAGCGTCAGCCCGTCGACGGCGGTGAGGGCCCCGTACCGCTTGACCATCTCGGTGATCTGGGCGGCGGGCTCGTTGGTCACGCACGCAGTCTACGGCGTTGGGTGCTTGCTCAGGTGCTTGCTCAGGTGCTTGCGGTCGCGCAGGTGCTTGCGGTGCGCGGGCCAGTCGGGACCGTCCGGCCACGACGCGACCGAGCAGGGGGCCGAGGCGTGCGGGTTGCGGGCGGCCGCCATGACCCGTTCGAGCCTGGTCGCCCCGGGAAGCTCGACGCGGGCGGACTTCAGCTGCGCGCGGCACGGCCGGTCGCCGCCCGCGGTGATCTCCAGCCAGGACAGCTGCTGGGTGCGCAGGTACACAGGCGGCATGCCGCGCATGGTGTCGATCGCCTCCACGACCGAGGTGCACGAGCCGGCGTTGGCGTAGAAGCCGGCGCCGTGCGCGCGCAGCTCAGGATGGTGCGTATGCCCGGACACGAAGCCGGCGTAGCCGTCGGCGATGAGGTCGTCGGCCCGCAGCCTGGCCGCGGTGTTCTGCCCGTAGCCGCGCTCGGCCAGCGCCAGCGCGCTGATCGACGTCCATGCCCGCCGGGACATGATCGCCAGGATCAGCGCGATGATCACGATGTCGATCGCCGCGCCGTACCCGAGGATCTCGACGTCGTGCACCACCGTGGCGGTGTCGGGGAACCTGCTGCCCACCCGCCCCAGTTCTGGCAGCACCAGGGCGAACGTGACGATCGGCAGCAGGACCAGCCACCACAGGTGGCGGACCAGCTTGCGGTAGACGAGCCGGGACGCCACGAACGAGGGGAAGTCGCCCGGGTCGGCCATCTCGTGCGCGCCGGTCAGCCAGTCCCGGCCAAGCCACTCGATCTTCGGGATGACCTCGCGGACGATGTGGTGGCCAAGCGGGGTGTCCAGCGGGTTGCGCGGGTCGTGGAAGCAGTTGTACGGGTCGAGCTGGTGACCGTGCTCGACCCGGATCCGCTCGCCGCCCGGCAGCCGCAGGTCGGCCGCGAGGCAGAGCTTCGCGCCGGTGAGGTCGCGCACCGCGTCGGCGGCCTTCAGGTCCCAGGCCAGGTCCCCGTCGTGGTTGCCGACCGTGTAGATGACCTGCCCGCCGCGCCCGGTGACCCCGGCGAGCGCCTGGCACAGGTCGTCGTGCGCCTGCAGGATGTCGCCCGCCGTGGTGCCGGGGAACGCGAGCATCTCGACGATGTCCCCGGCGAGCACGACCGTGACCGGGGCGGTCTGCTCGGCGAGCCTGCTCGCGAGCACCTCGCAGCACCGGCCGGACACGGCGGTGCGCTCCGGCGGGAGGTGCAGGTCGCTGATGGCTATCACCGCGCCGCCCGGCGGGACGGGAACGTCGAGCAGTTCGGTGACATCAGGCCGTGGCGAAGCCATGAAACTCCAGTCCTTCCCCCGACTTGGCTCCATCATGCACCAGAGCGGGCACCGGGAGCGGTAGAGCGAGGCGCACACAGCGTAGCGCCATCCACGACGAGAGACACCAATGGCCCGTATACGCAGGGCAAACTTTCGCGTGCGCGGCGGCAGGCAGCGGCGGCGGGCGGGCGAGGAGCCCCGCTTCGTTCCGCTGAAAAATGCTTTTCGCCCTTGGCGAGCGCGGCGCTACCCTCAGCGGGCATGGAGGCCAGCGAGTACGACCACCAGGCGGTGGAAGCCGCCGCGCGCGCGCTGTGGGAAGAGCGCGACGTGTACCGGTACGACCGGTCGGGTGCGGGCCAGGTCTTCAGCGTCGACACGCCGCCCCCGTACGTGAGCGCGGCGCACCTGCACGTCGGGCACGCGATGAGCTACTCGCAGCCGGACTTCATCGTGCGCTACCGGCGGATGCGCGGCGAGCGCGTGTTCTACCCCATCGGCTTCGACGACAACGGGCTGCCTACCGAGCGGTATGTCGAGCAGGCGTACGGGGTGCGGGCCGCCGACCTGCCGCGGGCCGAGTTCGTGCGGCTGTGCCTGGAACAGACGCAGCGCACCGCCGTGCGGTACGAGGAGCTGTGGCGGCGGCTCGGCCTGTCGGTCGACTGGTCGCTGCGCTATTCGACCATCGACGAGCGCTGCCAGCGGACCGCGCAGACGAGCTTCATCGCGCTGTTTCAGGCCGGGCACCTGCGCCGGGCCAGCGACCCGATCCTGTGGTGCCCGGAGGACCGGACCGCGCTCGCCCAGGCGGACGTGGAGGACCTGGAGCGGACGGGCCGGCTGTACCGGATCGCGTTCCCGGGTGCCGCCCGTGGTCAGGAACTGAGCATCGCCACCACCAGGCCGGAGCTGCTGCCCGCCTGCGTGGCGCTGTACTGTCACCCGGCCGACCCGCGCTACGCCCCGATCGCGGGCACGCGGGCGACGGTCCCCCTGTTCGGCCACGAAGTGCCGGTGCTGACCGACGAGTCGGTGGACCCGGAGTTCGGCACCGGGTTGATGATCGTGTGCACGTTCGGCGACAGCGAGGACGCGGTCAAGTGGCGGCGGGACGGGCTGCCGCTGCGGATGGTGGTGACCGCGGACGGCCGGCTCGGCGAGCTGGCCGGCCCGTTCGCGGGGCTGCCGCTGGCCCAGGCGCGTCAGGCGATCGTGACGGCGCTCGAAGCCGCGGGGTTCCTGGCTGGCGCGGATCCGGTCCGGCAGGTGGTCGGGGTGCACGAGCGGTGCCAGACGCCGGTGGAGTTCCAGATCCGGCCGCAGTGGTTCATCGCGGTGCGGTCGCACGCCGACCGCTTCCGCGCCAGGGCGGCCGAGATCGAGTGGATTCCCCCGTCCATGCGGCGGCGCCTCGAGGACTGGATCGACGGGCTGAAATGGGACTGGAACATCACCAGGCAGCGGTACTACGGCGTGCCGTTTCCCGTGTGGTTCTGCGCCGCGTGCGCGACCCCGGTGCTGGCGCGGGCCGCCGACCTGCCGGTGGACCCGCTTGCCGACGACCCGCCGGTGGCGGCCTGCCCGTCGTGCGGCTCCTCGTCCCTGGCGGGCGACCCCGACGTGATGGACACCTGGATGACGTCGTCGCTGACGCCCCAGATCAACGACGGATGGGCGATGCCGGGGGCCGGCACCGACCCCGCGCTCGCGCCGATGTCGATGCGGGTGCAGGCCTTCGAGATCATCAGGACCTGGCTGTTCTATTCGGTCGTGCAGTCGGAGCTGCTGTTCGGGCGGCTCCCGTGGCGGACGGCGCTGATCTCCGGGTGGGGGCTGAACGAGCAGGGCCGCAAGATCTCCAAGCGCGACCTGGAGCGGCACACCGGGGCGGACGGGTTCAACAGGTACGTCCCCGACGACGTGCTCGCGAAGTACGGCGCGGACGCGCTGCGGCTGTGGGCGACCAAGGGGCGGATCGGATCGGACCTGCGCTACAACGAGAAGGACGTGCGGGCCGGGCGCAAGTTCGCCGTCAAGCTGTGGAACGTCGGGCGGTTCGCCTCGCTGCACCTTGGCGGGTCGCCGCCGCCCGGTCCGTACGTGGCCGCGGCCGGCCGGGACGTGGTGGACCGCTGGCTGCTGTCGCACCTCGCGGAGACTGTCGATTTGTCGACCGACGCCTTCGACGCGCACGACTACATGCAGGCGCACCAGGCGGCGTCGCGGATGTTCTGGTCGGTGTACTGCGACAGGTACCTGGAGATGATCAAGGACCGGCTGGCCGCGGACCGCGGCGACGACAGCGGCCGGGCGAGCGCCCTGTGGACGCTGTGGGAGTCGTTCCGGGTGCTGCTCGGGCTGTTCGCGCCGTTCGCGCCGTTCGTCACCGAGCACCTGTACCAGCGGTTCTACGCGGCGCGTGAGGATGCCGGGTCGCTGCACCTGTCGCGCTGGCCGGCCGCCGACCCAGCGTGGCGGTCGGAGTCGGACCGGCGGACCGTGGACCAGCTCACCGTGCTGCTCGACGCCACCCGCGCGCTGCGCGCCGAGCTGCGGCTTGGCAGCACGGCGCGGCTGCGCTCGGTGACCGTGCAGGCCCACACCCCGGCGGCCGGGGCACTCCTCGACGTGATCGCCGAGCCCCTGCGGCTGGCCGCCCGCGCGGACGCCGTCGTGCGCGGGCAAGCCGGGCGCGCAAGCGGCGTGGACGGCATCACGCTCGCCATCGACCGCTAAGGGGCCTTGGGGCCGGTTGGGACTGGCCGTCCGAGGGTCAGCGCTGGCCGGCGTACCGGGTCCGGGGAGACAGCAGCGCCCAGACGATGACCACGTCGATGGCGATCACCACCACCGACCAGACGGGGGAGTAGGGGATGTACAGGAAGTTGAGCACGGCGCTGATGCAGGCGAGGACGATGCCGACGATCCGTGCCCAGAGCTTGTCCATGAACAGGAACACGCCGGCCACGAACACGGCCGCGCCCACGATGAGGTGGATCCATCCCCAGCCGGTGATGGAGACGTTGTACACGTAGTGCGGCAGCGTGACGAAGAACGAGCCCCTGATGATGGCGGCGAGTCCTTCGAGGAAGTTCCACAGGCCGGACACCATCATCAGCACCGCCGCCGTGATCGAGAAGCCGAGCACCGCGCCGGCCGGCCTCGGCTCGGCGTAGCCGGCGTCGTCGAAGCTCTGCGCCGGGCGGGGCACGTACTGGCTGGTCTCCTGCCGCGTGGCCGGTACGGTCTGCGTGGCCTCCGCTGCCTGCGGCGGCTGGGCTGTCTGCGGCCTGCCCGCGGGAGTCTGCGGGCCGGCCTGTGTCCCGGCGTCGCGAGCCGGCTGGTCGTCTGTGTGGCTCATCGAACTGCCTCCCTTCAGACGTGGCGCCACGGCAAAGCCGGCGCCACTGGGTCGCGAACGTACCGACCGCCGGTCGCGCGGGTCTTCACCCCACCTGGGTGATTTGACGGGGAAGCGAGTCTTTTGACTGAATATCAAATATTCGAAATAACTTACGATCAGCTATGATGATCGCGCCGGCGCGGCGGCCGAGGGCCCCGGTGACCGATCGCTGGATTACCCCTATCGAGGTAGGGGTAGGTTCTTGCGACGGGGGAGAGTTAAGTGACGCAACTTTCGCAAGTCGCTCAAATCTCCGGTGAGGCGAAGCATGGCCATGGGCATGGGCATGAGTCATGCCTGCTTGACGACAAGCTGCGGGTGCCCCGGCTTGGTGCCGACATAGTCCCACGCAGTCGCCTGACCGGGTTGATCGAGCGGGCAGCAACGCATCCAGTCACCGCGATCACCGCCCCGGCCGGTGCCGGGAAGACGGTCGCCTGCGCCACCTGGGCAACCGCCGTCGCACGGTCACGACGTGTCGCGTGGCTCAACCTTGACGAGGGTGACAGGGAACCGGGCAGGTTCTGGGCCTATATGAGCGCCGCGCTCGCGATCGGCGGCTCCGAGCTCACGCCCGCGCTGGTCCCGCGCAGCCGCAGTTCCGCCGACGACCTGCCCATCACCCTGATGGACACCATGCGCGGGCTGGCCGCGCCCGTCGCGCTCGTCCTCGACGACGTGCACGTCCTGGCGGACAGCTGCATCCTGGCGGGGCTCGGGTTCCTCATCCATCACGCGCCGCCCGCGCTGCGCATCATCTTGTGCGGCCGCCGCGTCCCCGGGCTGCACCTCGCCCGGATGCGGGTGGCCGGCGACCTCGCCGAGGTGGGCACCGCCGACCTGGCGTGCACGCCGGCCGACGCGGACGCCTACTTCGCCAAGCTCGGCCTCGCCGCCGAGACGGCCGAGCGCGACGACCTGCTCAGGAATACCGAGGGCTGGATGGCTGGCCTGCGGCTGGCGGCGCTGCGCGCGAACAGGGACGGAACCGTCAACATCAGCGGCATCAGCGGCGACGCTCTCCTCGAGGATTACATGCGCGACGAGGTCCTGGACCGGCAGCCCGCGCACATCCAGCTGTTCCTGCGGCGCACGAGCGTCGCCGAGCGCCTCACCGGGGAATACGCCGACTGGCTGACCCGCGAGTCCGGCGGCGCCGGGGTCCTTGACCAGCTTGACAGGGAGAACAGCTTCGTCGCGCGCGACGACCACGGGCAGTACCGGTATCACCCGTGCCTGCGCGAGGTCCTGCTGGCCGAACTTCGGCGGACGCCTGAGGAGGTGCCGGTGCTGTTCGGCCGGGCCGCGCGCTGGCACGCCTCCCGCGGCGACGTGGTCCAGGCCATGCGGTGCGCCGCCGAGGCGGCGGACTGGGACCAGGCCTCGCAGGCGCTGGCCGAGGCCGGGATCGTCGGAGTGGTGCCTGGGCAGATGGCGGACCTGGAGGAGGCGCTGCGGCTGTTTCCCGCCGAGCGGCGCTCCGGCGACCCTGTCGTGGCCGCTACCCTGGCCGCGGCGCGGCTGTGCCGCCGGGACCCGGAATCGGCCGCTGCCTACTGGACCTACGCCCAGCAAGGGCTCGCCCGCTGCCCGGCGCCCATCCGGCCCCTTGTCGAGCTATGGCTGGCGGCGCTGCGGGTGATGCAAACAGCCGAGGCCGTGGGTGCGGGCGCGACCGCCCTGGATGGGAGCGCGCTCGCCGACGGGTGGGCGCTGGCCGAGAAGGCACAGGCCCGGGCCGGCACGCTGTCGGCCCATCGCGCCCTCGGCATGCTCTGGCTGGCGCTCGGCACCGCGATGCTGTGCAGGTGGCGGATCGCGGACGCGCGCCGGGCGCTCGGGCATGCAGGCCACCAGCTGGCGGCCGCCGGGCTCACCGGGCCACTGGACCGTGCCCGCGGCTGGCAGGCGGTCGCGGAGTCGCTCTACGGCGACCTCGGAGCCGCCGAGGAGATACTGACCCGGCTTCGCGACAGCGACACGGCCGACCCCGCGGGCCGGCACCTGGCGATCCTCACCGCCGCGCAGCTTGCCGTCGAGCGGGACGAGCTGCGGTCGGCAGGGGAGCTGCTCGATTCACTCGACGCCGCGGCCTTCGATTGGCTGCCGGGGGAGCCGGACATGGACGTGCTGCGGATGCTGGTCCGGGCACGTGTCGCGCTGGCCGGCGGGGACACCGCCGGCGCCCGCGGCATCGTGCTGCTGCTGCACGACAAGTGCGGCCCGCAGCTGGCACCGCTTGACGCGTTCGGCGCCGACATCGCGCTCCAGGCCGGCGACGTCCCTGTCGCGGTCGCGGCGCTCGGCCCGGCCCCCGGCGCGGCGGACACGGCGGACACGGCGGCGGGCAGCCTGGCAGCCGGCGCGGACGACAGTGCCGGGCGGTACCCGCGAACCGCCGAGCAGATCGTGGCGGCGGCACGGCTGCTGCTGGCGCAAGGCGAGCCAGCGGCCGCGCTGGAGATGGCCAACCGGTGCCTGGACGGCTCAGCCGTGCCGGACGGGACGCTGCGGAACCGGATCACCGCGCTGCTGACGGCCACCATCGCCAACCGCCGGCTCAGTGCCCACGGCGAGGCCGCGGCGCTGCTCGAACAGGCGCTGATGATCGCCGAGCCGCACGACTCCTACCGGCCGTTCCTCGACTTCGGCGGCGCCATCCACTCGGCGATAGCGATCATGGTGCCGCCGGCCAGCCCGGCCGCCGCGTTCGCGGCCCGCGTGCAGGAGCGCTTCGTGTGCCAGCTGCCGCCCAAGGCGGCGGGCAGCGGGTCCGCGAACGACGCGGCACCGCCGCTGACCGCCAGTGAGATGGCGGTGCTGCGGCTGCTGCACTCGCACCTGACCAACCAGGAGATCGCGGACGCGCTGTTCCTGTCGGTGAACACGATCAAGACCCACCTGCGGTCCACTTACCACAAGCTCGGGGTGACATCCAGGCGGGACGCCGTCGCCCGCGGCCGCCGCCTGCAGCTGCTGTGAGGCCGTCGGCGTCTGGCGGCGGGGCCCCCAGCGCCACGAGCGGGCAAGCCCTAAGGCCAGCATCCCCGCGGTCGCGGCCGCCGCGCCGGCGCCGTACGACTGCTGCGCGGCGCATCGCGAACATCGGTGTTCCTCCCGTTCATGAGTGGGTTACACGAAACTGCGTGCCACTCGGGCGCGTCGCTACGCCACCCCCGCCGGGTGACTGTCGCGCGCCGGCCAGCCCAGGCTGACCGTGTTCACCTCTGGCGGGTGATAAGAGCCGCCAAGAAGCGGGGCACCATGTTCCTCCGACGGTAGTGACTCGGCGGCAGGAGCGAGCGTTGTCCGAGGGCAGCGACGGGCCCGGCACGGCAGCGGGCTCCGAGAGCAAGAGCACGGCAGGCCCCCAGGGCGCGGTGAGCTCGCAGGACGAGCACGCCGAACTCGAGCGGCTGCGGGCCGAGGTCCGCCATCTGCGCGATGAGCGCGCCAGCGGCCCCGCCGCGCCGGCGCGGCGGGGCCGCTGGCGCGCTCCGGTGTCGGCCGTGCTCATCGTGCTTGGCTGCGTGCTCGCTCCCGTCGCGGTCCTTGGCGTCTGGGCCGCCAACCAGGTGTCCAACACCGACCGGTACGTGGCGAACATGGCACCGCTGATCTCCGAGCCGCCGATTCAGCAGGCGGTGAGCGCCAAGATCACGGACCAGATCACCCGCCAGCTCGACGTGCAGGCGCTGACCGCCCAGGCGGCGGACCAGCTGCAAAGCAGCCACCTGACCCGGCTCGCGGACCTGCTGAAGAACTTCGATGGGCAGATCGCGAGCGGCGTCAACAGCGCCGTGGGCGCGGCCGTCGCGCGGGTAGTGGCGAGTCCCGCGATAGCGGCGACGTGGGTGCAAGTCAACCGGATCGCGCACGCCGGGCTGGTCCGGGTCCTGTCCGGCCAGGGGGGCGGGGCGGTCAGCGTGGTCAACGGGGAGGTCGTGCTCCAGCTCGGCCCGCTCATCACCGAGGTGAAGCACCAGCTCAGCGCGCGCGGGCTCACCGTCGTCGACAAGCTCCCGACGGTCAACTCCACGTTCCCGCTGTTCGCCGCGCCCAACCTGGCCAAGGCGCAGCAGGGCTACCGGCTGATCGTCACGCTGCGGTGGGTGCTGCCCTTCCTCGCGCTCGCGCTGCTCGCCCTTGGCGTGTACGCGGCCCGCCGGCACAGGCGGGCGCTGATCGGCGCGGCCCTCGGCCTGTCCGCGTCGATGCTCGTGCTCGGCATCGCGCTGACGATCGCCCGCAGCATCTACCTGAACAGCGTCCCCCCGTCGGTGCTGCCGCCGGCCGCGGCCGCGGCCGCCTACGACACCCTCATCCGCTTCGTCAGGGAAGGCTTGCGGGTGCTCCTGGTGGTCGGCCTGGTCGTCGCGGCCGGGGCCTTCCTGACCGGGCCATCCGTCACCGCGGTGCGGACCAGGGCCGGGGCGCGGGCCGGCATCGACTGGCTGCGCGCCCGCGGCGAGCGGGCGGGCGTGCGGACCGGGCCGGTCGGCGACTGGACCGGCGCGCACAAGACCCTGCTGCGCGCCGCGGCGGTCGCCGTAGCCGCGCTGGTCTTCGTCTTCTGGGGCCACCCGACGGTGGCCGTCGTCATCTGGCTCGTGGTGGTGCTGCTCGTGGTGCTCGGCCTCATCGAGCTGATCGGCGGGCGGTCCAGGCCGGGGCCGGCCGGGACCGCCCCGCACGCGGCGCCGCAGCGATGAACCGCGCGCCGGGGGGCGACGGCAGTGATCGGTGAGGCGGCGGGTTTCGCCGTCCTCGCGGCCGTCTCCCCGACGGCGCTGATCGTGATGGCCGTGTTCCTCGGCTCGGCCAACCCCCGGCTGACCGCGTTCTCCTACGTGATCGGCGCCTTCGCCATGACCGTGGTGATGGCGCTCGTGGTGCTTTTCGTGCTGCGCGCCACCGGCCTGAACCTGCCCCGCGGACACGACCCGCGCTACGGGCTGCGCCTGGGCCTGGGCATCCTCGCGGTCGGCGCCGCGGTCTTCGTCACCCGGCGCAAACGGCCCGCTCCCGACCCGGCTGAGCCGCGGCGGCAAGGGCTGATGGCCCGGCTGATCTCCATGCCGAGCGCGCGGACGGCGTTCGCGGCCGGCGTGCTGATCTTCGCGCCGTCGGCGACGTTCGTCGCCGCCGTCCAGGTACCCGCCACCGCACGGGCGGACATCCCGATCACGGCGCTGACCCTGGTGATCATCATCTTGATCACGTGCATGGTCGTCTGGATTCCCCTGCTGGCCTACCTGGCCGCTCCGCAGGCCACGGAGCGGCAGCTGAAAAGGATCAGCGACTGGCTGCGCGCGCACGGCAAGGCGGTCGCGGTCTACGCGCTTGGCCTGTGCGGCGTGGTGCTCATCGTCAACGGCTGCCTCGGGCTGGCCGGCGTGGTGTAGCCGGCGGATTCGCCCCGTCAGGGTGAGGCGGGCGAGGCCGCCGCGGGAGTCAATAGTCCGCAGGGGTTCTCGAGGGAGGTAGGCGACCGTGAGCGTTGGCGTCAGTGCCCTGCTCGTCATCGTCGGCGCGATCCTGCGTTTCGCCGTCAGCTGGTCGGGCAGTTATGTCGACTTGAAGGTCGTGGGCGTGATCTTCATGATCGGCGGGGCCGTAGGGCTCGTCGCGAGCATCGTGGTCGCGCTCATGCGGCGCCGCAACCAGCGGGCAGCGGAGGTCTACGAGGAACGCCACTACATCGAGCCACCGCCCTGAGCGCGGTGAGCGGCCCCCTGAGCACCCTGAGCGCCCTGAGCGCGTCGGCTGAGGGTGATTTACGTCACGTCGATGTTGAGAAAAACTTGCGGCGGCCTCCCCATTTACGGCACAATGATGTTGTGAAAAAGACCGGTGCGCCCGAGGCGGCCGGCGCCGCCGCGCGCGGCGCCGGGAATCAGGCGTCCGGCGCGAGCGCTGTACTGCGCGGCAGCACGGCGCACGGCAGCACGCTCACCGAGCGCGGCACCCGCGGCCAGGTCGCGCGGCTGATCCTCGAGCTCGGCCCGTCGACCGCCGCGACACTGGGCGGACGGCTTGGGCTCACCCCGGCGGCCATCCGGCGGCACCTGGACAACCTCATCAGCGACGGCATGATCGAAACGCGCATCGCTCGCACGTACGGCAACCGCGGCCGGGGACGGCCGGCGAAGCTGTTCGTCATCACCGACGCAGGGCGCAGCGCGTTCGAGCACGCCTACGACGACCTGGCGACGAGCGCGCTGCGGTTCGTCGCCGAAACGATGGGCCAGCAGGCCGTCGCGGCGTTCGCCAGGCGGCAGGTGTCCGAACTCGAGCGGCGTTACGCCTCGGTCGTCACGGGCGACCTGCCCACACGCGTGCAGGCCCTGGCCGGGGCGCTGTCCGCCGACGGGTACGCCGCGTCGGCCGGCCCGGCGCCGGCGATCGGCGCGATGAACGTCGCTGGCGAGCAGATCTGCCAGCACCACTGCCCGGTCGCGCACGTCGCGGCCGAGTTCCCGCAGCTGTGCGAGGCGGAGACGGAGGCGTTCGGCCGGCTGCTCGGCACCCCGGTGCAGCGGCTGGCGACGATCGCGCACGGCGACGGGATCTGCACGACCCACGTGACATGCGCCAGCCCCCGTGGCGGGGGCATGGCAACGGATAACGACACGAGCGAGTCCGGAGGGCTCTGACAACATGACGACCACCACGAATGACCAGCTCGACGGGCTGGGCACGTACAAGTTCGGCTGGGCCGACCCCGACATCGCGGGCGCGTCCGCGCGTCGCGGACTGTCCGAAGAGGTGGTGCGCGACATCTCGGCCCGCAAGAACGAGCCGCAGTGGATGCTCGACCTGCGGCTGAAGGGCCTGAAGTACTTCGACCGCAAGCCACTGCCCGCCTGGGGCGCGGACCTGTCCGGCATCGACTTCGCCAACATCAAGTATTTCGTCCGCTCGACCGAGAAGCAGGCGGCGAGCTGGGACGAGCTTCCGGCGGATATCAAAAACACCTATGATAAACTCGGAATTCCGGAAGCGGAAAAGCAGCGCCTAATCGCCGGAATCGCCGCGCAATATGAGTCCGAGGTCGTCTACCACAAGATCCGCGAGGACCTTGAGGCCAAGGGCGTCATCTTCCTGGACACCGACACCGCCCTCAAAGAGCAGCCGGACCTGTTCAGGGAATACTACGGCAGCGTGATCCCGCCAGGCGACAACAAGTTCGCCGCGCTGAACACCGCGGTGTGGTCCGGCGGGTCCTTCATCTACGTGCCGAAGGGCGTGCACGTGGAGATCCCGCTGCAGGCCTACTTCCGGATCAACACAGAGAACATGGGCCAGTTCGAGCGGACGCTGATCATCGTCGACGAGGGCGCGTACGTGCACTACGTCGAGGGCTGCACCGCGCCGATCTACAAGTCCGACTCCCTGCACAGCGCCGTCGTCGAGATCATCGTCAAGAAGGACGCCCGCTGCCGGTACACCACGATCCAGAACTGGTCCACCAACGTCTACAACCTGGTCACCAAGCGCGCGGTCGCGCAGCAGGGCGCCACGATGGAGTGGATCGACGGCAACATCGGCTCCAAGGTGACGATGAAGTACCCGGCGGTCTACCTGATGGGCGAGCACGCCAAGGGCGAGACGCTGTCGGTGGCGTTCGCCGGCGCGGGCCAGCACCAGGACGCGGGAGCGAAGATGGTGCACTGCGCGCCGAACACCAGCTCCACGATCGTCTCCAAGTCCGTCGCCAGGGCGGGCGGCCGCACGTCCTACCGGGGCCTGGTCAACGTGCAGGAGGGCGCGGCGCACTCCAAGTCGACCGTGAAGTGCGACGCGCTGCTCGTGGACACGATCAGCCGCTCTGACACCTACCCCTACAACGACATCCGCGAGGACGACGTCGAGATGGGGCACGAGGCCACCGTCTCCAAGATCTCGGAAGACCAGCTCTTCTACCTGATGAGCCGCGGCCTGACCGAGGACGAGGCGATGGCGATGATCGTGCGCGGCTTCGTCGAGCCGATCGCCCGCGAGCTGCCGATGGAGTACGCCCTCGAGCTCAACCGGCTGATCGAGCTGCAGATGGAAGGGGCGGTCGGCTGATGTCAGCGCTTGGCGGGGCGGTCGAGACCGCCCCGGTGTCCAGCCTGCACGCGCTCGGTTCGCGGGACCCCGCGGACTTCGCCGTGCCCACGGGCCGCGAGGAGGAGTGGCGGTTCACCCCGCTGCGCCGGCTGCGCGGCCTGCACACCGACGCGCCGCTGCTGTCAGGCACGAAGGTGGCCGTCGACGCCGCCCCTGAAATCGACTATTCCGAACGGTCCCGGCTTGCTGCCGACAGCACCTTCCTCCCCACGGACCGGGTGAGCGCCCGCGCGTTCGCGGCTGCCGAGCTGATAACGACGGTCACCGTGCCCAAGGAGGCAACCGCCTCCCGGCCGACGTACATCCGGGTGACCGGCGCCGGCGCCGGCGCCGCGAGCGCGGGCCACACGGTCATCGACGTGCAGCCGTTCGGCCGCGCCGTGGTGGTCATCGACCAGCAGGGCAGCGCGACCTACGCCGACAACGTGGAGATCAACGTCGCCGACGGCGGCGACCTGATGGTCGTGTCGCTCGCCGACTGGGCCGACGACACGGTGCAGGTCAGCCACCACCACGCGACGCTCGGCCGGGACGCGCGGCTGAGGCACTTCGCGGTGACGCTGGGCGGCTCGCTGGTCCGGCTGTCCCCGACGGTCCGCTACGTGGGCCCGGGCGGCGACGCGCAGCTGTACGGCATCTGCTTCGCTGACGCGTCTGCAAAAACGGGCGGGCAGCACCTGGAGCACCGGCTGTTCGTCGACCACGACACCCCGAACTGCCGCAGCCGCGTCCGGTACAAGGGCGCGCTGCGCGGCGAAGGCGCGCACACCGTGTGGATCGGCGACGTGCTGATCCGCCCGCAGGCCACCGGCACCGACTCCTATGAGTACAACAGGAACCTGGTGCTCACCGACGGGGCGCACGCCGACTCCGTGCCGAACCTGGAGATCCTCACCGGCGAGGTCGTCGGCGCCGGGCACGCCAGCGCCAACGGGCGGCTGGACGACGAGCACCTGTTCTACCTGATGGCCCGCGGCATCCCGCTGGACGAGGCCAGGCGCCTGGTGATCCGCGGCTTCTTCGGCGAGCTGGTCGCCCTGATCGGCGTGCCCGAGCTTGAGGAGCGCATCGCGGCGAAAATCGAGGCGGAGCTGGCATGACCGAGCTTGTGAGGGCCTGCGCGCTGTCCGACCTCGCCGACGGCGAGCCTCTGTCCGTCGAGCTGGCCGGGCTGCCCGAGCCGGTCGCGATCGTGCGCACCAGGGGCGAGGTGTTCGCGATCCAGGACGTGTGCTCGCACGCCGAGGTGCCGCTGTCTGAGGGCGAGGTCGACGGCTGCACGATCGAGTGCTGGCTGCACGGGTCCCGTTTCGACCTGCGCAGCGGCAAGCCGACCGGCATGCCCGCGACCGAGCCGGTTCCCGTCTACCCAGTGACAATCGAGGGCGACGACGTCCTCATCGCCATAGATCAGGAGTCATAGGTGTCCACCCTCACCATCAAGGACCTGCGCGTGTCCGTCGCGGAAGCCGACGGAACCCTCCGCGAGATCCTGCGCGGCGTCAACCTCACCGTCAGGGACGGGGAGACGCACGCCATCATGGGACCGAACGGCTCAGGCAAGTCCACCTTGGCGTACGCGATCGCCGGGCATCCGAAATACATCGTCACGCAGGGCGGTGTCACCCTCGACGGCGAGGACGTGCTGGCGATGACCGTGGACGCCCGCGCCCGGGCCGGGCTGTTCCTCGCGATGCAGTACCCGATCGAGGTGCCGGGCGTGTCGGTGTCGAACTTCCTGCGCACCGCGGTGACCGCCGTCCGCGGCGAGGCGCCGAAGCTGCGCGACTTCATGAAGGAGATGCGCGGCGCGATGGGCGACCTCGCCATCGACGCGAAGTTCGCCGAACGAAGCGTCAACGAGGGGTTCTCCGGCGGTGAGAAGAAGCGGCACGAGATCCTGCAGCTTGAGCTGCTCGACCCGAAGATCGCGGTGCTCGACGAGACCGACTCCGGCCTCGACGTGGACGCGCTGAAGGTCGTCGCCGAGGGCATCAACAGGTTCCGCGCCAGGCCGGGCCACGGGGTGCTGCTGATCACCCACTACAACCGGATCCTTGAGTACGTGCGGCCGGACTTCGTGCACGTGTTCGTCGCCGGCCGGGTCGTCGAGGAGGGCGGCCCCGAGCTGGCCGAGATCCTGGAGAAGGAAGGCTACGAGCGATTCACCCCGGCGGCGGAGGCGACGGTGTCATGACCGTGACCGGGCCCCTTGACGTCGCCGCGATCCGCGCGGACTTCCCGATCCTGTCCCGGACGGTTCGCAACGGCAAGCCGCTTGTCTACCTGGACTCGGGCGCGACGTCGCAGAAGCCGGCCGCGGTGCTGACTGCCGAGCGGGAGTACTACGAGCGGCACAACGCGGCCGCGCACCGCGGCACGCACCTGCTCGGCGAAGAGGCGACCGAGATCTACGAGGGCGCGCGGGGATGCGTGGCCGCGTTCGTCGGCGCGGCGTCGCCGGACGAGATCGTGTTCACCAAGAACGCGACCGAGGCGATCAACCTGGTCGCGTTCGGGCTGACCGGTTCGCTCGGGCCGGGCGACGAGATCCTGATCACCGAGATCGAGCACCACGCCAACCTGGTGCCCTGGCAGCGGCTGGCTCTTCGCACCGGCGCCACGCTGCGCTGGTTCAGGGCGCTGCCCGACGGCCGGCTCGACGTGGACCCGTCGCTTGTCACCGGCCGGACGAAGATCGTCGCGGTGACCGGGCAGTCGAACGTCACCGGGGTGATCCCGCCGGTCGCCGAGATCGCCCGGCTGGCGCACGAGGCCGGCGCGCTCGTGCTCGTCGACGGCGCGCAGTCCGTGCCGCACCACCCGGTGGACGTGACCGCGCTCGGCGCCGACTTCCTCGCCTTCTCCGGGCACAAGATGCTCGGGCCGCTTGGCCTCGGCGTCCTGTGGGGTCGCTCCGACAGGCTCGACGCGTTGCCGCCGTTCCTTACCGGCGGGTCGATGATCGAGGTCGTCCGGATGGAGGAGACGACGTTCCTGCCCCCGCCCGCGCGGTTCGAACCGGGCGTGCCGCCGGTGGCGCAGGCGGCCGGCCTCGCCGCGGCGATCGATTACCTGACCGCGCTCGGCATGGACAACGTGGCCGCGCACGAGGAGTCGCTGACCGCGCACGCGCTCGACGCGCTGCAGGCGATCCCCGGCGTGCGGATCATCGGCCCGGACACGACGAAGGACCGCGGCGGAGCCGTCGCCTTCGGCGTGGCTGGCGTGCACCCGCACGACGTCGGGCAGGTGCTCGACGAGCTTGGCGTCGCGGTGCGGACCGGGCATCACTGCGCCTGGCCGCTGCACCGTGCGCTGGGCTGCCAGGCGTCGACCCGGGCCAGCTTCTACATCTACAACACGCACGACGAGATCGAGGCCCTCGCGGACGCGGTGCGCTACGCCAAGCAGTTCTTCGGGGTCTGATGCTCAGGAACACCCGTTGTCCCCGCTGCGTTGCAAGGAAGCACCATGCAGCTTGAGTCGATGTACCAGGAGATCATCCTGGACCACTACAGGAACCCGCACCACAGGGGCCTGCGGGAGCCGTACGATGCCCAGGTGTACCACGTCAACCCGACGTGCGGCGACGAGGTGACGTTGCGGGTCACGCTCAAGGATGTCGGCGGCGACCAGGTGGTCGAGGACGTTTCTTATGACTCCCTTGGCTGCTCGATCAGCCAGGCAAGCGCCTCGGTGATGACCGACCTCGTGATCGGCAAGCCGGTCAGCGAGGCGATGAAGATCAGCGACGCCTTCCTGTCGCTGATGCAGTCCAAGGGCCAGGCGTCAGTGTCCGAGCCTGATGAGGACATTCTCGAGGACGCGGTGGCCTTCGCCGGCGTCTCCAAGTACCCGGCCCGCATCAAGTGCGCGCTGCTTGGCTGGATGGCGTGGAAGGACGCGACCGCGCGGGCGCTCGCCGACAGCAACGGAGGGCAGCATGACTGAGAACGCGGACGAGGGCCTGTCCCAGGAAGTCGAAGACGTCCTGGAGGCCCTGCGCGACGTCGTCGACCCGGAACTGGGCATCAACGTGGTCGACCTCGGCCTCGTCTACGGCATCGAGGTCGACGCCGACAAGATCGCCACCCTCGACATGACCCTGACCAGCGCCGCGTGCCCGCTCACCGACGTGATCGAGGACCAGGCGCGCGAGGCCCTGGACGGCGTGGTCTCCGACTTCCGGATCAACTGGGTCTGGATGCCGCCGTGGGGCCCGGAGAACATCACCGAAGACGGCCGCGAACAGCTTCGCGCCCTCGGCTTCAACATCTGAGCCCCGTGCCTGCAAGGCCAGCGGGAGGGGCCGCCCCTGCTAATCGCGGGTGTAGAAGGGGGCGGTGTTCTTCGCTACCCAGTCGTCTACCAGGTCCGGCTCGAATTCGCCGGGGAACGTGACGTCGATCGGGAACGGGGCCTGCAGCGGCACCGCGGCGACGGCGCGCTCGATCGTGCCGACGACCGCCTCGTGGGCAGGTTCGCTGGCCGGGTCATCGAGGGCGACCGAAATGATCAGGCCCTCGCCCTGGCCGGGCACCGACAGCCAGGCACGCGACGCGTACCGCACCGACGGCAGGGCGTGCAGGCCGGTGCTGACCTCACGCAGCAGCGCCTCGGGCTCGGCCGGGGGATGCCCGACCCGCACAGGGACGCCGCCGGCCGCGTCGCCGGCTGCCGGGGTGTGGACGGCGGCGAGCTCGGTGACGCCCTCGGGATAGATGGGCACGCTCGCCTCGGCGCCCGGGTTGAGCGCGAGACCGAGCCCGGCGGGCAGGTGCCGGGCGAGCGCGGCGGCCGGCACGACGATGTGCGGCACCACGCGGGAGTCCCCCGCCCGCTGCCAGGGGCGCTCGACGTCGGCGAACTGGTACTCGCCGGGCGGGTACCTGCCGCCGCCAGAAGCGTCCGCGGCCGCTCCCGGCGCCGCGTCCTGGGCCGCCTCCGCCGCCGGCGAGCCGGCCCAGCCGGCCAGGCGCTGAATCGAGGTGAAGCACGGCACGAACTCGGCGCCCAGGTAGGTCACCGTCGGCAGCGCGACCGCGGAGCCGTCGGTGACCGGCCGCCGGCCGGCCGGCAGCGGGACCCAGAGCCGGGCGCGGGCGAGCTCGTGGAGCAGGTCGTCCATCCGTTCGGGGTCCTTGATGACGGCGGCGAGGACCTGCTCGACCACCTCGCAGGAGGAGTACGCTCCGTCAGGCGCGTCCCTGGCGCCGCCCCAGGCGACAGCGCCAGGCCGCACAAGCGTGCCGCCATGCGCCATGGCCTGAGCAGGAAGAACGTCGGCAGGAGGGGGGAGGGGCTGCGCGGGCACGACGCCGCCCCCTAGACCGTCGGCGGGATCGATCGGGAGCATGGGTCTTCCTCGGTGGGCTCGTGGACGTGGACGTTGGATGTGGACACCCTTCTGCTGTACGGATAGTAAACACGATGAGGCAGTGCGTAGTGAAGAACATCGAAGGTCATGCCAGTAAATGGCTCGACGTGCCGGCGGCGCGGTTCCCTGGCTGGATCGACTCCTTCGCCGGCCGGCACGGCGAAGCCGCGCCGGCCGGCCTCGCGGTGACCCGCGCCGGGGACGCTGTGATCTTCACAGCAGCGGACGGCGCGGTCGCCGAATGCCATCCGCCGTTCCCGCCCGTCCACGGGCTGCCGGCGGCGTCCGCGGCGGACCCCGCCGGCCCGGCTGCTTACGCCTCGGCGATCGCCGCCCACTCCGCGATCCCGCGGACGGTGGGCGTGCTGCTTGTCCGGCTCGGCGGCTACGCGGCGGGCGTCTTCACCGGGTCGCCCCCGGTGCTCGCGGACTCGAAGACCGGCTCACGGCTGGTCCACGGGCGCAGCGCGGCCGGCGGCTGGTCGCAGCACAGGTTCGCCAGGCGAAGGGAGAAGCAGGCGGCGGAGGCGCTGCAGGCGGCCGCCGATGCCGCTGCCGCAGTGTTCGGGCGCTGGGGAGCACTGGACGCGGTCGTGCTCGGCGGGGACAGGCGGGCGGTTGCGGGATTGCGGGAGGACCCGCGGCTGTTGTCCTGCCTGGAACTGGCCACGGACCGGTTCCTGACCGTCCCCGACCCGAAGCTCGCGGTGCTGCGGGACACGCCGCGGCTGTTCCTCGCCGTGCGGATAAGGCTGACGACCCCGGCCGGCTGATCGGCTATCCTGAAGGCCTTGCCGCCACTGCGACGATCGGGAGCGCCGAAGGCGGAGCGCCCGCCGTATCGACAAATCGTCATGTCCGTTTATCGCTGACAGAGCTGGAGTGGGTAACCGTGATCGTCGCCAGCGGCGTGGAGTTGCGCGCCGGCGCCCGGCTGCTGCTCGCGGAAGCCTCGTTCCAGGTCGCCGAGGGGGACCGGATCGGCCTCGTCGGGCGCAACGGCGCGGGCAAGACCACGCTGGCGAAGGTGCTCGCCGGGCACGCCCAGCCCGCGGCGGGCACCGTCCGGCGCACCGGCAGCGTCGGCTACCTGCCGCAGGACCCGCGCACCGGCGACCTCGACGTGCTCGCGCTCGACCGGGTGCTGTCCGCCCGCGGGCTCGACGAGGTGCGCGAGGCGATGCGCAAGGCCGAGGCGCAGATGGCGGACGCGGACGAAGGCGTCGCGGAGAAGGCGATCCGGCGCTACGGAACCCTGTCTGACCGGCTCGCGGTCCTCGGCGGGTACGCGGCCGAGGCGCAGGCGGCCAGCCTGGCCGCGAGCCTCGGGCTGCCCGGCCAGGTGCTGCACCAGTCGCTGCGCACGCTGTCCGGCGGGCAGCGGCGGCAGGTCGAACTCGCGCGGATCCTGTTCGGCGACAGCCAGACGCTGCTGCTCGACGAGCCCACCAACCACCTGGACGCCGACTCGATCGTGTGGCTGCGCGACCACCTCAAGAGCTTCCGCGGCGGCCTGGTCGTCATCAGCCACGACGTCGGGCTGATCGAGCAGGTCGTGAACAAGGTCTTCCACCTGGACGCCAACCGCGCCGTGCTGGACATCTACAACGTCGGCTGGAAGGCCTACCTGGAACAGCGCGAGGCCGACGAGCGGCGGCGCCGCAGGGAGCGGGTCAACGCCGAGCGGCAGGCGACCGCGCTGCAGGCGCAGGCGGACAAGATGCGGGCCAAGGCGACGAAGGCGCGGGCCGCGCAGAACATGCAGCGGCGCGCCGAGCGGCTGCTCGCCGGGGTGGAGACCGAACGAGTCGCGGACCGGGCCGCCAGGCTCAGGTTCCCGGTGCCGGCGCCGTGCGGGCGCATCCCGCTGACCGCCAGCGGGCTGTCCAAGTCCTACGGCTCGCTCGAGGTGTTCACCGATGTCGACCTGGCCGTCGAGCGGGGGAGCCGGGTCGTCGTCCTCGGGCTTAACGGCGCGGGCAAGACCACGCTGCTGCGGCTACTCGCCGGCGTGGAAAAGCCCGACACGGGAAAAGTCACGGCAGGACACGGGCTGCGCCTTGGATATTACGCCCAAGAGCACGAGACGCTGGATAACGAGCGCACTCTCCTGGAGAACATGCGGACCGCGGCGCCGGAACTCACCGATTCCGAGCAGCGCCGTGTTCTGGGGTCATTCCTGTTCTCAGGCGACGATGTCGATAAACCCGTGGGCGTCCTTTCCGGCGGCGAGAAGACCCGGCTTGCGCTGGCACTTCTCGTGGTGTCCGGGGCGAACGTGCTGCTGCTTGACGAGCCGACAAACAACCTGGACCCGGCCAGCCGGGAGGAGATCCTCGCCGCGCTCGCAGGATATCAGGGCGCGATTGTTCTTGTTACTCATGATGAGGGAGCGGTTGACGCGCTATCCCCGGAACGGGTAATCGTGCTGCCCGAGGGAACCGAAGACGCGTGGAGCGAGGATTTCGCCGATCTCGTCGCACTCGCCTGACCAAGCGGGTGGCCAAGTACGCCCCGATAGGTGATCATTGCAAATGGGGGGCCGAGCGCAATGAGTTCCACCATACGGGAGGTACGTGTGGCCGAGACCCTCAGGAAGGGCACCCGGGTGACCGGGCCGGACCGCAGCAAGCTGGCAACCGACCTCAAGAAGCGCTACGACGGGGGCGAGTCCATCCGGGCGCTTGCGTCGGCCACGGGGAGATCGTACGGGTTCATTCACCGGCTCCTTACCGAGACCGGCGTGACCCTGCGCGGGCGGGGCGGCGCCACGCGCGGGAAGGTTATCGCATAGCGGTTCGCGGAGTTCGCCGCGGGCTTATCCGGTAGGGGAACTGACCCGGACCGCTGTAGGTTAAGAGGACTATGGTGGTTCACGGCCCGGGATTCCAGATGGCGCGCGGGTTCCGCATGGACCCCACGGTCACCAAGCAGAAGCTCAAGCCCGGAACGGTCCGCAGGATCGCCCGCTACGCGCGGCCCTATCGGCTCAAGCTGGCGCTGTTCCTGTTCGCGACGGCGCTGGACGCCGCCATCACGGTGGTCAACCCGCTGCTGCTGCGCGAGCTCATCGACAGGGGCATCATCGCCCGCGACGAGGGGGTCGTGATCGTCGTCGCGCTGACCGTCGCGGGGGTCTCCGTGTTCGACGCGCTCCTCGGCGTGATCGAACGCTGGTTCTCCTCGCGGATCGGCGAGGGACTGATCTATGACCTGCGCACCGAGGTCTTCGACCACGTGCAGCGGCAGCCGATCGCGTTCTTCACCCGCGCCCAGACCGGGTCCCTGGTCAGCCGCCTGGACGGGGACGTGGTGGGCGCGCAGCAGGCGATCGTGGGGACGCTGTCCAGCGTCGTGTCCAACGTGCTGTCGGTGATCTTCATCCTGATCGCCATGTTCTACCTGTCCTGGCTGGTCAGCGCGCTGGCGCTGCTGCTGATCCCGCTGTTCCTCTTCCCGGTGCGGATCGTCGGGCGCAGGCTGCAGCGGCTGTCCAGGGAGGCCATGCAGCTCAACGCCGAAATGGGCTCCACGATGACCGAGCGGTTCAACGTGGCCGGCGCGATGCTGGCCAAGCTGTTCGGACGGCCGCGCGAGGAGTCGGCGCTGTTCGCGTCCAAGGCCTTTAAGGTCCGCGAGGTCGGCGTCTCCAGGGACATGTACGGCTCGGCGCTGATCATCGGGATCACCCTGCTGACCGGGCTGTTCACCGCCGTGGTCTACGGGGTCGGCGGCTCGCTGGTGGTCAGGGGGGCGTTCGAGTTCGGCACGCTGGTCGCGCTCGCCCAGCTGATCGCCCGCGTTTACGGGCCGATCGGGTCGCTGTCCAACGTGCAGGTGCAGGTGATGACCGCGCTGGTCAGCTTCGACCGGGTCTTCGAGGTGCTCGACCTGGAGCCGCTGATCACGGAGAAGCCCGGGGCGGTCGTGCTGCCGAGGACCATGACGGAGAACGGGACTTCAGCCGCGCCGGACATCAGCTTCGACCACGTGTCGTTCCGCTACCCGACCGCGGCCGAGGTGTCGCTTGCCTCCCTGGAGTCGATCGCGCTGAAGACGCCCGAGCGGACCGGCGCCGTCGCCGGCGTGCTGCACGACGTCTCGTTCACCGCGCCGTCGGGGCAGCTGACCGCGCTGGTCGGGCCGTCGGGCGCAGGGAAGACCACGATCACCGCGCTGGTGTCGCGGATGTACGACCCGAACGAGGGGGCGGTGCTGATCGGCGGCCTTGACGTGCGGGACGTCACGCTGGAGTCGCTGCACGACGTGGTCGGCGTCGTCACGCAGGACGCTCACCTGTTCCACGACACGATCCGCGCCAACCTTCTCTACGCCCGCCCATCGGCTACCGAGAGGGAACTCATCGAGGCCTGCCGGGCCGCGCAGATCTGGGAGCTGATCGCGCTGCTGCCCGACGGGCTCGACACGGTCGTCGGCGACCGCGGCTACCGGCTATCCGGCGGCGAGAAGCAGCGCGTCGCGCTGGCCAGGCTGCTGCTCAAGGCGCCGTCGGTCGTCGTGCTCGACGAGGCCACCGCGCACCTGGACTCCGAGTCCGAGGTCGCGGTGCAGCGCGCGCTCAAGGTCGCGCTCACCGGCCGGACGTCGCTGGTGATCGCGCACCGGCTGTCCACGATCAGGGAGGCCAGCCAGATCCTGGTCATCGACGAGGGCCAGGTGGTCGAGCGCGGCCCGCACGAGAACCTGCTCGCTGACGGCGGCCTGTACGCCGAGCTGTACCACACCCAGTTCGCGCGCCAGGAGGGGGCCCACACGTAGCCAGGCCGCGGCCCGCTCACACGTAGCCGAGCCTGCGCAGTTCCTCGCCGGCGACTTTCTCGATGTCGGCCACCTGGCTGACGGTCAGCGAGCGTCGCCACGCCGCCTTCTCGCCCCTGGCCTGGCGATGGGCCTGCGCCGCCGGCGCGGCGATCTTCGTCCCGGTGAAGTCCGTCAGGATGGCCGCCGCCGAACCGGGGTCACGGACCATGTCCTCATAGCGCAGCGTCTTCAGCTGGCCCTCGGGGAGCGTCCGGCGCAGCCGCGCGGCGAGCCTGATCGCCCCCCGCCAGCGCAGCGCGCACTTGCCCGCAGGGGACAGCCCGGCCCAGGAGAGCCGGTCCGTCTCGTCCTCGATCCCGTAGAACGGGTTGGGGAACTCGGACTCGACGTTCGCCACACTGGACCGGAACCACGACAGCGCGACCGGGTCGCCGAGCATGGCCGCGACCGTGTCCCGCCCGTCCCTGACGACCTGCACGATCTGCGCGTCGGGAAACGCCCCGATCAGGGCCTCGGCGCAGTAGGTGAGATCCGGGCTCGCGTCGCCGAAGCGCTTCAGGCCGCGCAGCTCGACGCAGGGGCCGACCTCCGACGGCCGGAGCCCGGCCGCCGCCCGGCACTGGGCGGTGCACTCCAGGCAGCTGGTCGGGTTCACCTGCCAGCCCTGGGCGAAGGCGTCGCGCATGACGGCAGCGGCCGCCTCGCCGCGGCCGCTGTACAGCGACGGGCGGCGCGCGAACCCGTAGACCGCCTGCAGCACGCTGTGCTGCCCGATCGTGATGTGGAAGCCTGGTGAGATCTTCAGCGCCCGGCCGACGGCGTCCGCGCCGGAGTGCGGCGCGCCGATCACGAAGACCGGCCTGGTCACCTTGCGGGCGTTGACGATGAGGATGTGGCGCGAGGGCATGAAGGGTAGGTCTTTCTAGTCACCCCGTACGGTACCGGTGTGCCGGCCGCGTAGGCTACGTCTTGTGCGTGTACTACCCCGCGTCGTCGTGCTGGCCGCCGTGCTGTGCCTGCTGGGCCTGACCGGGTGCGCGCAGTTTGACAAGGCACTGGGGCAGGAGCAGGCGCTGGTCTCGTTCAAGGACGGGACGCCGGTCTCGGTCCGGCTGCAGGTGCGGGCCGCGTGCGCGAAGGTGCCGAACGTGAGCGCCGTGCCCATACCGGCCGGCGTCCCGCTGACGTCGGCGACCGCCGAGATCGAGTACACGGTCACCAACGCCTCTGACGCCGACATCGCGCGGCTGTCGGAATGCCTGGCCAAGTACCCGTCCGTGCTGAACATGGACCTGCAGGACGAATCGGACGACTCTTAGCGCCGTAGCGCCGTAGCGCCGACGCCCGCCGTTACAAGTTTTGCTGATATGTTTCCTAGTTTGATGGTGGGGTATATAGTTGCCTTCTGTCTACCAAACCGATAGAGAATGGGCACTTAATGCGCAGGATCTTGGCTGGTGCCGCTGCCGTCGCCGGCAGCGCGCTTCTCGTCGCGGCCTGCTCCTCAGCAGGCTCAAGCAGCTCCAGTGCCACCTCGGGCGGAGCTACCCAAGCCGCGGCGGCGCCGGTGACAGTGCGGCTCGGGTTCCTCGCGAACATCACGCACGCGCCCGCGCTTGTCGCGCTCAAGAACGGCTACTTCGCCACCGCGCTCGGCTCCGCCGGCACGGTGCGGGCGACCGCTTTCAGCAGCGGTACGCAGGAGACCACCGCCATCCTCGCGGGTCAGCTCGACGCCGCCTACGTGGGGCCGAACCCGGCGATCAACGCCTGGCAGAAGTCCGGCGGGACCGCCATCAAGATCGTCGCCGGCGCCGCGACCGGCGGCGCCTCGATCGTCGTGAAGCCATCGATCACCTCCGCCGCCCAGCTCAAGGGCCAGTCGCTGGCCACGCCGTCGCTCGGCAACACCCAGGACGTGGCGCTGCGGTACTGGCTCAAGCAGCACGGCCTCACCACGAGCGCGACCGGCGGCGGTGACGTGTCCATCAAGCCGACCACCCCGAACTCAGCCGCGGTGCTCGAGTTCGAGTCCGGGCAGATCGCGGGCGCGTCCGAGCCGGCCCCGTACGACGTCGAGATGGTCAAGGACGGCGGCAGGGTGCTGCTGTCCGAGCCTGGCGTCACGACCGTGCTGATGGTCACCCAGTCGTTCCTGTCGGCGCACCCGGCGATCGTCGCCGACCTGCTGAAGGCGGAGATCGAGGCGATCGGTTTCATCAAGAGCAACCCGACGGCGGCGCAGGCGGACGCCAACGCTGAGCTTGCCGCTTACACGGGCAAGCCGCTGAAGGCGAGCATCGTGGCCGCGTCCTTCAACGAGATCGACTTCACGCTCGACCCGGACGCGTCCTCGCTGACCGCCGACGCCCAGCAGGCCGTCAGCCTCGGGCTGCTCAAGCCGGTCAACCTGGCCGGCATCTTCGACCTCACGCCGCTCAACACGCTGCTCGCCGCGGACGGCCAGCCGCAGGTCAGCTCGTAGCCATGAGCACAGCCGTGACGGAGGCGCCTGCGGCGGTCACGCTCTCCGGCGTCTCCAAGGTGCACGGGCACGGCCGCGGCGCAGTGCACGCTCTCGACCAGGTGTCGCTGACCGCGCCGCCGGGGGAGTTCACCTGCCTGATCGGCGCGTCCGGCTGCGGGAAGTCCACGCTGCTCTCGCTGGTCGCCGGCCTGGACAAGCCGACGAGCGGCCAGGTCACCGTGGGCGGGCGGGTCGCGCTGATGTTCCAGGAGCCCGGGCTGTTCCCCTGGCTGTCCGCGGCAGGCAACGTCGAGGTCGCGCTGCGGGCCCGCGGGATCGGCCGCGCGGAGCGCAAGAGGCGGGCGGCCGAACTGCTCGACGTCGTGCACCTCGGCGGGTTCGGCAAGAAGCAGCCGCATGAGCTGTCCGGCGGCATGCGCCAGCGGGTCGCGCTGGCCCGCGCGCTCGCGCAGGAGGCCGACGTCCTCCTTATGGACGAGCCGTTCGGCGCACTGGACGCGATGACCAGGGACTTCCTCCATGACGAGCTTGACCGGATCTGCGCCGGCCGCAACCTCACGGTGCTGTTCGTCACGCACAACGTCCGCGAGGCGGTGCGCCTGGGGGACCGCGTGATCCTGCTCAGCAGCCGTCCGGGCCGGATCATCGCCGAGTACCCGGTGCCCATGCAGCGGCCGCGGCGGATCGACTCCGCGCCGGTCGCCGAGCTCGCCGGGACGATCACCGACCGGCTGCGCGAGGAGGTAGGCCGCCATGGCAAGTAACACGCTGGCCGGGCTGGACGCGCTCGACCTGGACGTCCCGGCGCGCGACAGCGGGCGGCTCGGCTACCGCGCCTGGGCCTGGCTGTGGCCCAAGGCGCTCGCCGTCGCGCTGGTGATCCTCGCGTGGGAGCTCGTGCACCTCACCGGCTGGAAGAAATACGTCCTCCCCGGCCCCGGGGTGACGCTGAGCAACCTGTGGGACCAGGCGCAGACTGCCCTGCTCTGGCACGCGATCCGCACCACGCTTGAGCGCGCCGTGATCGGCTTCGCGCTGGCGGTCCTGATCGGCATGGTCGTGGGCGCGCTCGTCTCGCGCATCCCCCCGCTGCGCGCCGCGGTCGGCAGCATGATCACTGCCCTGCAGACGATGCCGTCGATCGCCTGGTTCCCGTTCGCGATCATCCTGTTCGGCGAGACCACGAGCGCGATCCTGTTCGTCATCGTGCTCGGCGCCGCCCCGTCGATCGCCAATGGGCTCATCACCGGCGTGGACTACACCCCGCCGCTGCTGCTCAAGGCCGGGACGCTGATGGGATTGCGCAGGCTGTCGCTGTACCGGCACCTGATCTTGCCCGCCTCGCTGCCGTCGTTCGTGGCCGGGCTCAAGCAAGGCTGGGCGTTCGCCTGGCGCAGCCTGCTGGCCGGCGAGCTCCTGGTGCTCATCGCCAACCAGCCGTCGATCGGCGTCCTGCTCTCCACCTACCAGGCGCAGGCCGACATGGCCAGCACCGTCGCGATCATGATCGTGATCCTCATCCTCGGCCTGTGCGTTGACAGCGCGTTCGGGGCCGCCGACCGCGCCATCCGCCGCCGCTGGGGGCTGACCGGGACGGGATAGCGCCGGCGTGTCGCGACCGGGCGAGCTTTGGCCGAGGGTGTACGTTTCCCCAGGCCGCTTGACCGCACGGGAAGCACTGGATGGACAACCTGACCATTGACGGGGGCAGCCTGCCGGAAACACCGGCACGTGCCAACCCGCCGGAACCCGATACGGACCAGGAACTTGACCGCGCGCTCGCCCGCGCCATCCGCCGCCTCATAGCGATTGTGCATGCACAAGAAGCGGATAACCTGGACTAACCGCCAACGACACGCGCTAGTGTTACGTGAGGGTGCAGGGCGCACGGCGGCATGGAGATCTTCGATGACTGAAGGCATACCCCGCGACATCGGCAAGGCACTCGCCGATATCGACATCACCAGGCCCAATGTCGCACGCGTGTACGACTACTTCGTCGGCGGGAAGGACAACTTCGCGGCCGACCGTGAGTTCGCGAACAAGGCCATGGATATCGCCCCCAAGGCGCCGCTCGCCGCCCAGGCCAACCGGATGTTCCTGCGCCGGGTGGTGAGCTACCTGGCCGGCGAGGCGGGCATCACCCAGTTTCTCGACATCGGCTCAGGGCTGCCCACCGCGGGCAACACGAGCGAGGTCGCGCACGAGATCAACCCCAACGCCCACGTCGTCTACGTCGACAACGACCCGGTCGTTTACACGCACAGCAAGGCGCTGCTCGCCGACTCCGTGACGGTCGACATCATCAACGCCGACATCCGCGATCCCGCCACCATCCTCACCGACCCCGCCGTCCTGCGCCTGCTCGACTTTGACCGGCCCATCGGCCTGCTGCTGCTCGCGGTCCTGCACCACATCGAGGATC
This sequence comes from Trebonia sp., assembly GCF_030042015.1. GTDB lineage: Bacteria > Actinomycetota > Actinomycetes > Streptosporangiales > Streptosporangiaceae > Trebonia. Next base: position 8,801 of record NZ_JASIAL010000436.1, on the reverse strand, counting down.
ACGAGGATCCGGCCTGGATCGTGGCCCGGCTCCGCGACGCCATGCCGTCGGGCAGTTATCTCGCGATCTCAAGCTTCCGCATGCCCGGCCCTGAGCTTCCGGAACTGCGCGCCAAGACGATCGAGGGCGAAAAGCTCCTCGCCCAGGGGCTCGGCAGCGGCCGCTGGCGGGAGGAAGAGGAGCTCCGCACCTGGTTCGGCGACTGGGAGCTGCTCCCGCCCGGGTTCGTGTCCCTGCTGGAATGGCGGCCGCCGACGCCTGAGCACATCGAGCGGGACGAGGTTTACCACAGCTTCTTCGGCGGGCTCGCGCGGAAGAAGTAAACCGCTGCCACAGAGTAAGCCGGGATCGTTCGGGATAATTGCCTTAATCCACCGCAACCTCGGCTTCGATCTCCACCGGGATGTCGAACGGGAGCGCCGCCACCCCGATCGCGGAGCGGGCGTGCGGGCCGGCCTCGGGGCCCCACAGGTCGATGATGAGGTCGGAGAAGCCGTTGATGACCGCGGGCGTCCTGGAGAAGCCGGGCGCCGTGTTCACCATGCCGAACACCCGCAGCCAACCCGTCACCCGGTCCAGGTCGCCGAGGGCGCGCTGCAGGCTGGCCAGCATGGCGAGCGCGGTCGCGCGGGCGGCCGCGTAGGCCTGTTCTTCCGTGACGTCGGCGCCGACCTTGCCGAGCGTCGCGGTCAGCGAGCCGTCGGGCTGGAGGGGGCCGTGGCCGGAGGCGAAGGCGCGGCCGGGCCATAGCCGCACCCACGGGAACGGCAGCGCCACGCCCGACGGCGTCTGCATGGGCTGGGGGAGCTCGAGGCCGAGTTCGGCCAGGCGGCGTTCGATGCGCATGGTGTCATCTTGCCGCACACTGGGGGGATGCGCGGGTCGCTCCTGGTCGCCGGTACCACGTCGGATGCCGGCAAGTCGGTGCTGACCGCGGGCATTTGCCGGTGGCTCGCGCGCGCGGGCGTGCGGGTGGCTCCCTTCAAGGCGCAGAACATGTCCAACAACTCCATGGTCGCGCCCGACGGCGCCGAGATCGGGCGGGCGCAGTGGATGCAGGCCGCGGCGGCCGGCGTGCCCGCGGAGGCGGCGATGAACCCGGTCCTGCTCAAGCCCGGCAGCGACAAGCGCAGCCACCTGGTGGTCATGGGGCACCCGGCGGGCGAGGCCAGCGCCGCGGGGTACTGGGGGAGCGGCGAGGGACGGGCACGGCTGTTCGACACGGTGCTCGCGGCCTACGACGACCTGCGGGCCCGGTTCGATGTCGTGGTGTGCGAGGGCGCCGGGTCGCCGGCCGAGATCAACCTGCGGCGGAACGACATCGTGAACATGGGGCTGGCGCGGGCGCGGGGCCTGCCGGTGATCGTCGCCGGGGACATCGACCGCGGGGGCGTGTTCGCGGCGCTGTTCGGCACGCTGGCGCTGCTGTCCGCGGCGGATCAGGCGCTGGTCAGCGGCTTCGTGGTCAACAAGTTCCGCGGCGAACAAGCGCTGCTCGCACCGGCGCTGCGCCGGTTGCGCGAACTCACGGCCAGGCCGGTGCTCGGGGTGGTGCCCTGGCTGCCGGGGATCTGGCTCGACGCCGAGGACGCTGTGGTCGTCGAGCGTTCGCCGATGATCATCCCGAACGGCGGGTGTGCCCCCGTGGCGGCGCGCGATGTGCTGCGGGTCGGGGTCATCCGGCTGCCGCGCATCTCCAATTTCACCGACGTCGACGCGCTCGCGATCGAGCCCGGGGTCGCGGTGCGCTTCGTCGCTTCTGCGGCCGAGGTGGCCGAGGCCGACCTCGTGGTGGTGCCGGGGACGCGGGCCACGATCAGTGATCTCGGGTGGCTGCGCGAGCGCGGGCTTGACGCCGCGCTGGCGCGCCGGGCGGCGGCGGGGCGTCCCGTGCTCGGCATTTGCGGCGGCTACCAGATTCTCGGCGGGCTTATTCACGACGGGGTGGAGAGCACGTCGCCGGTCGCCTCCGGGCTTGGCCTGCTGCCGGTGACGACGCGGTTCGCGGCGGACAAGGTGCTCGGACGGCCGTGCGGGTACGCGGGCCAGCTGCCGGTAGCCGGGTATGAGATCCACCACGGCGAGGTGCGCGTGACCGGGGGATCGCCGTGGTTCACCAGCGCGCCAGGCGGGGGCGACGCCCTCGACGGCTGCCGGCTTGGCTCGGTCGACGGCACGCTGTGGCATGGCGTGCTGGAGAACGACGCGTTCCGGCAGGCCTACCTGTCAGAGGTCGCGCTGGCGGCGGGACTCGACTGGAAGCCGGTGCCAGGCACGTCGTTCGAGGCGGCGCGGCAGGCGCAGTTCGACCTGCTGGCGGACGCCGTGGAGCGGCACCTGGACACCGGCGCGCTGCTGCGGCTCATCGGGGAGGGGCCGACGCCGGGCATGCCCGCGGTGCGACCGGCCCTCGGGCCGGCGTGACGCCCGTGCCGTCCTCCCCGCTGGTGCTCCGCCCTCCGCTCCTTCTTCTTGCTGTTACCGGCTACCAGAGCCGGGCGGTCGCCCGCCGAGCGCCTTCGGCCAGGGCCTCGAACTTCGCCCAGACGATCTTGGGCTGGATCTCGGGGATGTAGGTGGCCTGCGAGGAGAAGCCGCAGTCGGCGCTGGCGACGACGTTCTCCCTGCCGACGACCTCGGCGAACCTGACGATGCGGTCGGCGATCGTGTCGGGGTGCTCGACGATGCTCGTGGCGTGGCTGATCACTCCGGGCAGCAGCACCGTGTCCGGCGGGAGCTTGACGGTTTCGAAGACGTGGTAGCTGTGCTCGTGCCGCGGGTTGGCGGCCTCGAAGGAGAAGGCGCCCGCGTCGATCTGCAGCAGCGTGTCGATCAGGTCCGACAGCGGCGCGTCGTGCACGCGCGGGCCCTCGTTGATGCCGTAGCAGGTGTGCAGCCGGACCCGGTCCCGCGGAATGCCCGCCAGGCCGCGGTTGATCGCGTCGACGTACAGCTGCACGGTCTCGAGCTTCTCCGCATGGGAGGCCGGCAGGTAGCTGAACTCCTCGGTGAGAAAGGGCTCGTCGATCTGCAGCGTGAACCCGGCGTCGACGATCGCCCGGTACTCGACGTGCAGCGCGTCGGCGACCGCGTCCAGGTACTCCTCTTCATCCCGGTAGTAGTGATTGTCGCCAACGCCACTCGGCGCCACGGCGCAGACGAACACCTCGTCAGGGCCGGCGTCGCCAACCGCGGCGCGCAGCGCCGCCAGGTCGCCCGCGATCTGTTCCTGCCCGATGTAGGAGACGGGGCCGGTGCAGTCGAGGGAAGGGGCGGGGACGGCCATTCCGCCGGTCATCGCGCGCTTGAAGTACGCCTCGTAATACTCGGGGAACGCGTCGATCTCCGGCCGGAACTTGTCCTGGGTGGTGCGCCCCGCGCCCGGGGTGTACCCGCTCAGCCGCTGCCCGATGTAGGAGAAGAATCCCGCCTTGCCCTGCTCTCCGTCGCTGATCACGTCAAGCCCGGCCGCGCGCTGCCTCGCGACCGCGTCCGCGACCGCCTGGCGGTGCACGGTATCGAATTTCTCCTGGTCGACCAGTTCGCCCGCGGCGGACGCCCGCATCAGGTCCAGCAGCGCCACAGGCCGGGCCAGGCTGCCGACGTGCGTGGTGTAGATACGGTCAACGCTGCGCTGCATGGCAGCCTCCGTTCGGTGCGGCGGGGCCAGATCGCCAGGAGTGGCGCTGCGGTCAATTGTGACTGCGCTGATCACTCGCCGGAAGTCGTCCCAGCTAGTTCGCTCACGATACCCAGGTGGCCGAGGTGCCGGGCGTACTCCCGCACCAGGTGACCGGACCGCACCATCACCGCCGCCGGCCCGCTCCCCGTCGGCGACAGCGGCCTGACCCCCGGCATCTCTCATCCGCCGGGCACCGGCCTGTCCTCGGTGTCGGTGACCTCGCCCTCCAACGCCTGGGCCCGACGTCCTTACCTCACATCTGCCCATCCGCTTGCCAGCGACCCCCGGCCGACCGCCCTGCACTGGAACGGCGGCGCATGGCGGCGGGTGCCGCTGCGGGCCAAGTCAGGGCTCTCGCTCTCATCGGTTCAACGGATGGCTATGCATTTCGGTGGTTACCTCATAGCCTTGCTCGATGAGATACTGCGATAGCCCCTTTTCGATGATGGTCCGCACCAGGATATTCGCATGCACTTTCTTCGGCCCCAGCGGGATCAGCAGAAGGAACTTCGCCTGCGTGGTCCTAGATCTCCGGATCATGGTGGTGAGGACGCTGCCGCGACCGTTGGGTGAGATTTGCACATCGAATGTGCCGGCCAGAGCCGTCTCCAGGCGGTAGCTGTACCTGCCAAGCTCCTGAATCTGTCCAATACGAGCGCGCATGGAGTTAGCGGTCCACACCTTACCAAGCAGCACGGCCACCGTATCGGGATCGGCGGATGTAGAAAGAGTATAGTCATTAACGATTACGGTGCCCATGGTGCTCCTCTGGCCGCATGCTCGGCGGAAGTTCGGCAGGCTTCTTGGTCTTGATAATGAGAGCCGCTATGCCCATTGCTACGACTATGGCGATGACCGCGACAATGGCGAACACTATCTCCTTGTGCGCGAGCTGGCCCAGCATAGCTGCCTCCTGATTGGATGATCATTGGAGAATGCCGGACGTCCCGCCCCCAGGCCGACAAGACACGGCTTCACCGCTGGAGATAGGACGCCCGAACAGCGCACAGGGTTGACAATCCCGGCGAGCGCCCGTCCGGCCACCTGATCGGAAAGCGGCACGGTGCCGGCAAACAGGGGGCCGCCTCGCTGATCGCACACCGCGTACCAGCCGACCGGCCGGCTGCGGCACGACCGCGCAACCGCCCGCATCTCCAGTCATCTACGTTGCCTTCGGACTCTCATCGGTGCGCGGCAATTCTGCGTTATCCGCAGCTATCTCGCCACCGCATAGCTCTCTCCCATTCATGCTGGTTTGCCGACAGAGCGTTACCAGGTAACGCGCTCCATCGGAGGAGGCGCGCATCGGAGCGGGTGAGGTTATTGGGCGCATGTCTCAATTCGGTCTCTAACTAAAGAGTTACATCGGCCTTACCTGACGCCTGAGTATCCGCCCTCACAACACTCTCATTTCGGCACGGGTGCAACGTCCTCTATTCGGCGGAAGAGGGCGTCTCGGTCCGTCTCGGTCCGTCTCGGTCGGCTCTGGCGGTGACCGCTCCGGCGCCGGCGAATGCGCGCGTATCCGTCGGCCGCGTACGCCGCGTTCGGCTCGTTACAGCAGCCCATCCGGTTGATGGCCGGGTTTGCTCGTCCCCTGGCTCCGCGGTCGGCCCTGCGTGAGTGGGAAGCATGGCGGTTCGCCTCACTCACCCGGGCCGGCGTGCCTTACCTGGGGGATTGGCCCGCCGTGGGTCCGTGGTCGCCAGCCCGGGTTACAGGTCCAGGACCATCCCGTCGTAAGCGGCGGGCACGTCGGCGTTGGCGAGCCTGGTGAGCATGCCAGGCGACATATGAGTGAGCACGATCCGCTGGGCGGTGATCTGTCCGAGGTGCGCGCACAGCGTCTGGTAGTCCAGGTGGTAGCGGACGGGCCGGTCGAAGGTGTAGGCCTCCACGGCGAACAGGTCCGCCCCGTCCGCTGCCTCGGCCAGCGCCGCGGTCCACTGCGTGTCCCCGGAGTAGGCGAAGCTCACGCCGTCCAGGTCGACCCGCAGTGCCAGCGGCGGCGCGCCGCAGGGGTGCTCGACCTGCCATCCGCGCACCGTCGCCGCGCCCAGGGCGGCCGGCTGCCCGTCGGTAGCCAGTTCGGTTACCTGTACCGGGAACCGCCGCCGCGCCTGGCTGGAGCCGGGGAACAGTGTCTCCATCGTTTCGGCCAGCCGCGCCCGGATGCCCGGCGGGCCGGCCACCTGCAGCGGCGCGGTCCGGCGGGAGAACTGGCCGTCGAGGATCAAGAAGGGCAGTCCGCCGAAATGATCCCCGTGCAGGTGAGTCACCGCGACCGCGCCGACCGCGTTCGGGTCAAGCCCCTGGGCCTTGAGCGCCACCAGGCTGGTAGCCCCGCAATCAACTAGCAGAACCTGCTCCTGGCCAGACAAGTGGATGCACGTCTGCCACCGCCCGCCACTGCCGAACGCGTCACCGCTGCCAGCGAACCGAACCCTCATGGCGGCATCCTCACCCACCCGGCGCCGCGCGGGACAACTGCCCCCCACGATCAGCGACCACAGCCAGAGCGAACCCGAGTTGCACGCTTGAACCGGTCCATGGCGAGTCGGCGCTCTGCTCGCCGCAGCGCGGCCGTGGCCATAGGAAATTTACCGCCGCGCAGTCTGAACCGTTCCGCGCTCGCGGCCGTGGTTAAGGGCATCATGATCCACGCAGATCGACTGGTGCCGGGGATCAATTTGGATGGTCATGTTGTTTGCCGGGGCGGGAAAGAACGCGCCGCTCGCTAAAGACAATCCATGGGACTCCACGGAATCTCGTCCAGCCCGCGTAGGGCGCGCTGGCTATTGACCAATGTTACGGGGGGCTGACATGAATAAGGGGATCATCGTTGCCGCTATCGGAATGACCGTGCTGGCGACGGTAGCAGGAATCAGCGGATGCGGCGGCAGCATTTCAGCATCGGCACCGAAGCCAGCACCGCCTGCTACGACACACGGGGCTGCGCCAGCATCACCGAAGCCTACGGCAGGCGACGGTAACCAGGCCCAGGCGGCGACAGCGGCTCAGCTTGCCGACCAGAGCCAGACCCCAGGCGGCATGGCCTCTAACGGCGTGCTCACCTGCCAGAGCACAACTGACCACGGCAACCTGCAGGCTAATGGGCAGCCTCCGCTTACCACGGCGCAGGTCATCGCCGCGCTCAAGGCGGTGGGCACGCTCAGCGCCGTCAACCCGCCGAGCATCACCGCGGAGAACACGCTCTCTACTGCCGAGCAAGACCTGGTCAACCTCCAGTACTCAGCAGTTAAGGACCGACTTCGGTGCTGACGCTTGTGAAGCGGCTGTGAGCTGGTATTTCTCGGTCCTGCTGGTTGCAGGGGCGTGCACCTTATGGGTGCGGGGCCATCAGGGCCCGGAGGACTTGAAAGAGGGGACGGCCGCGCAGCGGCCGTCCCCTCTTTCGGTGTTCCGAAGGCGAAGAGCGCCCGGGTTCTGGGAGATTGCGGGTTACCACACCAAGCAAAAACCAGCACTGGAGCGCTCTTCGCGATGAAGCATAACGGGTGGGACGATGCCCTGAAGGTCACCGCGGGCGGAAAGGGCCTGGTCGGCCACGCCGGCGCGATCCTGCTCCGCAAGGCCGCCGACCAGGCCGGGCTCACGGACGGCCTCAGCTGCGCACTGAAGGAAAAGCGCACGTCACCGCTGCTCGACCGCGGGATTGCCATCGTCTCGATGGCCGCAGCGATCGCGCTCGGGGCCACGAGCATGAGCGACATCGCCCTGCTCGCCCACCTCGCCCCGCTGTTCGGTGCCGCCCCCAGCGGGCCGACGGTCCGCCGGGCCCTGGACCTGGCAGGAAGCCCGCGGATGCTGGACCGGATCGCCCGCGCCCGCGCGAAGGCCAGGGCACACGCGTGGGCGCTCATCGCCGCGGCCGCGACGGGGTTCCCGTGGCTGGCCGTCGCAGGGAAGGTCCTCGACGGGTGGGTCGTCATCGACATGGACGCGACCCTGGTCACCGCCCACAGCGCCAAGGAGGGAGCAGCTCCCACCTGGAAGAAAGGATACGGTTTCCACCCGCTGGGGGCCTGGTGCCGGAACACGCGGGAGTGCCTGGCCATGCTGCTCAGGCCCGGGAACGCCGGGTCGAACACCTTCACGGATCATAAGGAGATACTGGCCGCCGCGCTGAGACAGGTCCCGTCCCGGTTCCGGCGGAAGATCCTCGTCCGGGTCGACGGGGCCGGGGCCAGCCACGACCTGATCAAGCACCTGCTGTCCCTGAACACGAAAAGGAAGAAGGTGCTGTTCACGACCGGCTGGATGATCACCGCCGCCGACGAGGACGCCATCGCGATGGTCCCCGCCGGCGTGTGGAAGCCCGGGACCTGCCAGGACGGCACCGCCGAGGAAGACAAGGACGTCGCCGAGATCACGCACCTGCTGACCAGGGCGGAGAACTGGCCGGACGGCCTGCGGTTCATCGTCCGCAGAGTGAAGCCGTCGCGCCGGCAGATGAAGAACCTGACCGCCTTCGAGAAGAAGACCGGCTGGCGCTACTCCGTGATCTGCACCAATATCCCCGACTCCGGCATCGAAGGGGTTCCCGGCAGCCACCACCCGCAGTTCACCGACGTGCTGCACCGCGAGCACGCCTGCGTCGAGACCGCCGGCGTCCGCACCGCCAAGGCCATGGGACTGCGGAACCTCCCGTCGAAAACCTGGCAGGTCAACGCAGGGTGGGTCATCGCTGCGAATATCGCAGCCGACCTCGCCGCCTGGACCCGCCTCCTCGGCCACCACGACGAGGAACTCCGCGCCGCCAACCCGGACACACTTCGCTACCGGATCTGGCACCTGCCGGCCAGGCTCGTCCGCCACGCCCGCCAGCGCACCCTCAACATCAGCGGCGACTGGCCATGGGCCCAGGCATTCCTGGACTGCTGGCACCGGCTCTGCGCCCTGCCCGCACCCGCGTGACCAGCACGAGCCATCCCAGCGACACGGAAGGAGGACAAGGCCGGCGCGGTCGGAGCCGGCGCACTCCCGGGCACACCGGGAACCCGTGCACCCCAAGACCCAGCCGAAACGGACACGGGGACCGAAAACGGAAGCAGGCACAATCGGTAACCGGCCCTCGGCACGCCTGAACGATTGAGGT